>JBFFIE010000001.1:0-151071 GCA_041556555.1 Gammaproteobacteria bacterium
GAAGTGATTCGCAAGGTGCCGCGGGCGACTATCCACCCCAAGACCCACTATGTCACCAACCGTCAGACCCTGCTGGATGCTGTCGAGGCCATCAAGATTGAATTGAAACAGCGCCTGGAACAGCTTTATGAGGTCAACAAGCTGGTAGAGGCACAGCGACTGGAACAACGGACCAAGTTCGATATCGAGATGATGCTGGAGATCGGTTATTGCTCCGGCATTGAAAATTACTCACGCTACCTCTCCGGTCGAGAGGCCGGGCAACCGCCACCGACCCTGTTTGATTATTTGCCGAAGGAAGCCTTGCTGATCGTGGATGAAAGTCACGTCACCATCCCGCAACTAGGCGGTATGTACCGTGGCGATCGTTCGCGCAAGGAAAACCTGGTTGAATATGGATTTCGTTTACCTTCGGCGCTGGATAACCGGCCGTTGCGGTTCGAGGAATTCTCGGCCATGGCGCCACAGACGATCTATGTCTCTGCGACACCGGGTCATTATGAACGCGAACACTCCGGTCAGATCATTGAACAGGTGGTTCGGCCGACGGGACTGGTGGACCCGGCCGTGGAAGTGCGGCCGGTTGCGACCCAGGTCGATGACCTGTTGTCCGAGATCAACCTCCGGGTAGAAGCCAATGAAAGAGTGCTGGTCACCACGCTCACCAAGCGCATGGCCGAAGACCTTACGGAATACCTGGCGGAGCATGGCGTGCGGGTGCGCTACCTGCATTCCGATATTGATACGGTAGAACGGGTGGAAATCATCCGTGACCTGCGGCTCGGAGAATTCGATGTGCTGGTCGGGATTAACCTGTTGCGGGAGGGACTCGATATGCCGGAAGTGTCCCTGGTGGCAGTCCTGGATGCCGACAAGGAAGGCTTCCTGCGTTCGGAGACCAGCCTGATCCAGACAGTTGGCCGGGCGGCAAGAAACATTAATGGCAAGGCCATTCTTTACGCTGAAAAGATGACGGGTTCGATGCAACGGGCCATCGAAGAGACCGAACGCCGCCGCAACAAGCAAACGGAATTTAATGTCGCGCATGGCATCACACCTGCCGGTGTGAAAAAGGCCATTACCGACATCATGGAAGGTGCCTATAGCGAAGGCCGGGGCCGGAAGAAATGGGCGAAAGTGGCCGAGGAGGTACCGGATTACCTGGGCGAACCGCCAGAATTACTGTTGAAAAGGATCAAGCAACTCGAGGAACAGATGTACCGGCATGCGCGTGACCTGGAATTTGAGGAGGCCGCCCGCCTGCGAGACCAGATCCATGAAATCCGCACCAGGGGCCTGGGATTGCCGGAGGAAAAGGCCGGTTAGACAGGAGCTTTGGTCTGCATGACAGGCTGGTCATCGCCGGGATTGTCCGCTATCCTATGCGGCCTTTGACGACAGGCGCGTAGCTCAGCTGGTTAGAGCACCACCTTGACATGGTGGGGGTCGTTGGTTCGAGTCCAATCGCGCCTACCATTAGTCTCCCTGAAGAAATCATTCCATGCATTTCTTCAGGATCGAAAGCGCAGGATCGCGGTCTCGCGTTTTCTTCATTGTGGACGGTGCCACAATGCCGCACTTCCATGTGCGGAATCAATGCTAACGAACATCCTCAACACGTGGCCTTTTGTGGGGGTCACCACTGACCAAAAGGAGGAAACATGCCCACGATAACTCTTCCCGACGGCAGTCAACGCGACTACGACAAGCCGGTCAGCGTATGGCAGGTGGCCTCTGATATCGGGCCTGGCTTGGCCAAGGCCACCCTGGCCGGTGAGGTCAACGGCAAGGTCGTTGATGCCGGCTTCAAGATTGAGAACGACAGCAAGCTCCGGATCATTACCGATCGCGACGAAGAAGGTCTGGAAGTCATCCGTCATTCCTGTGCCCATTTACTGGCCCAGGCGGTCAAGCAAATATTCCCCGAAGCCCAGGTGACCATCGGTCCTGTGGTGGAAGACGGGTTTTATTATGATTTTGCCTATGAGCGGCCCTTTACCCCGGAAGATCTGGAGAAGATCGAAAAACGCATGCAGGAACTGACGGCCGAGGATATCGAAGTGACCCGTCAGGTTATGTCCCGCGATAAGGCGATTGCCTTTTTCCGTAACCAGGGAGAGGAATACAAGGCGCAGATCATCGAATCGATCCCGGCCGACGAGGAACTGTCACTCTATTCACAGGGGGATTTTACTGATCTTTGCCGCGGCCCCCATGTGACCAGCACCGGCAAGATCAAGGCCTTTAAATTGACCAAGTTGGCGGGCGCCTATTGGCGCGGTGATTCGAACAATGAAATGCTCCAACGCATTTACGGTACCGCCTGGGCAAACAAAAAAGAACTGAAGGACTATCTGCACCGCCTGGAAGAAGCGGAGAAGCGGGACCATCGCAAGATCGCCCGCAAACTGGATCTTTTGCACTTTCAGCCCGAGGCCCCGGGCATGGTGTTCTGGCACGACAAGGGCTGGCGGATCTACCAGATCATCGAGAATTACATCCGTCGCCTGCTGCTGGAAAATGACTACCAGGAGGTGCGTACCCCGCAAATCATCGACAAGATTCTCTGGGAGAAGTCCGGGCACATCGCCAAGTTCTCGGACGAGATGTTCATGACCCGTTCCGAGGAGCGGGATTTTGCCATCAAGCCCATGAATTGCCCGGCGCATATCCAGATCTTCAATCAGGGCCTGAAAAGCTACCGCGATCTGCCCCTGAGGATGTCGGAATTCGGCTCCTGTCACCGCAATGAGCAGTCCGGTGCGCTGCATGGCCTGATGCGAGTGCGGGGATTTACCCAGGACGATGCCCACATCTTTTGTACCCGCGAGCAAATCCAGCCTGAGGTTGCCAGACTGATGCAACTGATCTTCAAGGTCTACGAGGACTTCGGTTTCGAGGACATCCGCATCAGGCTTTCCACCCGCCCGGAGAACCGGGTGGGCGCGGACGAACTCTGGGACCAGGCCGAGTCTGCCTTGCAACAGGCCCTGGATGAATCCGGCCTGGAGTGGGAACTGAACCCCGGTGACGGCGCCTTTTACGGCCCCAAGATCGATTTCTCGCTGCGCGATTCCATTGGCCGGGTCTGGCAGCTGGGCACTATCCAGCTGGATTTCTCCATGCCCGACCGCCTGGATGCCAGCTACGTGGCCGAGGACGGCAGCAAGCAGGTGCCCGTGATGATCCACCGGGCAATCCTGGGCTCCATCGAGCGCTTTATAGGCATCTTGATCGAGCATTACGCCGGTGATTTCCCGGTCTGGCTGGCCCCAATCCAGGCCGTGGTCATCAGTTTGACCGAAAAGCAGTCCGAATATGCCAAAAAAGTTGCGGAAACCCTTAAAAAACAAGGTCTCAGGGTCGAGAGTGACTTGAGAAATGAAACGATCGGGCTTAAAATCCGCGAGCACGCAATGCAACGGGTCCCGTACCAGCTGGTTATCGGTGCCCGTGAACAGGAAAACCAGACTGTGGCCGTGCGTACACGAAGTGGCCAGGACCTGGGTGAAATGTCTCTCGATGACTTCACTGGGCGCCTTGCTGAAGAGGCCGTGTAACGCGGCCATCATTTTTTTGGGAGGAATCACATATCACCGCGGACAAGCAGACTCGTCTGAATGACGAGATAACCTCGGCTGAGGTCAGATTAATCGGCAAAGACGGGGAGCAAATAGGCGTCTTGCCCATACAGGAAGCGTTGGACCGGGCCGAGGAAGCTGAACTGGATCTGGTAGAGATAGTACCAAACGCTGAACCACCTGTTTGCCGGATCATGAATTACGGCAAATATCTTTTTGAACTAAGCAAGAAAAAACAGGCGGCCAAAAAAAAGCAGAAACAAATCCAGGTCAAGGAAGTCAAGTTCAGACCGGGGATCGAGGACGGTGATTATGAAGTGAAACTCAGAAACCTGACACGGTTTCTGAATCACGGCGATAAGGTCAAAGTTACCTTACGGTTCAGGGGCAGGGAGCTCGCACACCAGGAACTGGGTGCAAAGATGCTGGACCGGATTGAAGCTGATCTCGAAGAGCTTGCAGTCGTGGAACAGTATCCCAAGCTGGAAGGTAGACAAATGGTGATGGTGCTGGCACCGAAGCGTTGAACCAGGACATTATTAAATGAATAGCAGATGAATCCGGAGTAGCAGTTATGCCAAAAATGAAAACTAATCGCGGTGCAGCCAAACGTTTTTCTCGTACGGCAACTGGCAAGTTTAAACATCGCCAGTCACATCGCAGTCATATCCTGACCAAGAAAGATACAAAACGCAAACGTCACCTGCGGCCGATCATTGCTATTCATGACAACGATCAAAAATTGATTGCCCGCATGTTGCCATACAGTTAACGGAGTCAAGTCATGCCAAGAGTAAAACGTGGCGTTACCGCCCATGCCAGACACAAAAAAGTCATCGAACAGGCCAAGGGTTACCGCGGTCGACGCAAGAATGTATTCCGCGTGGCCAAGCAGGCAGTCACCAAGGCCGCCCAGTATGCCTATCGTGATCGCCGTAACAAGAAACGTGAATTCCGTGCCCTGTGGATTGCCCGCATCAATGCCGCAGCCCGTGAGCATGGTTTGTCCTACAGTCGTTTAATTGACGGACTGAACAAGTCAGAAATCGAAATTGATCGCAAGATACTTGCCGAGCTGGCGGTAAATGACAAGCCGGCCTTTGCGGCCCTTGCTGACCAGGCCAAGTCCCGTCTTGCAAGTTAATTACTAAAACTTAATTTGTATGACAGGGGAAAGCCAAACACTTTCCCCTTTTTTATTTCTTAATCAGGCTCAGTCATTCCGTGAACGATATAGATGAACTGGTAAAGAAGGCAAAGGCTGCAATCCAGGAGGCCATGGATCTGACTGGTCTGGATCAGGTGCGTATAGATTACTTGGGTAAGAAAGGTCAGCTCACCCAGTTATTGAAACAGTTAGGGAAACTCCCTGTTGAAGAAAGACCAAAGGCCGGCGAAGCGATCAACAAGGCCAAGGAACTGTTGCAAGAGGCAATTGAAACACAGCGGAATAAATTACAACAGGCACAACTGGAATCGCGCCTTGCCTCGGAAAGTGTTGATATTACATTGCCGGGCCGCGGCAATCTGCCTGGCGGCCTGCACCCCATCACCCTGACCCTGCAAAAGATTGAATCCCTGTTTTTCCAGCTTGGTTTCGAAGTCGTTGAGGGTCCCGAGGTAGAGGATGATTACCATAACTTTGAGGCCCTGAATATTCCGGTACACCATCCGGCCCGGGCCATGCACGATACGTTTTACTTCAATAACTCGCTGCTGTTGCGTACGCACACCTCATCGGTGCAGATCCGTGTGATGAAAGATCGACAACCACCACTGCGTTTCATTGCGCCGGGCAGGGTCTACCGTTGTGATTCCGATATGACACACTCACCCATGTTTCATCAAGTGGAAGGCTTAATGATTGATCGGCAGGTGACCTTTACCCAACTCAAGGGGTTGTTAAAAGATTTTCTGGAATCCTTTTTTGAGAAATCTCTCGAGTTGCGCTTCCGCCCGTCCTATTTTCCGTTTACCGAGCCTTCGGCCGAAGTCGATATCATGGGTAAAAATGGCTGGTTGGAAGTTCTGGGTTGCGGGATGGTGCATCCACAAGTGCTGGAGAATGTCGGAATCGACAGTGATGAATATACCGGCCTGGCCTTTGGCATGGGCGTAGAGCGGCTCGCCATGCTCCTCTATGACATTGATGACCTGCGGATGTTTTTCGAAAACGATCTGCGTTTCCTGAAACAATTTAATTAGTAATAACAATGAAACTCAGCGAACACTGGTTACGTGAATGGATTAATCCAGCAGTTGATATCAATCAACTGGCGGAGCAATTGACCATGGCCGGTCTGGAAGTGGAGGGTATTGAACCGGTTACTCTTACTTTCACGAACGTGATCGTTGCCCGCGTTGATTCTGTCTCAGCGCATCCCGATGCCGACAAGCTCCGACTATGCAAGGTCAATACCGGCTCGGAAACCATTGACGTGGTCTGTGGTGCGCCGAATGTCCGGAAAGGCATGCTGGCAGCCCTGGCCCAGGTCGGCGCCAGACTACCTGGGATTGGTAATATCAAAGCCGGCAAGATTCGCGGCGTGATTTCACAAGGTATGTTGTGTTCGGCAGCTGACCTGGGCCTGAGTGAAGATGCCGAGGGTCTGATTGAATTACCGGAAGACAGCAAACCGGGTCAGCCCCTTAGTGAGCTATTAACGATCAAAGATAACATTATCGAAGTTTCCCTGACGCCAAACCGGGGCGACTGCCTGAGTGTCTTCGGCCTGGCCCGGGAGTTATCGGTGATCCATGGTATCGGTATCAATACCCCGCTTACTGAAAGCATCAAGGCGGAACACAGGGAACAACGCAAGATACATCTCGAAGCCTCTGCTGCCTGCCCGCATTATGCAGGTCGGGTGATTACCGGTGTGGATTCCGGGAAAACAACTCCCTTGTGGATGCAGGAACGTCTTGAGCGCAGTGGCATACGTTGCATCAACGTGGTGGTCGATATTACCAACTACGTCATGATGTCACTGGGACAACCAATGCACGCCTTCGATAATGATTGCCTGAATGGTGACATCCATGTTCGCTTTGCTCATGAGGGAGAAACTTTAACATTGCTGGATCATCAGGAATGTGCATTTTCAAATGAGGTATTACTGATCGCTGATGATACGCAGGCCCTGGCCATGGCCGGGATCATGGGCGGCCTGGACAGTGCCGTTACCAAAGGGAGTCAAAATATTTTTTTGGAAAGCGCCTGTTTTGCCCCGACATCGATCATCGGTCAGGCCCGCCGATATAGTTTGCATAGCGAATCCTCACACCGGTTTGAACGTGGCGTAGACTTTACCCTGCAGGTGCGGGCCATTGACATGGCAACCTCACTAATTCTTTCCATTTGTGGTGGATCGCCCGGACCGGTGACTGAATCTAGCGCCGAGGAATACCTGCCGATTCGGGATGAAATCGAGTTGAGAAAAGACCAAATCATCCGGGTGCTGGGCATCGATATCGAGCCGGCGGCTGTGACCCGGATCCTCTCGTCGCTGGGTATGCAAGTGATTGAGACTGCAACTGGCTGGACGGTGGTACCGCCCAGTTGGCGTTTTGACATTGCCATCGAGGCCGATCTGATCGAGGAACTGGCCCGTATCCATGGTTATGACCAGATTCCCGGTACGGTTCCGTTGATTCCAATGCATGTCCAGACCCAGCAGCACGAATACCAGCAACTGCAAAGGATGCGGAACTTACTGGTCAACCGCGACTATCAGGAGGCCATCACCTACAGTTTTGTCGATCAAGCATTACAACGACGGATTACACCGGGTGAAATGGATCTGGAACTGATCAATCCCATTGCCTCCGACCTGGCAGTAATGCGTACCAGCCTGCTCCCTGGCTTGCTTCGCGCCCTGATTTTTAATATTAACCGCCAGCAGGGGCGAATCAGGCTGTTTGAATATGGCCTGGTATTCCATCAAGAGGGCAGTTCGGTACAGCAATTCCCGGTCATCGGCGGTATAGTTTATGGGAATACCTATGAAAAACAATGGCATATAGACGATATGCCAACCGATTATTTTGACATCAAGGGCGATGTGGAAGCCTTGTTGTGCCACTGCGGGCATGCCTCTACCATCCTCTCGTTTCGGCCGCTTCAGCACCCGGCCCTGCACCCGGGGCAGTCTGCCCAGGTTTATATTGAGGAACAGGCCGTCGGATTCGTCGGTGCCTTGCACCCGACCCTGCAATCCAGCTGTGATCTGGCCAGGCCGGCCTACGTTTTTGAACTCGAAATTCGACGGATTTTGCAGTATATGCCTGCAAAATTTAAGAAAATATCGAAATTTCCCGCAGTTAAGCGGGATCTGGCCATCGTCCTGGACGAAGGCATACCTGCGGCCCGGGTTTTGGAGTGCATCCGCAGCGGGGCCCCGGAATACCTGATTAACCTACAGTTGTTTGACGTATATCAAGGCGAAGGTATTGATCTAGGGAAAAAAAGTCTTGCATTGGGCTTGACCTTTCAGGGATCTTCTAGCACTCTTACAGAAGCGGATATTGAAGCCGTAATTGGGGATATTCTTGCGCGGCTGGGGCAAGAAATTGGAGCGACATTGAGAGAATAATTATGGCACTAACAAAAGCTGAGATGGCGGAAAAGCTCTATGAGGAGTTGGGTCTCAACAAACGCGAAGCTAAGGAAATTGTTGAGATGTTTTTTGAAGAGGTGAGGGCAGCACTGGAAGCAGGCAACCAGGTCAAGTTGTCCGGATTCGGGAATTTTGATTTGCGCGACAAAAACGAGCGACCGGGGCGTAACCCCAAGACAGGGGAGGAAATTCCGATAAGTGCCCGTCGAGTGGTTACTTTTCGTCCAGGTCAAAAACTGAAAGCGCGAGTAGAGGCCTATGCTGGAAGCGTCGACTAATCTCGATTTACCTGCAATTCCCGGAAAGCGTTATTTCACCATTGGTGAAGTCAGTGATCTGTGTGCTGTCAAGCCACATGTCTTGCGCTACTGGGAACAGGAATTTCCACAACTTAAGCCACTGAAACGCCGGGGCAATCGTCGTTATTATCAACGTCATGACGTCATTCTTATCCGGCAGATCCGAAGCCTGTTATATGAACAGGGGTTTACCATCGGTGGGGCCAGGCAGCGTCTGTCTGGCGACGAGGCCAAGGACGATTCCAACCAGAGTCAGCAGATCATCCGCCAGATCCGTAACGAGCTTGAAGCGGTTCTGGACCTCTTGCGACGCTGATCATTTCGTATCAATCCCGCCCAAATTAACTTGGGCGTGGGTCGTTTTGACTGTCTGTTTCTGATATCTTTCTGAATTCTTTCGGGGCGTAGCGCAGCCTGGTAGCGCACCTGCATGGGGTGCAGGTGGTCGGAGGTTCAAATCCTCTCGCCCCGACCAATTTATCCAATCCCGGTAATTAACCGCGCGGCTTCCTCTACCATCAGCCATCTGTCTTATATAATGTGTACGGTCCACAAATTCCGCACCGCTGGGTATTTTTCTGTTGTAAAGTGTTAAAATTCAACTACTAATTATAAATAATTAATCCAGCTTAATAATATGCGACAAGCTCCGGTTTCTTTGCTGCTGGCCTGCGTCTGTTTACTCGCGGCCTGTGGACAGCCGACTGATCCCAAGGCGGCATTTCATCAGGGTGATTATGAAACAGCCTTCGAGCTCTGGTTGCCGCTCGCTATGCAGGGCGACCTTGAGGCACAAAACTTCATCGGCATCCATTATTACCTGGGTCTGGGTGTGGAACGTAATTTCAGGAAGGCCAGTGAATGGTTCCAGAAAGCCGCTGAGGCAGGCTTCCCTGACGCCCAGAGAAACTACGGAGATATGTTTTATTATGGTCGTTATGTCCCCCAGGACTATTACCAATCCTTCATCTGGTATTTTGCTGCCTCCCAACAGGGCCACGAGACAGCAAAACGCCTGCTCGAGACACTGACGAGCCAGAACAAATTGACTCCGAATCAACAAATGCATGCCAAACTGGAGGCGAACAAATACATTGCAGATGTGCAAAAACGCTTTCAGAGTCATGACACATACATCAAAGATAAATAATCAGGCTTGATCGCACCTATCCCGTGGGCGTATCAGCAAATTTTGAAAATAAATTGAAGGACAGTTTATGTGTGGAATAGTTGGTGCGGTTGCTGAGCGTGATGTCAGTAAAATACTCATGGAGGGACTGCGCCGTCTTGAATACCGTGGTTACGATTCCGCAGGTCTCGCAGTGCTAGAAGGAAACGGATTGCACCGCCTGCGGGTCGCTGGCAAGGTCAACGACCTGGCTGACTCACTAAAACAATCGCCGCTTAAGGGCACTACCGGCATCGCCCATACCCGCTGGGCGACCCACGGGAAACCCAGCGTGGAAAATGCCCACCCACATATCTGTAAAGATCAAATCGCCATCGTTCACAATGGTATCATTGAGAATTATGAGAGTCTGAAACAGGCGCAAATCGCCAACGGTCATGAATTCCAGTCCGAAACCGATACGGAAGTGGTCGTTAATCAAATCTATGACAGTTTTTCCGACACGGGTAACTTGCTGGAAGCGGTGTTTGCTGCGACAGATGAACTTAATGGCGCATATGCCCTGGGTATCATCAGTCCTGCTGAACCCGGTCGACTGATTGCGGCAAGACGAGGCAGTCCCCTGGTTATCGGGATCGGTATCGGGGAACATTTCATTGCTTCCGACGTGCTTGCCTTGTTATCTGTCACACAGAAATTTATTTTTCTGGCCGACGGTGACATAGCAGATATCACCCCTGATGGAGTCGTGATATATGATGAGAACCGTAAGGTAGTTAAGCGACCGGTATCGATCTCTGAACTTTCCCATGATGTGGCAGATAAATCCGGTTATCGCCACTACATGCTAAAGGAAATCTTCGAACAACCCCGCGCAGTTCATGACACACTGGCAGGCGCTATTAATAATGGTCGTATTGATGAAACAGTGTTTGGTCAAAAGGCCGGTAAGTTATTTGATCGGGTCAAGGCAATCAAGATTGTGGCCTGCGGTACCAGTTACCATGCCGGCCTGGTTGCCCGCTACTGGGCGGAGTCCATTGCCAACATTCCCTGTGATGTGGAAATTGCAAGTGAATTCCGTTACCGCAAGTCGGTGGTTCACCCGGACACCCTGTTTGTCACTATTTCCCAATCCGGTGAAACGGCCGACACACTTGCGGCACTACACCTTGCCAGCCATTCGGGGTTTGCGGCTAGTCTGGCTATTTGTAATGTCCCGGAAAGTTCATTAACCCGTGAATCAGATCTGGTTTTTCTGACCCGTGCCGGGACCGAAATTGGCGTTGCTTCCACCAAGGCGTTTACTACCCAGTTGGTTGCGCTCCTCATGTTAGTCACAGTGCTGGGCCGGCGTGCGGGCATGACACCGGAAACTGAGGCGGCAATCGTTGAACAGTTACAACAATTACCGGGCCGGATCAATTCTGCCTTGGAGCTGGATGGAAAGATTAACCTGCTTTCCAAGCAGTTTATTAACAAGCACCATGCGCTCTATCTTGGCAGAGGCCTACTTTTACCCATTGCCATGGAAGGGGCATTAAAACTGAAAGAAATATCCTATATTCATGCTGAGGCCTATGCCGCAGGTGAATTGAAACATGGTCCGCTGGCTCTGGTTGATGAGGACATGCCGGTTTTCGCGGTGGTTGCAAATAATGAATTGCTGGAAAAAATCAAATCCAACTTGCAGGAGGTTAAAGCCAGGGGAGGCCGCTTATATGTACTTACTGACACGGGGGCCCAGCTTGAGAAAGATGATGACATACAAGTATTGAAAGTAGCCCATGTCGAAGACAGTATTGCCCCGATTGTATTTACGGTACCGCTACAGCTGTTTGCCTATCATATAGCTGTTTTCAAGGGTGCAGATGTCGATCAGCCAAGAAATCTTGCAAAGTCGGTAACGGTCGAGTAGCGACATTGGATGAGCATGACAAATCAGATAGACAGCACAGACAAGAACGATATCACTGATATCAAGGATTACAGCAAGATCAGGATCATGGTTGTTGATGATGATGAAGACATCCTGAAATTATTGTCTGTGTGGTTGAAAAAAGCCGGTTTTGAAATTCAGACCTGTACTTCCGCAGAAGAAGCCCTGGAAGCCATTGCGTCCAACAGGCCCAATCTCATTATCACGGACCTGTTCATGGAAGGCATGAGCGGTATGCAGTTGCTCACGGCGATTCATTCTGATAACCCCCTAATGCCGGTCATCATGTTGAGTGGTTCTGCACAGATTCATGATGCCATCAAGGCCACCCATCTGGGTAGCTCAGCATTTTTAACCAAACCCATTGACCAGGACGATTTGATTAAGGAGGTCAAGCGCGTTCTGCGGCTGACCAGTGGCAGCCGTGCTGCCGGTGAGTTTGGCAGTAATGTAATCTATTGCAGCAAGGAAATGGCTGAGATCATCGAGCTCGCTGAATCGGTAGCCGACAGTAATGTCACAGTATTTATCAGTGGGGCAACGGGCACTGGCAAGGAGGTCATTGCCAAGGCCATCCATGAAAACAGCTTCCGGCGTGACCATCCGTTTATTGCCGTCAATTGTGGGGCATTGCCCGAGCAATTGCTGGAATCGGAGTTATTCGGCCATGAAAAAGGTGCCTTTACCGGCGCCAATATGCGCCACGAGGGCCTGTTTATGGCGGCCAATGGCGGTAGTATTTTTCTCGACGAAATAGGTGATATGCCTCTCTCCCTGCAGGTCAAATTATTAAGAGTGCTGCAGGACCTTGAAGTCAGACCGGTAGGCTCGGTTAAAACCTATCCAATTGATGTCAGGATCATTTCGGCAACGCACAAAGACCTGGAAAAGGCCGTTGAAGATGGCAGTTTCAGGGAAGATTTGTATTACAGGTTGAACGTGGTGCCTTTGCACATACCTCCATTGAATGATCGGCGTGAAGACATACCCATGCTCGCAGAATTTTTCCTCAAGAAATTTACCAAGACCAACCGGCGCGGTTCCCAACATTTTGCACCGGAGGCCATTGAGTACCTGGTGTCATCATCCTGGCCAGGTAATATCAGGCAATTGATCAATACGGTCGATCTATGCGCCACCCTGTGTAAAACAGAGATTATTCCGCTTTCCATCGTCCAGAAAGCGCTGCAGGACAGGCCACAAACCATGCAAACCCTCAAGGAAGTCAAGCAGGACTGTGAAAGGAATTATCTGGTCAGTGTGTTACGAATCTGCAGTGGGAACGTGGCAAATGCTGCCCGCATTGCCGGGAGGAACAGGACTGAATTCTACAAGTTACTTGGCCAGCACGAGCTGAACCCTGCCGATTTCAGAATCAAAGATAATTCATCAGAGTGAGAGGATCATGACCGAAAAAAAAATCATCATATCCATAGACCCGGATCTGGAAGAGTTGATACCCACTTTCCTGGAAAATCGTAGTACCGATCTTGAAAAGCTCAAACAGGCAATTAAAGCTAAAGACATGGAAACACTCAGGTCCATCGGCCATAGCCTCAAAGGAGTTGGCGGAGGGTATGGTTTTGACCGGATAACTGAACTTGGTGCGGCAATTGAGAGCGGTGCCAAGGATAATGATGTACCGACAATAGAACAGCAACTCCTGGAGTTTGAGCATTTTCTTGCCAATATCGAAGTGAGGTATGAATAGCAGGACCAATTTCATTGATGGAAAGGCAAATTGAAGACAAGATTCCGCGATGGCTGATTTATGGATTCGTCAGTCTTCTTGGCATAACCTTTGCCATAATCCTGGTATCTGTAGCATGGGACAATTCGATACAGACTAAAGAACGGGAAATTCGCTTTGAGTTGACATCACTCAAACAGCAGGTTGCCAATAATGTATTACTCAGTATGAATGCTGTAAATACATTAAGCGCATATATCCAGGCCAGGGAAAACATTTCCAGAAAAGAGTTTGATAGTTACACACGGGAACTTCTCGAATATCATCCATTCATTGAGAATATCGCATTTTTCGAATACAGACCGTCAGGCAGAGAAGTCAATCCAGATATAAATGGAACCGGTCAGCTTGATTCATTTAAAGTACTGCATGAAACTGCACGCAATTCAAGAATTTTTATCCCGGACAATAACCTGGAAAACGATGAGGTCTTCAGAAAGATAGTATTCAATTTCATGTATACGGATTCGCCATCGACAATTACCGCCGCGCAGAATATTGATAAAAAATTACTGTTTGGTTTCTTTAGAATGCTGTTCAATCCGATAACCTCAGAGATATCAGGCATTGTTGCTGTGTATATAGATCCATATAAATATTTCAGTAATATCCCGGTTTCTCCGGGTATTTCTCTGGACCTCTATAATGAGTATCCAAACATTGGCAGGCAATTGCTGTTCAAATCCCGTGTGAATATCGATGATTCCGATGACTGGAAAATCAGTGAATTAACAGAGCAGGAAGCAATTCAATTTCCGGCATCGTCGGTCAAGCTATTTGTAAAAAAGCACCTTTACTGGTCCGATTTTGAAAAGACAGCAGTCTATGTTTCTCTTTTAATAGGTATTGGCGTTACCTTGTTCCTGATATCGTTGATCAGGTCCAAGGACATTCAGGCCAGGGAATTACGTGAACGTAATATTGTCATCGAAAAGAAAGTAGCCGAACAAACCATGGAACTGGCCAACGCCAGGGACGAAGCAGTCCAGGCATCCATGATGAAATCGGAATTCCTTGCTTCCATGAGTCACGAGATCAGGACTCCTTTAAACGCCATTATCGGTATGTCTGAATTACTCTCAGGAACGGCGCTAACAGATGAGCAGAAAAAATATATTAACGTATTCAGGCGCGCCGGTGACACTTTGCTCAGCCTCGTCAATGATATCTTGGATCTTTCCAAGATCGAGGCGCGGCAACTGAAGCTTGAAGAAATACCATTCAGTATCAATGCCGTCATTGAAGAGTCAGTGGAGATATATGCCCTCAAGGGCGCGGAAAAAAATATTGAGTTGGTCAGTTACATGGATCAGGAACTTAATCCCAACCGGATAGGCGATCCAGGACGGTTACGGCAGATTATTATCAACCTGATCAGTAATTCACTAAAGTTTACCGACCAGGGTGAAATTGTAGTTGCTGCGACGGATGCCAGGGATGCGGACGAGCAGAACCTTGTCCTGTTTTCTGTCAGTGATACAGGCATAGGTATTGCCCGGGATAAACTCAATGCAATATTTGAGAGTTTTACCCAGGCAGACTCCTCCACGACCCGCAAGTACGGCGGTACAGGTCTGGGTTTGACGATTTGTAAACGCCTGGTGGAGCTGATGCATGGCAGGATCTGGGTAGAGAGCGAACCAAACAAGGGCAGTACCTTTTATTTTCTCGCCAGATTTCCGGTAAATGAAGAACATGCGGTATCAAAAGTCTTGTACCGTGATATCAAGGATAAACAAATTCTCCTGGTAGTTCATAATCACGCTGTACGTTCCCAGATTAATGAAATTTTGAGTAGCTATGATGTCAAAAACACCCTTGCAGCCGATGGTACTGAAGCACTGGAACTCTATCAAAAATTCATGCAGGATGGCCGGGGTTTCGACCTCGTTATTACAGATGATGTATTTTCTGATATGACCGGGTTTGAGTTACTTAAGAAAATTACAGAATTGGACACTTCTGCAAAAACCATGATGATGATCAGTCCAGTTGCTTTACATGAGCATATGAAGCGGGTGAAGCAGCAGGGCATAGATTCCTACATTGTTAAACCGGTCAAACATCAGGAATTAATTAAACTGGTCAATGGTGTATTTGCCGAGGTTGAAATAACGAATGCACAGGAATACGAACCAGATACCAGGGAAATTGTAATTGCAGGCAAACGCTTGCTTCTGGTTGATGATAATCAGGACAATCGAATGCTCATTAAGGCCTATCTGAAAAAATCGGGCCTTGAGATAGACCAGGCCGAGAACGGTCAGGAAGCAGTAGACCTCTATCAGAAAAATGAATATGACCTGATACTCATGGACGTGCAGATGCCAGTGATGGACGGCCACGAAGCAACCCGATTAATTCGTTCCTGGGAATCACTGGAGCAACTGGAACCTGTTACTATCATTGCATTGACTGCCCATGCTACCAGGGAGGAAATCGACAAGTGTCTTAAATCCGGCTGTACCTCGCATCTCGCCAAACCGGTCAAAAAAGATGTATTACTGGATACCTTGTACAGCTATTTCCGCAGACGTTAGCGGACCATGGCAGATACTATCTTGAATGCCTGGTGAGAGGCATCCTGCAGCCACTCGAATACCACAGATTCACTGTTAATACAGGTAATACCAGTCTGTGTCAGGCGGTGAATTGCATTTTCGTAATTTTCCCGCTGCCTGGAAGCAACGGCATCGGTTACCACAAATACATCGTAGTCCTTGTCTTTTAAATCAAGAGCGGTTTGCATAACACAGATATGGGCCTCGATGCCGGTAATGATCACCTGTTTTCGGCCACTTTTTTCCAGGGCATCCATTAATTCCCTGACGCCTGCGCAAGAGAAACAGGTTTTGTCATATTTCAGGGTGTTATTATCCAGAGTTTCGGCAATCTCTTCTTCTATGGGTCCAAGGCCTTTCGGATACTGCCGTGTAGCTATTACTGGAATAGAGAGCAAGCTTGCAGTTTTGATCAGCAGTTTTGAATTATTGGTGAGGCGTTCCATCACCTTGTTCGGCATGACAGAGGTCAGTTTTTTCTGAACGTCAATTACCAACAGAACGCTATTTTCGGCATCACACTTCATAATTTATCTTTTCGATATTCCTGTTATCACTGTGACAGTTTTTTAATTAGATAAATCCTGTCGCTTATTCCAACCATTGATTGACGGCACGTAAATCTTCTGGTGATAAGGTTCCTGCCGCCTGCTTTAATCTGAGAATACTCAAAATGTAGTCATATCTTGACCTGGCATAATTCCTGAGCGCTTCCAGCAAGGCCCGTTGAACGGTTATGACATCAACCGCTGTCCTGGTTCCCACCTCGAATCCGGCCTCGGTCGCTTCCAGGGCGGTTTCGTTGGAAACCACGGCTTGCTGAAAGGCCTTGACCTGACTGATACCGGAAATGACACCGAGATAGGATTCGCGGGTCTGTCTTTGGGCCTCGCGGTAGGCCCGTTCCAGTTCTTGGTAGGTCTGGTTATAACGCTCATGGGCTTCCCTGGTGCGAGAGGTGACCAGACCGCCTTGAAACAATGGCATATTCAATTCCAGTCCAATTACGGCAGCATCCGTTTCGGTAGTGCCAAAGCGGCCGCCGCTTGAGTCAAAACCCTTGCTGGCAAACAAGTCCACGGTAGGCAGGTGCCCTGATTTTTCAATCTTTATGTTCTGGCGGGCGACCTCGAGGTCTTGCCGGCTAGCTTCCACCTGCCGGTTCTGTTCCTGCGATCGCCGGGTCCATTCTTCGATATCCTCGGGTTGTGGGCTGACCAGGGGCATCTCTTCGCCCAGGGGTGCAAGTAGTTCTATGTATTCACCAGTGACTTCTCTCAACGCCTCACGGGTATTAGCAACATTATTAACAGCAACTATCTGGGTAGCTACTGATCGGTCATAACCAGCCCGTGCCTCCTGAACATCAGTTATTGCAATCAAACCAACTTCGAAACGTTGTTCTGCCTGTTCCAGTTGCCGTTTCAGTGCCTTTTTTTCAGCGTTGGCAAACTTAAGGTCATCCAGTGCGGCCAGAACATCGAAATAGCGCTCGCTGATCCTGATCATCAGATCTTGTTCTGCAGCATCCAACCTGGCCTGTGCACCTTTTATCTCGCTGTCAGCCTGTTTCAGTGCCAGAAAGCGGTCATACCTGAAAACCGGCTGGTTGAGATCCAGAGAATAACCGTAACTTTCAAAATCAATCTTGCCGACATCCCCCAAGGGTGAATCTGTATCAACATCCTGTTGGTTGGTAGCGCCGTCGGCACTAAAACTGATCGTGGGTAGTAACTGGGATCGTGCCTGTGGTTTTGTTTCCAGGGTAGCCCTGTATTCGGCAATGGCCGCCTGATAGGTTGGATCACTCCCCCTGGCCAGTGAATAGGCATCAACCAAATCATTGGCAATGACCGGAGACTGGATTAGAAAAGACAGGCAAATTAAAACTGGAAATACTATTTTTCTCACTGTAGAGACCTTCTATTGTTAGTTGATTAATATTTTGCCATGGCTGGTTCCACAGACATCGCCCAGGCATCTATCCCGCCAACGAGATTGCTTACCTGGCTGAACCCGCTGGCCTCGAGAAACCCGGCTACCTGCCGACTACGTATCCCATGGTGACACAAAACTACAATTTCTGCCTCCGCATCAAGTTCATTCAGACGGCTTGGGATCTCCATCATACTGATATGGGTGGACCCTGATATTTGACAGACCTCGGTTTCCCAGTGCTCACGCACATCCAGCAGGGTGATATTGTTATTGTTTTCCCGCAGCAGTTCGGAAAGCTCCTCGGCAGATATCTCACGCATTGCATCTCCCTGCTTAAAAGTCAAAAGTATCAGTTTGATTGGCACCAATCAGCGGAGGGATAAAAGTTTCAAACAGGCTCTCGCGTCGCCATTCATTTTTCCCGACACGGGTTATCAGTTCTGCTTCCATTACTGGAAGAGATCCGGTAATCACAAACAAGCGTCCCATCGGAGAAAGTTGCTGCTGAAAACAGGATGGCAGCACAGGCAATGATCCAGTCAGGACAATTACATCAAAGTTTTTTTGCTTGTCCCAGCCGTTTATGGCGTCGCCATGTTCCAGGATTACGTTATTGATACGATGTCGGGAAAGTTTTTCAGCTGCCTGTCGAGGAAATTCCTCGAATATATCAACGCTGACTACACGACTGCTTGCCCGTGCCAGCAGCGCCGTAAGGTAGGCACAACCCGTACCGACCTCGAGGACGTTATCGCTTTTCTGGATATCCAGTACCTGCAACAAGCGTGCCTCAACCTTGGGCGTCATGGTCACTTGCCCATGTGGCAAGGGAATCTGGATATCGGCAAGCGCCAGGTTACGGTAGGTAACCGGGACAAAATCTTCACGGTGTATTTCATCCAGCAAATCAAGAACCCGTTGATCAAGTACTTCCCAGGTCCTGATCTGTTGTTCGATCATATTATGGCGTGCCTGGTCAAAATTCATCTCGGTATTCATAGGCAGTAAATTATCGCAAAAATTGTTATGATAAGCATTATGCATGAGTAGTGCGGCTAGGGGCGCCTGTGACAGGCTGAGAGTGACCCTTGAACCTGATCCGGTTAATTCCGGCGTAGGAAAGCAAGCACACTTTCACACTATGAACGGGCGCTCATATCGTTTTTATATTGAGGAACCAGTTCCATGAGTGCCATCGTCAAACCCTTTTCTATTGATCAATCCAGTATCACCCGGAAAGCAACCCCGTTGCCCGGTTCCAGAAAGATCTATGTGCCCGGCAGCCGAGCAGACCTGCAGGTGCCCATGCGCGAGATCGCGCTGGCCAAGACCCACAGCCAGCAGGGGGTGGATATTAATCCGCCACTGGCGGTCTATGACACTTCCGGATCCTATACCGATCCGAATGCCGATATTGATATCCGTCAGGGTCTTCCTCCCCTGCGGCAGCACTGGATTGATGAGCGTGCCGATACCGAGACGCTGGCCGAGTTCAGCTCCGAGTATGGCCGGACGCGGATGCAGGACCCCGCGCTCGCCGAGCTGCGCTATGAGGGCTCACGTCTGCCACGGCGGGCCCGGACCGGCCAGTGCGTGACCCAGCTGCATTACGCCCGGGCTGGCATCATCACCCCGGAAATGGAATTCATCGCCATCCGCGAGAACCAGAAATTGGCTGACTACAGGGACTCGGGACTGGCACAATGCCACCCGGGCCAGGGCTTCGGGGCGCATATCCCCGAGCTAATCACGCCTGAGTTTGTGCGCGACGAGGTGGCGCGGGGCCGGGCCATCATACCGGCCAACGTCAACCACCCGGAAACCGAGCCAATGATCATCGGCCGCAACTTCCTGGTCAAGGTCAACGCCAACATTGGCAACTCGGCGGTGACCTCCTCGATCGAGGAAGAAGTGGAGAAGATGGTTTGGGCCATTCGCTGGGGGGCAGATACCGTCATGGACCTGTCCACCGGCAAGCACATCCACGAGACCCGCGAGTGGATCATTCGCAACTCGCCGGTGCCGATCGGCACGGTGCCGATCTACCAGGCCCTGGAAAAGGTCGATGGCAAGGCTGAGGAACTGACCTGGTCGATATACCGCGACACACTGATCGAGCAGGCCGAACAGGGGGTGGATTATTTCACCATCCACGCCGGTGTGCGCCTGCCGTTCATCCCGCTGACTGCCCGGCGGGTGACCGGCATTGTCTCCCGGGGCGGCTCGATCATGGCGAAGTGGTGTCTGGCGCATCATAAAGAGAGCTTCCTATACACTCATTTCGAGGAGATCTGCGAGATCATGGCTGCCTATGACGTGTCCTTCTCGCTGGGTGACGGCCTGAGGCCGGGCTCGATCGCCGATGCCAATGACGAAGCGCAGTTTGCTGAGTTAAAGACTCTGGGTGAGCTGACCAAGATCGCCTGGGCGCATGATGTCCAGGTCATGATCGAGGGTCCGGGGCATGTGCCCATGCATCTCATCAAGGAGAACATGGACAAGGAACTCGACGAGTGCCATGAGGCGCCGTTTTATACCCTGGGGCCGCTGACCACTGACATCGCCCCGGGCTATGACCACATTACCTCGGCGATCGGGGCCGCGATGATCGGCTGGTACGGCACCGCCATGCTCTGCTACGTGACCCCGAAAGAACACCTGGGGTTGCCCAACAAGGATGACGTCAAGGAAGGAATCATTACCTACAAGATCGCAGCCCATGCAGCGGACCTGGGTAAGGGCCACCCGGCGGCCCAGGTTCGGGACAATGCCCTGTCGAAGGCGCGATTTGAATTTCGCTGGCAGGACCAGTTCAATCTTGGACTGGATCCGGAGCGGGCCCGGGAATACCACGACGAGACCCTGCCCAAGGAGGGTCACAAGCTGGCGCACTTCTGCTCCATGTGCGGTCCCAACTTCTGTTCCATGAAGATCACCCAGGACGTCCGTGACTATGCCCGTGAGAGGGGGCTGGACACACAGGAGGCGCTGGAGAAGGGCATGGATGAAAAGGCCGAGGAGTTCCGGAAAAAAGGTAACGAGTTATATCAAGACGTCTGATAGAAAAACAAAAAGAACAGAATAACAAGTCCAGAGTGATGTTCATGCATAGTGAACTATGATGCCCTGTTAAAAGAATCTCCTGATCCGGATATTGGTGAGGATCGTCTGCAGCGCCTGCTGGAGGATTCAACAGCCCGGCGTCATCTGGATAAATTACCCGATGAAGACGTCCCTTGTTTTTTAAACCTGATTACCATCTCCAATTTTATTTACCGTTATTTATGCCGGCACCCTGAAATAATTGCCACACTTTATGGTGCCCAGACACTTGATATTTCGGAACTGGACTCAATTACCGATCTGGACAGTTTACGGCATTTCAAATACAAAGAATTAATCAAGATTAGCTGGCTCGACATATGCCAGCGCTTTTCCTATCAGATTGTACTGGATCGACTCAGTTTACTTGCAGAATATATTATTAATAAGACCATGGAACTGGTTGCCAAGGATCTTGAAAGCAGTGGTCTGAAAAATGATCCGGTGCCATTTACAATATTTGCCTTGGGGAAACTGGGTGCTGTGGAACTGAATTTTAGTTCGGATGTGGATTTGATCTTTGTTTCCAGAAATGAAACAGAAGAAATGAGTTACCCCGATTACCAGGAATTGATAACAGAGCAGGTCCGTAGATTCAATCAGGCCATTGAACACAGATCCGAAGACGGATTCCTTTACAGGGTTGATCTCAAGCTTCGTCCCTGGGGACGCAGTGGACCATTGATCATTTCAATAGATGAAACAGAGCTTTATTATGAGGCCAGTAACGAGGCATGGGAACGTTTTGCCTGGTTGCGTGCAAGAATCATTGGTGGTGACAGAAAACTGGGTGAGGATTTACTGGAACGCTTGCAGCCTTTTATCTATCTGCGTTCACTTGGCAGTGATGATCTGATCCGTTTTATTAAAATCAAAAACGACATGTCTGTCCAGCGTACTCGCAGTGGATCATGGAACGTTAAGCTGGGCAATGGTGGGATCAGGGATATCGAGTTTTTCATTCAAATGCTACAGATTGTAAATGCAACCAGTCATTCTGAGCTCAAGACCACCAGTACACTCAAATTGATTGATTTGCTGACTACCAAGGGATTTTTTTCAAGGGAAGAAGGCGGGGACATTTATGAAAGCTATATTTTTCTGCGAAGATTGGAAAACCGGCTGCAGATGGTGGATGAACTACAAACACATAAGCTTGCTGATGAACCACAACAACGTCGCAAAATTGCGTGTTCTCTGGGTTTTGGTCCGGCAAGTGACGATTCCACAATTGAAAAATTCGACAGAAAGTTGCTCGAACACCGTGAGATAGCGAGTTCCTGTTTTGATCGCATCCTGCCGGGAGAAACATCATGACGGCCAGGTATTCGGAATCTACCCGGGATGCACTGCAGCTGGCATGGAATGTCAATGCAGCGAACGCCAATCTCGAGCGTTGGCTGGATATTTGTGAACACGAAGGCTGGAGTGAAACTATTGAAAATCTGCCGCTGTTGGCAAAGTTGTTTGGAGCAAGTTGGTATTTTACCCGGCTTGTTTTTTTTCGTGGACTCGAAATCAAAAAATATTTTGATGACATGCGGACAGATCCTGACTTTTCAAAGTCCAGCATGCTTGAATTTATCCGGGACAATGATATTGATTCGGATCTGGAGGATCGCTTCGAACGTTTGCGTCTGGCGAAAAATGAAATCATGTTGCAAATACTCCTGTTTCAGCTCACTGACAGACTGGATGATGAACAATCTGAAGTCGCTTTATCACACCTTGCAGAAATAACCCTGCAACTCGCCGTGCATCTGGTTATGGATGGGGCGGAAGGTGACCCGCAATATCCTGCAATACTGGCCATGGGACGGATGGCCGGAAAAGAAATGAATTATGGTTCTGACCTGGATTTAATCTTTCTGTATTCGGGTGAATCCTCAGAGCATGCAGCGCTCACCAGGCGGATTCAGTTGCTGCTTAGACATATTGCCACACCAACCGCCTGTGGCTTGCTCTATGAAATTGATATGAGGCTCAGGCCACACGGAACTTCCGGTACTTTGATAAGCCCGGCCAGCTATTTCATCGAATACCACTCCGAGGACAGGGATATCTGGGAACGGCAAATGATGACCCGTTGCCGTCCTGTTGTTGATGAAAATAATCTGGCTAGCGAGGCGTTATCGTCCATCAGCTCAAAAATCTACGCTATATACGATGAAGCTCACCTCAGGAAGCAAATTCTGGACATGAGATTCAAGGTTGAGAAGGAACTCGGCAATCCAAAAGGCAAATTTGAAATCAAGCGAGGCCCAGGCGGTATCATGGACATCGATTTTCTTACTCATTTCCTCCAGCTTGGTTATGGGCATGAGTTTCCCGAGCTGAAAACTGCGTCAACCAGAAACGCCTTGCGGCAACTCGGAAATAAAAACTTGCTCACTGGTGATCAAGTCGGGCTATTATTACAATCTTATGATTTTCTCAAACGAGTTGAAGGTGTGTTGAGGGTAGCTGATTTGAAAAGTGTCAGTGCTTTCTCACAGGACCCTGAACAGATCCAGACATTGGCCAGGGCTATGGGTTATGCAAGAGATGCGGGGTCAGCCGATGCTGAAGGTTTTATCGATGAATATCTCACAGTGACAGGTAAGGTCAGGAACTGTTTTACCGATGTGGTTGGCGAGTATCCGGGTAGTGGTCTGTAGCTTATCTAGTCCAGCTTGACCGCATCTATGCTGACGACATCCTGATCACCAATAACCTCTGCAGAGTGGATTGTATTCCTGGGTACGATTACCCAGTCTCCTGCCTCAAGAACAACATCAATACCATAAATCCGTATCAGAAAGCGCCCGGCCAGCACGGCATCAATTTTGTCAACTGGATGTGTATGTTCAGGGAAACAGGTTCCCAATGAATAAGTGTAACGGGTGCATTCGTAACCCATTGAGCAGAGCTTATCGGAGAGGCGGACTGCCGTTAATGCACCATCTGTTCCAGGATTCCAGTGGTAGACCTCAGGATGTAACTTTTGAGACAACCGTCTGATTTCTCCCGTTTGCTTTTGCTTCATAGAGTGCCTGGTCAGCCAGGTTAATCAGGTCGTTTGTCGATTTTTCCTGATTTGGTATCAGTGTAACCACACCCATACTGATAGTCACGATATCTTTGACAGTTGAGGATTGATGGGGAATTTTCAGATCTTCAACTCCTGTCCTGATTTGTTCTGCGACATAATGTGCCATTTCCAGGGTGGTATTTGGTAAAACGACAGCGAATTCTTCACCACCGTATCGGGCAGCAAAATCACTGGCGCGCCTTGTAAAATGCTCCAGGACTTCGGCAATCTGCTTCAGGCAGTCATCGCCAGCCAGGTGGCCATAGCTGTCATTGTAGGCTTTATAGCAGTCAATGTCGCAGAAGATCAGGGTTAATGGTTCCTTTGCACGCATGCCCCGATTCCATTCTTTTTCGATGAATTCATCGAAACGTCTCCGGTTAAAGAGTCCCGTAAGTCCGTCCTTGGATGATATTGTTAAAAGCGTATCCGCGAGCGCTTCCGCCTTGTCTTTTTCCTCTTTCAGTTTTCCCTCTGTGGCAATGCGTTGCCTGATCTCATTCTCAAGCTCTGTATTGACCATTGCTGCCTGGCTTTTTTCAGATTGCAGTCGCGTAATCATGAATTCATTGAAGATCAGGTTATTGATCTGATTGCAAAGTCGGTAAGATGCAATGAGGAGGAAAATAATATAGACAAGTAGCATGATGCCCAGACTGCGGATAATTTCATCATCAGAAAACAGACTGATGGCTGTCATAGGGCCCAGTGTAGAAATGATCATGACACTGAATGCAAGGAATGATGTGTTGTAAGTACCGAGTGCACCAGCAGTCATTCCTGCAACCGTGATGATGAAGAAGTAGAGATAAACAGGTTCCAATTTGCAGGACAGTTCAAAATACAGAATATTCCAGAGAATGCCTGATATGGCAATCCAGAGCACATAGAAATACAGCCATTGGTGCTCTTTCAGTACGTCAGGGCGGTTATGGTATAAGGACACGGCAAACAATCTCAGACTGGAAACAACAATCAGTGCCACCAGCCAGAAGAACATGAATTTTACAAATGCAGCATCCGGTTCGGCCAGGTTATAGAGCAGGAGACAGATAACTACCGCGATGATGACCATGCCGATGATGGCCACAGAGGATTGCCGGTAAAGTATATTGACTCGCTTGCCCAGTATCTTTTGTTTTGTGATATCCATTAAGAATTGGACTGCAATGCGCATGCCCTGAGGATGTTATGGCCGAATTTTAGGCGGTTAATGTGATGCAGGTATCATTAACACAGTGAAATCTGATAGCTTAGCCATGCTGAAATTATGAATTGACCTGCGATGCGCAGGGCATCAGTTAAATATCAAGCGCTTACGATGTAGCTGGGAGGTCAAGGATCGCATGACTGTCACTAATAAACGACAGTTCTAACTAAGTTGAAATATATTATAAAACAATAAATTAAATAAATAACCTGAAGTAGTTACTCTGTATCCATTGCCATCTCGGGATTGCTGGTTAGAAAAGATGACTCACAGGCCAGGTAACTGGTCTGCCAGCATCTCACTGATAAAGGTCTGCCAGATGCTATCAGGTATCCAGATGTTCCTCAGATCGGCCATCGCTTCGTCAGTTGCCGTATTGCATTTGATGACCCGGTAGAGGAAGACAAACGCGGAGACACGCCAATTATACGCGCAGTGGACCAGCTTGGATTTGTCCCGATTCGCATCCATGGCCGTGAAAAAGGCCTCCAGGTTATTCTTGTTGGGCGCCTTGAAATCCACAGGGATATGAAGGTAATCACAGCCAGCAGACCTGACCAATGTATCTTCATTTTTAATCGCGCCAGGTGAATCAGGCAAGGCAAGATTAATCACCAGCTGGCAGCCGGCGTCGTTGATTAATTGAAAGTCTTCAGCAGCCGGTTGTCCCGATGTAATCAGTGTATCACTGTATGAATAGACATTCGGCAAGTGCTGAAGAATTGGTGCGTTGATCATCGGATCATGAATATGCGGCCGTCCAGTAATAGCGATACAATGCAGGTGTTTAATTACAGTCTAGACGAATGCCTAAACTTCAGCAAAAAAACGCCGTCGTAACCGGGGCCAGTAGTGGGATTGGCAAGGCTATTGCACTGGCCTTTGCGCGTGAAGATGCCAATGTAATCGTCAATTATTATCAGTCTGCTGATAAGGCAGAGGCGGTAGCGGAGTCCATCCGTTCAACCGGAGGCCGGGCGCTGACGGTACAGGCGGATGTCGGGAATCCTGAATCCATTGTCTCTTTGCTAAACAAGGCCAAATCAGAATTTGGTTCAATTGATATCTGGGTAAACAATGCCGGGATGGATATCCTCACCGGTTCCGGGGCCGAGTTGATGGATGAACATAAACTGGAGCGGTTGATCGACGTTGACCTGAAAGGGACCATCAATTGTTGCTGGGCACTGGCACCGCTGATGCTTAAACAGGGACATGGTGTAATTATTAACATGGCATGGGACCTTGCCATCCATGGTTTCCAGGGTGCCAATCCGCAGATGTTCGCTGCAGTTAAAGCGGGTGTACTGGGCTTCAGCCGGGCTTACGCAAAATCCTATGGACCCGAAATCCGGGTCAATGTCATTGCCCCCGGCTGGATACAGACTGCCTTTGCCGAGGATCTCATGGATAAGGACTATTATCAGGAACGGGTCAATGAAATTCCATTGGGACGCTTTGGTAAACCGGAAGACATTGCCGAGACGGCCGTGTTCCTGGCTTCGGATGATTCTTCCTATATAACAGGTGAAATGATTAAGGTGAATGGTGGCTTAAGCTAGCCACTATAACCAGCGTCGCACCTGATATTTATAATCCAGGTATTGTTGCGGTTGCTCAGCTTCAAGAAAAATCTCTTCCTGCGGGATGATGCATCTGTCCAACAGGAAAAAGAAACCAATAATGACTATCACAGGTGACAGGCTGGCAAGTGCTATCCAGGCGCCAAGCAAGCTGAGCAACATGGCAAGATAGACTGGATTGCGGCTGTAACGATAGGGCCCGGTAGTGAGAATAGTCGTCGGCCTTGCAAGGTATTTGATGGGAGTCCCTTCTTGTTCATATTGCTTTGCAATTTTGAAAATAATAAAAATCCCGCCAAGAAAAATCAGGCCACCCAGAATTCTCAAAGGAATGAATATCATGTGCGACAAGGGCATGAAATAGTCGAGCAGCACCATTAAAATAAGGGCTATGCCGAAATAGACCAGTGGTGAGATTTTGGCCAACAGCAATGGAAAATTTACATTCATGACAGTTTCCCTCGCAATGGATGTTCAGTACGCCAACCGGCTTCACCTCTTGAATCAACATAACAGACAAGAAAATCTGCGTTTGCGCGGCTATCAAGCAAACCAACAGAGAAAGTCGCATCCGCCATTGAATCAACGAAACACCAGATTCCATCATCATGAATGGCATCGCGTTTGTTTTCTACCTTGCAAACAAGCAGGTCGGCATCACCTCGTTTGTCTACTTCACGAATCATGTAATTCGCGTCAGCTCGTGATTCAACTATCTTGACCAATGCCATCTTTTTCTCCCTGGAACTGAGTCTAGACATGCCCCCGTATTCTATCAAGCATCAATAATGAATGAGTGAATGCACTTCGTATTTTGAGAGTTTTTCACGGCCTTTCAGGGAGTCCAGTTCGATAACGAAGGCACAGGCCATAACTCTGGCACCCAGCTGCTCTATCAGTTCACAACTGGCCGATGCTGTACCACCTGTCGCTATCAGGTCATCAACCAGCAGAACCTTGTCATTTTGATTCAGCGCATCGGTGTGTATTTCCAGTTCAGCTGAGCCATATTCAAGGTCATAGGAAATGCTTTGTACATCATAGGGTAACTTTCCGGGCTTGCGCAGCGGCACAAACCCGAGACCAAGTTCCCATGCAGCGAGGCTTCCAAATATGAACCCCCTGGACTCCATGCCGGCAACTGCTGTGATATCATCTCCCATAAAAGGATGAATCAACTGGTGCACCGCAAGGCGGAGTATCGCCGGGTTTTTGACCAGGGGAGTGATGTCCTTGAACTGTATTCCCGGTGTTGGGAAATCTGGAATATTCCGTATGTGTGCTTCTATTCGGTGCATGGAATTTTTCTCCTGCAAGTGATGTCATAAGATTTTAATAAATCCATAATAACGTGGAATCTATGAGGAGGGAAAAATGTGTAGCTTACTAAACAAATATGGTCCCTTGTTGGGCAGGATACTGCTCTCCGTGATCTTCATTTATGCCGGTTGGCATAAAATCGGTGGCTTCGACAATACGGCACAATTCATGGCCAGTAAGGGATTGCCACTCACCGAGGTCCTGCTGGTTCTGACTATCATCATCGAGCTGGGTGGGGGCTTGCTGATACTGATCGGTTATCAGGCTCGCTGGGCGGCAATGGTAATATTTCTGTTCCTGATACCCGTTACGGTTATCTTTCATCCTTTCTGGAGTGATCCGGGTCAAATAAACAGCTTTCTCAAAAACCTCGCCATCATGGGCGGTATGTTGTACATCATGGTTCATGGTCCGGGTCCACTGAGCCTCGGTAAGGATCATTGTGGTAAATCAGCATAATCGAAATAGCATGATGCGGACGGGTTGATGAGGGAATTTTCAACGATATATGAAGAAGCGGTATTCAGGCAGGGAAGTGAAAGCAATCTGAAAGCCAGACTACCGAAGCCAGTCACGCCGAACCAGCTCAGGAAGAAAGGTGACGACTGGTTTCTATCCTTAATGTCCCGCAGGATATTTCGCGCGGGACTCAAGCACAGCATGGTGGATGGTAAATGGCCAGCTTTTGAGGACGTATTCCACGGCTTTGATGTTGACCGGGTAAGTCAATTGAGTGATGAAGAACTGGAGAAGTTAATGACTGATCGCCGGATCATCCGGCATTGGGGAAAGATCCGTGCTGTCCGGCATAACGCCCAGGCGATAGCCGGGCTGCACCAGGAAGGTAAATCCATGGGCAGTTACCTGGCAGATTGGCCGACGAATCGTATCGTTATGCTATGGCAGGATCTCAAGAGCAGATTTTTCCAGCTTGGTGGTAATTCCGGGCCTTATTTTCTGAGGATGGCAGGCAAGGACACCTTTCTGATGACTGACTCTGTGAAACGTGCCTTGCTGAAATGGGGTGCAGTACAATCCATCTCATCGGGTAAAAAGGCGCTGCTGCATATCCAGGGTGTCCTAAATCAGTGGAGTGATGAATCAGGGCGGCCATTGTGCCAGGTCAGCATGATACTCGCCCTGTCTGTGGATTGACCTGGTGTTCGCGTTGTTAGCGAAAGGACATGACTGGGACCTGACCCCGGCTCAGGCCATCGACTTACAAAACCGGCTTCGTCAGCAGGTTATTGCCCGGGATGATTTTGGTAAAATTCGGCACGTGGCCGGGGTCGATGTTGGCTTTGAGGACGACGGTAGCATTACCCGGGCTGCCGTGGTTATTCTGGATTACCGCAGGCTGGAATTGCTGGACGTCGTTATTGCCAGAGAAGAGACCCGGTTTCCCTACATCCCCGGATTATTATCTTTCCGGGAACTACCGGCGGTCCTGGCGGCCGTGAAAAAGCTTAAACAAAAACCGGATATCTACCTGTGCGATGGCCAGGGCTACGCTCACCCCAGGCGTTTTGGTATCGCCTGTCATCTCGGGGTTCTGACGAATACGCCCGCTATCGGTGTGGGCAAGACACGATTACTGGGTAAATATCGAATTCCAGCCGATCGGAAAGGTGACTGGCAACCTCTGATACATGAACAGGAAACGATTGGCGCTGTCCTGCGTACCCGAATTCATGTCAAACCGATCTTTGTATCAATCGGACACCGAATCTGCCTAGCAAGCGCTGTCGCCACAGTGATGAAATGTGTTACCCGTTACAAGCTGCCGGAGACTACCCGGCTGGCACATCACTATGCCTCCAGAGAAAAAGAGTTTCAAAGTGGATAACAAAAGACTGTCAGGAGAAACTTGATGCATAATTACTTGCTTGGATTAATACTGGTCATGATATCTATAGCGGGATTTGCCGCCGATAAAGAAACAGCTATATACAAGGCGAGCACCGTTAAACCAATGGAAGAAACCTATACCGAGCTCTATCAGGCACTGGAACGCTCAAGATTTTATGTCATTTTTGAAGCGAATATAGGCAAGAACCTTGCTCGTAACAAGGACAAGTGGGGTGAGGACTACAATCGCAATGCCTTTGAAGCAGTAAAAAGCATGATCATTTGTAATCCATACTTTGCCAACCAGCTGCTGAATCTTGATCCGGATCTGATGGCCCTGTGTCCAATGTCAGTCACTCTGTTACACAAGCAAGGAACGACTACCATATTATTTGAAAAACTGATTCAAGTTTCCCCGGCTAGCCCGGCGAAAGATGTGTTATGGGAAGTTGAGACGACGGTGATCACTGCAATTGAAAGCGTGCTTTGATATGGTTGCCCGGAATTTTAATGTCTGACAAAGCGGGACAGTTTGTCGATGACACTGCCCTTGTCATCTTCAATCGCAATATCCAGAATCGTCCGGTAATCAGTTTTTCCAGTTCCGAGTACCGGCAACTTGTCAATGATAATGACTTTTTTGGGGATATATAATTCACCAATGCCCAGCTGATGCGCGGTTTCCTGAATTGACCTACGTGTGGCAGATGGGTTATCCGTCATCAACACGATCTTTTCGCCTTTTTTCTCGTCTGGAAGATTAACAGCCGCATGGTTAAATTTTGGCCAGGTCTTTAGTGCAAGTTCCTCAACAGCCGTCAATGAGATCATTTCGCCACCGATCTTGGCGAAGCGCTTGGCCCGGCCCAGAATCGTAATAAAGCCTTCTTCATCAATATCCACGATGTCACCGGTATCATACCAGCCTCGACCTTTTTCACTTTTCGGTTCTTTCAGTTTATCACTTCCATGAATCAGGTAACCCAGCATGATATTGGGCCCCCTTACCAGCAGCTTGCCACCTTTCTCAATTCCTTCAACTGGCTGGATATGGCATTCCATATCGGTCAGCAATCGACCCACAGTATGTTTCCGGTTCATCATTGGTGTATTGACTGAAATTACCGGACTGGCTTCAGTTACCCCGTAACCTTGCAGAACGCGAATGCCGAATTTTTCCTGCCATATTTCTATTGTGTCTTCTTTCAGTTTTTCAGCACCGGCCACTACATAGCGCAAAGAATTGAAATCAAATGGATGCGCATGTTTGGCGTAACCCTTGAAAAAGGTATTGGTGCCGAAGAAAATCGTTACTCCGAGTTCGTAAACGAGTTCCGGTATCACACGGTAATGCAACGGAGTGGGATAGAAAAATATATTGCTGCCGCCGAATAATGGCATCAGGGCACCTGCATTCAGACCAAATGAATGGAATAACGGCAAACAGGAAAACAGGATATCAGCAGGATTGAAATCAATATGACAACTGACCTGGGCATAATTGGACAGGAGATTGCTGTGTGACAGGACAACGCCTTTGGGTGCACCTTCCGATCCGGATGTAAACAGTATAACCGCCGGCTGGTCCGGATTGATGAGGCCAGCATATTGTTGATGAAAATGTCTTGCCCGCAGGGCATGGTAAAATCCGGTTATCTTGGATATCAGGTTGATTTTTTCTTTCAGATCTTCGAGATATATCACTTCAAGCTTTTCTTCAAGAGATGATGCGTGTGATTCAAGCCCGGCATTCTCTATAAATTTTTTTGATGTTATCACTTGCCTTATATTGGCGGTTTCACAGGCCTGGAGCATGGCCATGGCGCCGACTGTATAATTCAACATGGCCGGAATACGACCGGTATATTGCATGGCCATGAAGACAATAACCGTGTTCGACACGTTTGGCAGTAACAGACCGATATGTTCATCCTTCTCTGTGATTCTCCTGAAATAATCACCCAGCACTACGGCACGGGTAATGATTTGTTTATAGGTGAGTTCCTGCTGATTGATGTCGTTGATGATTTTCCTGTGTTTACCATATCGATCCGCGGCATGAAGCAGGGCATCGAATATCGATGTGCGGTAATTGAACGAGGAATAAATCAGTTTATACATCAGGTCCTGTAACTGCAGGGAGACAATCCTTCGTCTCTCTGATCCCTGCATATTGGATGGTGCCGAGATTTTCTCCGGGGGCAGTACAGTCAGCTTTATCTTGGGGAAACGCCTGATGGTGCCACGGCCTTTCATATAAGAAAAGGGACTGAACTGCGGTCCATCTATTGCAATGGGTAAAACAGAGGCCTTTGTTTTATCAGCAACCAGGGCGGGCCCTTCATAGATTTTCATCAATGCCCCGGTAATTGTTATGCGGCCTTCAGGGAAAATCACTGCCTTACGGTCTTCCTTGATATATTTGATCATCGATTTTACCGATAGCGGATTGGTCGGATCCATGATAAACAGGTCAACAAATTTCAGAAAGAACCTGAATTGTTTTTTTCTAGCTATCTGGGTATTGATGGCAAACGTTGGTGTCTCCGGCAACCAGACATAGAGCAATAGACCGTCAAGTAGTGATGTGTGGTTAGCTACGATCAGGACCCGGTTACCTGCAAGGAAGTAGTTTTCCATGCCGCTGACTTCAACCCGGTAGAGTATCTTAAGTAGTCCGCGTACCAGAAATTTCGCCAGCTTGATCATAGGTCAGGCTTTTATTGGGGATAAAGATTAAAGGAAGTCATTACTTTCAATTTTCAGACACCAGTTTGGATCTCCTGGTGCTGCGACGGCATGCGATTGTATTATTGTTCAGGCGTCCGTCGGCGCCTGTCCGATATAAATATCCAGGTTTTGTCCCGGCTTCAGTAATGTCTTTTTCTTCAGGCTGTTCCATTTTTGCAGTTCGTTGACTGTGACTCCGTGCCGTCTTGCGATTAACCAGAGTGAATCACCTGATTTCACAGTATAGTTGATCCGCCTAGACTCCCCATCGAAACTGGTTTTTTGAGTTGAGACCGGAATGACCTTGGCATAATCCTTGTCCTTACTCCAGACCACCAGTTCACCTCCAGGCCGGAGGATGGTGCGTGGTTGTATGCCATTCCAGGCACACAATTGATTGACTGTGACACCATAGTCCCTGCTGATGTCCCACAAGGTATCACCTTTCCTGATGGTATAAACCAGTCGTTTACCGTCACCAGTCCGTTTCAGGCCATTATACATACGCGCATCCTGACTGAGAGAATATTTTTCGAACGGTTGCTTGGATGTGGGTATCATCAGTTTTTGCCCGACGCGAATCATGTTGCCACGTAGTTTATTGATCTTTTTCAGGCTCTTGAGATCAGTACGGTACTGGTAGGCTATTCGTCCCAGGGTATCACCTTGTTTCACCTCGTAGAGATCCCACTTGACGCGCTCTCCATCCGGCAAAGCAGCCAGTTTCTGTTTGAACTCTCCGGCCTTGTCCAGAGGTATCAACAAATGATGGGGCCCGTTGGGATCGGTTGCCCACTTGTTGATGCCTGGATTAAGCGTATAAATTTCTTCCATTGTCATGCCGGTCAATTCCGATACGGTAGCAAGGTCAATCTGGCCACCGGCATCTATGATTTCAAAGAAGGGTTCGTCGGGAATACGGTTCAGGGTGACCCGGTATTTATCCGGGTCTGAGACAATTTCTGCAATAGCAATCAGGCTTGGTACATAACCCCGGGTTTCGCGTGGCAGTTTGAGCGACCAGAAGTCAGTGGGTTTGCCTTTCTTCTGGTTTCTGCGAATAGCACGTTGAACATTTCGTTCACCGGTATTGTAAGAGGCAAGCGCCAGCAACCAGTTACCGTCAAAATCCTTGTGTAATTTTTCCAGATATTTTAATGCCGCATGTGTCGCGGAAATGATGTCGCGTCGGCCGTCGTACCACCAGTTTTGTTTAAGGCCATAATGACGCCCGGTACTTGGAATAAATTGCCAGATACCGGAAGCGTGGCTACGTGAATAGGCAAATGGTTGATAAGCGCTTTCCACGATGGGCAACAAGGCAAGATCCAGTGGCATGTTGCGCTTTTCCAGTTCTTCAACAATATGGTAGAGATAAGGCGTGGCACGTTCAGTAATGCGGTCAAGGTATTCCTGGTTATTGGCATAAAATTCAATACGGCTGCTTACGGTTCTGCGGGAGATGTCTCTGGGAATAGTCAGACCGTCGGCAATTCGTTGCCACAGATGGGCCGGTGTTTCCGGTAGTTCGACAAGGATTTTGTCGACAGTCTCCGTCTCTCTTTCATATTCAATATTACTGTCGGCTGTCAGCTGACCGGCACGAATCAGGATATTGGCAGTCTCCGATTGTTCCGCGGCAACGGTCGCATTGTCGGGAGTTTGACGAAAAACAGTAGTTTCGCAGGCAGATAAAAACAGCACAGAGATCAGTATTACCAGATGCATCTTGCCCATAATTAGAGTTATCCAGTTGAAGTGTTAAGGATTTTCAGGTTTATTATTTTCTCTATTCAGCATATTAACTTGAAAGGTACCTAGATACCAGCTAGATCCAGTTGATATTAAAGCAGTTCTCCGGTCTAATTTTTATATGAGCGTGGCAGAAACGGGCAGTCATTCACACTATCTGGGGGATCCCGTGAACTGGTTTGAATCAGAACCGGGCCAGAGCCTGCTGCAGGCTGAAAACCACCGGATTTCCAGCATTCTCCCGGACCTGTTCGGCTACCATATCCTCCAGTTATCAACCTGGACCCCATCCAATTTAATGTCTGCCAGTCGTATCCGGCACAAGATCCTTGCCCGACGGCCGCCTGACCAGTTTACGGGAAAAAATCCTGATCTGGTTTGTCATAATTCAGCCTTGCCCATCGACGGCGACTGCATAGATGTTGTCCTGCTTAATCACGTGCTTGAATTTGAGAAGAACCCCCATCAGGTTCTGCGTGAAGTCGAGCGTGTGCTCATCGGTGAGGGACATGTGGTCATCCTGGGATTCAACCCCTGGAGTTTCTGGGGTCTCTGGCGGGTGATGTTGGCATGGAAGGATCGATTTCCCTGGCTTGGTCATTATTTCAGCCAATCCCGGGTGAAGGACTGGCTGACGTTACTTGATTTTGAAATCGTCAAAAGTGAGAAGTTCTTTTTCAGACCACCGATAAGAAATAGTAGACTGATTACCCGATTAAATTTTCTTGAACCGATTGGCAGATATTGCTGGCCATTCTGGGGAGGAGTATTTCTTATAGTTGCAAAAAAACGCATAAGCTCCATGACGCCGATAAAGCTCCAGTGGCAGAGCCGCCGGCGAATGATTGCATCAGGAGTCATTGAACCCAATGCACGCATGACTCCTGTTAAAGTTAAAGATGAATAGCGAGATAGTCAGGATATTCACAGATGGGGCCTGCCGTGGCAATCCCGGGCCGGGTGGCTGGGGTGTGTTGATGCGTTTCAGGGGTAGGGAAAAGGAAATGTCCGGTGCCGAGCATGAAACTACAAATAACCGCATGGAGCTCACAGCAGCCATAATGGCACTTGAAGCACTCAAGAAGCCCTGTCATGTGATCCTGACAACAGATTCACAATATGTAATGAATGGCATTACCCAGTGGCTTGAGGGTTGGAAACTAAAAGGCTGGAAGACAGCGAACAGAAAGCAGGTCAAGAATATTGACCTGTGGCAACGGCTGGACGCTGTAAGAAACAAACATGAGATCGATTGGGAATGGGTCAGAGGTCACAGTGGCCATCCCGAAAACGAACGCGCCGATGAACTCGCAAACCTTGCAATCGATAAACTGTTAATAAATTGAATTGGAACTAAACATGCGCCAGATCGTACTTGATACTGAAACTACAGGCCTTGAAGTCAAGCAGAATCACCGGGTGATTGAGATTGGTTGTGTCGAACTTCAGAACAGGAAAAAGACCCGGCGAGTCTTTCATCAATACCTTAACCCGGAGCGTGAAATAGATGATGGTGCATTCGAAGTCCATGGCATCAGCAACGAGCAATTAAAAAACAAGCCACGGTTTATTGATGTGGCGGAGGAATTTATTGAATTTATCAAGGACTGCGAACTCATCATTCACAATGCACCGTTTGATGTCGGCTTTCTGGATAATGAATTGCAACTCGCTGGCAAGGAATGGGGTTCGCTGAATGATCACTGCAAGGTGGTTGATACACTGGTACTGGCCAGGGAAAAACACCCGGGACAAAAAAACAGCCTGGATGCACTTTGCCAACGCTACTCGGTGGACAATTCGCAACGGGAGCAGCATGGTGCCCTGCTGGACGCACAGATTCTTGCCGATGTTTATCTCGCCATGACCGGTGGCCAGACGGCCTTGTCACTGGAAGATTCGGCTGGCGCGATCGGCGGGTCCAGAATCAGGCAGCTGGATCCGAACCGTCTCCGCCTGAAAGTGGCAGTTGTTACAGATAAAGAACGTTCGGCTCACCTGAAGCGGCTTCAGGCCATAGACAAAATAAGTAACGGGAACTGTTTGTGGAAAAAACTGGAGGAAGCATTGCCGGAGGAGTAATCTTTGAACGGGCCACTCCCCCGGAAAGATCGAGCTAGTCCTGCTTTACTGCGTCACTGATCATGGTCTGCAGTTCACCCTTCTGATAAAGGTCCAGGGTGATATCGCAACCACCAACCAATTCACCATTGATAAACACCTGAGGAAAGGTCGGCCAGTTGGAAAACTTGGGCAGGTTGGCCCTGACATCCGGATTGGCCAGGACATCAACATAGGCAAACTCCGCGTTGCAGGCCTTCAATGCCTGAACGGTTTGCATGGAAAAGCCACACTGCGGGAAGTCCGGCGTGCCTTTCATAAATATGACCACCGGGTTTTGTTCAACCGTGGTCTTGATGTTTTCCAGAATATCCATTCAATCTAACCTCAAACAACGTTTTGGATTGCGGCGCCGATTATACACGTTCCGTCACGACTCACCACGCGCCCGCGGTTTTCCCCAACCACCACCGCCCGGCGTCATAATGGTCAAACGCTCGCCTTTATGGGCGGAGAACCCTGTCTTTCCCGGTAGTACTTCATCATTCAAACGATTCAGGCCCAGTGCCCCGGGCTGACCTTCGGCGATCCCCCAGGGGGCCACTGTCCTGCGCTCAGTTAATAATGTGACATGACAGTCCTCGAGAAATTCATACTCCCGGACCAGGCCATCTCCACCCTTGAACTGACCCGTTCCGCCAGAATCGCGGCGGATCGCATATTGTCTGATCCTGAGCGGATAATACTTTTCCAGTATCTCGATCGGGGTATTCAGGGTATTGGTCATATGGGTTTGAATGGCATCACAGCCGGGTCGACCTAACCCCGCACCACTACCACCACCGAGGGTTTCATAGTAATCCCAGCTATCAGAACCCATGGCAATATTATTCATACTGCCATGGCTGGCCGCGGGGATATTATCGGGCAGGGTTTTTGCTAGTGCACCTAGGATCACATCAACGATCCGGCTGCTGGTCTCTACATTGCCCGCCGCCACTGCGGCCGGGAACCGGGCATTGACCAGGCTGCCGGGCTCAGCCTTGAGTTCAATCATCCGGAAGGCACCGGCACAGGCCGGGGTGTGGGGTGGCATCAGGCTGTAGAAACAGTAATAAACGGCTGCGGCCGTCACGGACAATGGGCAATTAATATTGCCTTTGACCTGGGGCGCCGTGCCGGTAAAGTCCACCAGGATACGGTCGTCTTCAATCTGTAAGCGGGCCTTGATGGGAATATGGTCGTGACCGAGACCGTCATCATCCATAACATCGGTGAATTCAAACTCACCCCGGGGTAATTCTCGCAGGCTCGAGCGAGCCAGGATCTCGGCATACTCATTCAATACATTTAAAGCTTCAGCAAATTTAGCCCGACTCATTTGCTTTACCAGGCTGTCGAGACGGCGCAAGCCAGTCAGGTTGGCACTGACTTGGGCTTCGTAATCGGCCTCTGCCAGAGCCGGGTTGTGGAGTTTTTCCAGGATCGAATGGAAGGTGTTGATGTCTTTCTTACCGCGGCGCAACAAATGGACGGGTGAAATCACCAAACCCTCTTCAGCTAAAGAGCCCGCCAGGGGCATGGATCCCGGGGTGTCAGCACCGATGTCTGCATGGTGTGCCCGGTTCGCTACAAACGCGCAGAGTTCCGACTCTATATATAAGGGTGCTATCACGGTCACGTCCGGCAGATGGGTGCCGCCAAGGTACGGATCATTAAGGATGATCATGTCACCCGGTTGCCAGTCTACCCGGCTGACTATCCCGGCCATGGCGTAGGCCATACTGCCGAGGTGAACCGGAATGTGGGCGGCCTGGGCGCAGAGATTGCCACCGTTATCAAACACGGCACAGGAGAAATCCAGGCGGTCCTTTATATTGGGCGAAAATGCCGTCCGTTGCAGGGTTGCCCCCATCTCGTCGCAAACGGCCTGTATGCGGCTGACAAACAGGGAATTTTCTATGACATCCATTGCTTAGGTATTGAAATTAATATAAAAAAAAGTTCGGCGACTATATGAATCAGCAGGTCGATAATTGTATAATGACAGCAAAAAAACCGATTACAATTTTATCCAAATTCACACAATCGAGGGAGAAATTGCATGAATCCATTGAAGTCCGTTCCTGGAACTATCATTTCAGGCTTTGTCCTGGCCGTGATCATCATATACCTGGTAGGTGGCGATATGTCGCCGGGAGAATGGTCGTCTACGGAAAAATGGTCACTTACAGTTTGGCTGCATGTCTTTTTCGGCATCATCTGGATTGGGCTTCTGTATTATTTCAATTTCGTCCAGGTGCCGGCAGTAGCAGATGCCGGTGCAGACTCAGGAGGTCCTGGACCTGCAGGCATCAATAAGTATGTCGCACCGCGCGCACTGTGGTGGTTCCGCTGGGCCGCCTTACTGACCTGGCTGACCGGTGCCGTGGCACTGGAACTTATGCCCGGTTCGAGTTTTGCAGATGCCTTCCTGTTGAAAGAAAATGTCCTGATCATCGGAATCGGCGCCTGGCTGGGTACCATTATGTTGTTTAACGTTTGGGTTCTGATCTGGCCAAACCAGAAAAAAGTGCTGGGGATGGTCGAGGCAACAGAAGAACAAAAAGCGAAGGGGAAATTTATTGCCCTGATGGCATCGCGCACGAATACTCTGCTGTCCATTCCGTTAATCATGTGTATGGTAGGGCACGCGCATAACATGCCCCTGTAAACGATCAGAACACAGGTTTTAATACAAACATGTGAGCCCGGCCTTGGTGGCCGGGCTTGTTATTTCTGTATTTGAAAAATATCAAATGAGTCAATCAAGCCGGGTTTAATGAATGAGCGATCATTTAATGGCAAGTTATAATCAACTTCCGGTTGCGTTCGAAAAAGGCGAGGGTGTCTGGTTGTTTGACCAGCATGGCAACCATTATCTGGACACGTTGAGTGGAATCGCTGTGTGCGGACTTGGTCACTCACATCCTGAATTGACATCGGCGATTTCTGATCAGGCCGGACGTTTATTGCATACTTCCAATCTGTATCACATCCCTTTACAGGAAAGCTTGGCTTCCAGGCTATGCGCGCTGGCAAACATGGACAAGGTATTCTTTTGCAATTCCGGCGCTGAGGCCAACGAGGCAGCTATCAAGATTGCCAGACTACACGGCCACAAAAAAAATATTGCCTCACCAGTTGTGATTGTTGCTCACGGCAGTTTTCATGGACGAACCATGGCCACACTCAGTGCAACCGGTAATACAAAAGTCCAGGCCGGTTTTGAACCTTTGCTACCGGGGTTTGTGCATGTTCCCTATAACGATATCGATTCGATTATTAAAACAGTGAACAACAGTGAAGACGTTGCAGCGGTGATGCTGGAACCGGTGCAGGGTGAAGGTGGTATCAATGTACCCGATAGCGGATACCTGACCGCCGTACGAGAACTTTGTGATGAAAACGGATTATTGATGATGCTGGATGAGATCCAGACTGGTATGTGCCGGACCGGAAAGTGGTTCGCACATCAACACGAAAACTGTGTGCCGGATGTGATGACGTTGGCCAAGTCACTTGGTAACGGCGTGCCCATAGGTGCCTGTCTTGCCGATGGTGAAGCGGCCAATTTGCTACAACCCGGCAGTCATGGTTCCACGTTTGGCGGTAATCCGCTGGCTGCACGCGCCGGATTAACAGTGATAGACATACTGCAGCGTGAAAATCTGGCACAGCGTGCCGCGACACTTGGACAGTTGTTGCTGGCACGGTTTTCAGAATCGTTATCTGTTTACAAGGCAGTTGTAAATATCCGCGGCAAGGGTCTGATGATCGGGATTGAATTGGCCGATGATTGCTCTGACCTTGTTGGACTGGCATTGAAACAAAACCTGTTAATCAATGTCACGGCGGGGAAAGTTATCCGGCTATTGCCGCCGTTGATTATCAGTGACGACCAAGCAGAGGAAATCGTTGAACGCCTTTGCATTGTGTTGAAGGACTATCTGAAGGAAGCGGCATGACAGTTAAACATTTTTTGAGTCTGATGGATTTAAATGGTGCTGAACTGGAAAAACTGATCCAGCATGCCATCAAGCTCAAGCAGGAATCCATGTCAGGGCAGACACGCGAGACACTGAAAGGCCGGGTACTGGCCATGATCTTTGAAAAGTCATCGACACGTACCCGCGTGTCATTTGAAGCTGGTATGGCCCAGCTTGGCGGTCATGCTATCTTTCTTTCACCTGATGATACCCAACTGGGACGGGGAGAACCGATCGAAGATACCGCAAAGGTCCTGTCCAAAATGGTCGATTGCATCATGGTGCGTACCTTTGCCCATGATAACCTAGTGCGATTTGCTGACGCGGCTGATGTTCCTGTAATCAATGGTCTGACTGATTCCTATCATCCCTGCCAGTTACTTGCAGACATGCAAACCTATATTGAAGCGCGTGGTTCCATCCGTGGCAAAACAGTGGCATGGCTGGGGGATGGAAATAATATGTGCCATTCCTATATGAATGCAGCAAGACAATTCGGTTTCTCGCTTAACATCGCCTGCCCGGACAATTACCGCCCGGATCCGGTACTGCTTGAAGAAACGGCCAAAGTGGTCAGTATCATTACCGATGTCAAACAGGCTGTTAGCGGTGTTGACCTGGTAGTGACGGACGTCTGGGCGAGCATGGGTCAGGAATCCGAGTCTCGGCAGCGTACTGCCGAGTTCAGGCCCTACCAGGTCAACCGGGAATTGATGGCGCTGGCAGATAAAGATGCCTTGTTCATGCATTGCTTGCCAGCCCACCGTGGTGATGAAGTGACTGCAGAAGTCATCGATGGGCCACAAAGTTTTGTCTGGGAAGAGGCAGGAAACCGCCTGCATGCCCAGAAGGCGTTACTCGAATACTTGATATTGAAGGAGATCTGATCGACGGTGCATTTCTTATTGAGTAACGATGATGGCTATCAGTCAGAGGGACTGGCGGCGCTGGCAAATGCACTGGAAACAATAGGTACGCTGACCGTGGTCGCACCAGATCGGGACCGCAGTGGTGCCAGTAACTCCTTGACTCTGGATACACCGGTACGGCCCATGATTGCCGAGAATGGATTCATTTACGTTAACGGCACACCTACCGACTGTGTTCATCTTGCCATTACCGGTTTGCTGGAAAAAGAACCGGACATGGTCATCAGTGGCATTAATAACGGATCTAACCTGGGGGATGATGTGCTTTATTCAGGTACGGTTGCTGCCGCCATGGAGGGGCGTTTCCTGGGTATACCGGCTATTGCCGTTTCCCTGACCTCACATGATCCAAGGTATTATGATACGGCAGTCAAGGTTGTGTTGAATCTGGTCAGTCATATCAAAGAATTTTCATTTGGCCGTGATATATTGCTCAATGTCAATATTCCCGACCTGCCTTACGAGGCCCTGACAGGATATGAAGTTACTCGACTCGGACAAAGGCATAAATCAGAGCCGGCAATCTCCTCAACTGATCCAAAGGGCAGGAAGGTATACTGGGTGGGGCCTGTTGGACCCGAGCAGGATGGTGGTTCAGGTACAGATTTTCATGCAATTAAAAGTGGCAAGGTTTCTATAACACCCTTGCAGGTTGACCTCACTCGTTATAACGTGATTAAGGAATTGACTGATTGGGTGGGGAGTAAAATCAAGAATGAATAATCACCTTCGTGGGATTGGAATGACATCCCAGCGTACGCGTGATCGCCTAATCAAACGGCTGCAGGAAATGGGCATTCAGTCAAATACAGTTCTGGATGTTGTCAAAAATACCCCACGGCATATCTTTGTTGATGAAGCGCTGGCCAGCCGTGCCTATGAAAATACAGCATTACCCATCGGCTACAATCAGACGATTTCGCAACCTTATATTGTTGCGCGAATGACAGAGGCATTAATGGCAGGTGGGCCATTGAAAAAGGTTCTCGAAATCGGTACGGGCTGTGGTTACCAGACAGCCATTCTCGCCCAAGTGGCAGAAAAGGTTTACAGCATTGAGCGCCTCGAAGCCCTGTTAAACAAGGCCCGTGAAAACCTGTATACCTTGAAATTCCGTAATGTCAGGCTGAAACATGGTGATGGTAATCTGGGTTGGCCGGAGTATGCGCCCTATGACGGAATTATCGTGGCTGCAGCACCGACTGGTATACCTGAGGCCCTGTTACAACAATTGGCAATTAATGGTCGTCTGGTGATACCGGTAGGCAGCCCGGGATATCAAAAATTATTGCTGATAACGCGGACAGAGGATGGTTTCGAAGAGACACAACTGGACATGGTCAGTTTTGTGCCCCTGGTCGAGGGTACTGATTAGCCTCTCAGGAGCAGTATACATCTGCAAGACCCTTGCTGTTCTTGCCCTGGTCCCGCTTTTCCTGACCGCTTGTGGGGGCAGGGTCGAAGCGCCGGTAGTGTCTCCTGGCAATCAGCAACGAGGCACCTATTCCCGAAATATCAATGTCAGAAAACCTGATGTCTATCTGGTCAGGCGGGGCGATACTCTCTATTCGATTGCCTGGAATTACAACCTGGACTACAAGGATCTCTCCAGATGGAATGGTATTCGTGCACCTTATACAATTTATCCAGGGCAAAAAATCAGATTGAAACCAAGACCCTCCCAAAGGCAAAGAACAACCCAAAAACAGGACAGGCCGCGACCGAAAAAACCCGCATCTGCTGATACCTCGAAATCACAAAAATCCAAACAGGTGCAGAAAAGGCCCGCACAAAAACAGCCGGTCGGCCGGGGGCCTGTCAAATGGCACTGGCCAACTCCAGGTAAAATCATCAAGTCCGATACACCGATTTCCAAAAACGGTATCGATATCAGCGGCAAGCTGAATCAACGGATCAATGCCTCGGCAGATGGTGTGGTTGTCTACAGCGGTAGTGGACTATTGGGCTACGGAAAGCTTATCATCATCAAACACGATGAAGTCTATCTGAGTGCCTATGCACATAACAGTCGTTTGCTGGTGAAGGAGGGACAGCGCGTGGCCGCGGGGCAGCATATCGCCTATATGGGGAAAACGTCCAATGGTCGTGTACTCTTGCATTTTGAGATCCGGAAAAACGGGCAACCCGACAGCCCGCTGAAATATCTCCCTCTACGCTAACCATAAGATATGACCATGCAGGGAACCAAAGAAACACAATCGGGCGATTCAGAACAGAACAGCGAGGAAATCGCTGATTTGCCGGAAGAGCTGGACGAGGAGGAAGAATTCTCTTCCGAAAAGGAAGAGGAGGATTCCGAAGACGACAGCGAAGACGAGAAGTCTTTCGCCGCCGGGACCATCCCACAGGGCGATCTGGATGCCACCCGGATGTATCTGAGTGAAATCGGCTTTTCACCGTTGTTGACCGCGGAAGAAGAGGTCTATTACGGCCGTAAGGCTATCCAGGGCGACGAGGCCGCTCGCAAGCGGATGATCGAAAGCAATCTTCGTCTGGTTGTGAAGATCGCGCGCCGTTACATGAATCGTGGCCTGGCACTGCTGGATCTGATTGAAGAAGGCAATCTCGGCCTGATCCGCGCGGTTGAAAAATTTGATCCGGAAAAGGGGTTCCGATTTTCTACCTATGCCACCTGGTGGATTCGACAAACAATTGAACGCGCCCTGATGAATCAGACCCGGACTGTGCGCCTGCCTATACATGTCGTCAAGGAGATTAATATCTACTTACGGGCTGCCCGGAAACTGTCACAGAAACTGGACCGGGAAACCAATCCGGAAGACATCGCCGAGATGCTCGATATTCCCATTGAGGATGTCAAACGCATGCTTGGACTGAATGAACGTATTACCTCTGTCGATTCACCCTCAGGCTATAATGGTGACAAATCTCTCCTGGATACCCTGCCCGATGAGCAAAACAACGATCCATCCCATCTTTTACAGAGTGATGATGTCCAGCGTCATATTGATACCTGGCTCTATCAGCTCAGTGACAAGCAACGGGCGGTGGTCGAGCGCCGGTTCGGTCTGCATGGACACGAAGTGTGCACTCTTGAAGAAATTGGTAATGAACTCGGGGTAACCAGGGAAAGAGTCCGGCAAATACAATTGGAGGCCATCAGGCGACTGCGTCAAATTCTGGAGCGTGAGGGCTTCTCGCTGGATAACCTCTTCATGGATGAATGATCAGTCTCATTCCTGAATCAGTATCAGTCCTGCTGCAATTTTGCGACCCTCAGCGGCAAGCAGATTAAAACTCCGGCTTGCAGCACCCGTATCCATAATTTCTATTCCTATACCGGCATCATAGACAGGTTCAAGGATTTCTGGCGTGGGGAATGCCTGGTAACTGCCAGTACCCAGCAGGATGATCTCGGGTTTTAATTGAACCAATTGATCCATGTGTTGCGTTGCAAGATCAATGACTGAATTTGGTGACCATTCTTCAATAGATCCATCCGGAGTAATAATCAGGCTATGAAAATATTGCTCACCGTTAACTCGAAACAGACCAATCTCGTATGCGTCGATCCGGTTGTTACTTATGTGATCATCCAGGGAGATTTTCATAGATACATCATTACGTCATAATACTGCGGATCGCAAGTCCGGTTTAAATACAAAGAAAAGAGGAAAATCAATGAGAATAATCTTGTTGGGGCCACCTGGTGCCGGGAAAGGGACACAGGCAAATATCATCAAGGAAGCCTTTGCAATTCCACAGATATCGACGGGTGATATGTTGCGAGCCGCCGTCAGTGCCGGGACTGAACTCGGATTAAAGGCAAAAAAGGTAATGGATGCCGGAGAACTCGTCTCTGATGATTTGATACTGGGTTTGGTGAAAGAAAGAATCTCCGAACCAGATTGTGCAAATGGCTTTTTGTTTGATGGTTTCCCAAGAACCATAACCCAGGCAGAAGGCATGAAGAATTACGGGATTGAAGTGGATGCTGTTGTAGAATTACAACTGCCGGATGCTGAGATTATCAAACGAATGAGTGGTCGCCGCGTTCACCCGGCCTCCGGACGGTCCTATCATGTCATATTTAACCCTCCAAAGGTTGAAAATAAAGACGATCAGACAGGAGAACCCCTGATTCAACGGGATGATGACAAGGAAGAAACTGTTAAAAAACGTCTTGAAGTCTATCATGAGCAGACAGCCCCACTGATCAAATACTATTCCGACATGGCAAATGAAAATCGTGTCAGATACATCGCAATTAATGGTAATGGTGACGTTAATACAATCAGTAAAAATATCATTGAAGCACTTAAATCATGAGTTTTAGCTCTGGATGTTGCTTTTTTTTCATAAAATAACCAAAAATTTTTTGTTTTTTTGCATTAATTAGCTTGTTTATTCAAAAAAATATAGAAAAAACAAAAAACATTACTATAATAATTTGCGTGTTATTCATTTGTGTTGTATATAAGTCTTTGTTTAAATCCATTTAGGGGAGTTAAATTATGGCAAAGAAGAAGACCGCAAAGAAGAAAACAGCTAAACGAAAGACAGCTAAACGAAAGACAGCCAAGAGAAAGGCTAAGAAGAAGACAGCTAAGAAGAAGACAGCTAAGAGAAAGGCTAAGAGAAAGGCCAAGAAAAAAGCCAAGAAGAAGGCTAAAAGGAAAGCTAAAAGGAAGGTAGCGAAGAAAAAGGCCAAGAAAAAAGCCAAGAAGAAGGCTAAAAGGAAAGCTAAAAGACGTACCAAGAAAAAGTAAATCCGGAGCATCAAGCCGGCGAAAGCAAAGTAAACTTGCAATTGCCAGGTCGAAGATAAAAGCCCGGAAGGCCAAACGGAAACAAATTGCCAGGCAACTGGTAAAACAAGGGGGATTAAAACCGCTTGATTTGTGACCAAGGCCTAAAGACTCAAGGCCCCGAAAGGGGCCTTTTTATTGTTTATCGGACTGTTGTATAGTCCCTGCCGAAGTGATCACCATTCCTCCTGTTGACTGATCAATGGCCCCGAAAAAACGCTCAAAACGCCACAGACGTATAAGAAAAATATTAAAAAAACTCAATAAGTTAACAATATTGCAAGTTTCCCTGATCTTGCTGATATGCGCTGCGGCCTGGGTTCTGTGGCTTGACCATAATATTCGCCTGGAATTTGAGGGTAAAAAATGGTCTCTGCCTGCACGCGTCTATGCCAGCCCTCTGGAGTTATATGAGGGTTTGGAGATCGATAGGGAGCGGGTGGAAAGTAACCTTCTTGCTGTTGGATTTGAGCGTATCAACAGGCCGAATCGGCCGGGAGAATATGCCAAGTACGCAGACAAGCTGGTATTCGTGAGCCGTGAGTTTCATTTCTGGGACGGCGGGGAATCTTCCAGGAAAATCCTGTTGATATTCGGTGCTGATGGCATTCTGCGGATATCAAACGTCAATTCCGGAAAAAAAATTCCACTGGTCAGGCTTGAACCGGAACTCATTGGCAAAATATACCCGGAACACAATGAAGACCGCATTTTTATCAGTTATGATGAGGTCCCTCCCTTGTTGATCAATGCCCTGATTGCTATCGAGGACAGGAATTTTTTCAAGCACTCAGGGGTTGACCCCAGGGGCATTCTACGGGCAGCGTTTGTCAACCTGCGGAACATTGGTTTGAAGCAGGGTGGCAGCACCCTGACCCAACAACTGGTCAAGAATTTCTTTCTCTCTCATGAACGTACCTTTACCCGTAAGTTCAACGAGATCATCATGTCCCTGCTCCTTGAGCACCACTATTCAAAACAGGAAATCTTAGAGGCTTACATTAATGAAATTTACCTGGGACAACATGGTTCCCAGGCCATCCATGGCTTTGCCATGGCTTCGGAATATTACTTTGCTCGACGATTGAATGAATTGCGTGTTGATCAGCTGGCCTTGCTGGTTGCGCTTGTGCGCGGTGCATCATTTTATAATCCGAGAAAACATCCGCAGCGTGCACTGGAAAGACGAAATCTTGTGCTGGAACAGATGGTGTCACAAGAAGTGCTGGAATCAGGACAGGCCCAGAAGGCTATGGCGACGCCCCTGGGTGTTGTGAAGACACCGGGCTGGAGTAATGCAAAATATCCTGATTTTTTACAACTGGTGAGACAACAATTACGTAAATACTACAAACCTGAAGATCTCAGGAGTGAGGGATTACAGATTTTCACCACGATCATTCCTGCTTACCAGGACATCATGGAACAGGCCATTCAGTCCAGACTTGGCCGGTTGGAACAGGAAAGAAACCTGCCGGAGAAAACAATTCAGGCAGCATCATTGCTCACCAACAGCGAAACCGGTGAGGTTCTGGCTTTGGTGGGTGGACGTCATAATGACAATACAGGGTTTAATCGGGTGCTTAACGCCAGGCGGCCCATCGGTTCGCTGGTGAAGCCGGCCGTGTATCTTGCTGCCTTGTCTCAACCTGAAAAATACAATGTATTAAGCCCCCTGGATGATGTGCCCATTGTTTTGAAGCAGGAAGACGGCAGTCAATGGTCACCGGATAATTATGACGGGATTATTCATGATCGCGTCCCCCTGCATGCCGCCCTTGAAAATTCCTATAACCTTGCAACCATAGATCTGGGAATGGCGATTGGAATACCCCGGATTAAGGCCATGTTACGGAATCTGGGTGTCCAGACATATATTCCGGAATACCCGTCATTGTTCCTGGGTTCGGTGAATCTTACCCCCTACCAGGTCACGCAAATGTATCAGACCCTGGCCAGTAATGGCTTCAAGGTTCCGCCTCGGGCGATTCGTGAAGTACTCAATAAAACCGGGGAACCGCTGCAACGTTATCCGCTGGATATCGAACAGAAGCTGGACAGTCGATCGGTATTTATTATCAACTTTTTGCTGTCACAGGTTGTCAAACAGGGGACGGCAAAATCTTTGGCTGCCAGGATGCCGTCCTATTTACCATTGGCAGGTAAGACCGGCACCAGTAATGATCTCAGAGACAGTTGGTATGCAGGTTATGGTGACAACCTGCTTGCCGTGGTTTGGGCAGGACGGGATGATAATGAACCTGCCGGACTGACTGGTGCTGCTGGTGCGCTGCAGATCTGGATTGATATGATGAAGAAATTACCCATACAACCGCTGACCTTGACTCCACCCGATGGAGTGGAATGGGTTAATATCCTGGATGATCATCGTGTCGACGAGAATTGCAGCGTTGGACAGCCTTATCCATTCATCTCACCATATCTGGTCAAGAAGATTGGTGAATGTCGCCAGACAGCCAATACAACAGACACAGAGTCGGAAACAACACCATGGTCAATATTCGATATTTTTCGTTAGTTAATCTGATCCTGATATTTCTATTGTTGGGGGCTTGTACCCAGGCGATGGTTCCTGTTGAAGATGCGACAGTAGCCGTGGAAGAAGACACTTACCTGGAAGAGATTCCACCAGTGACAAAACCTGATGTTCCCGAGGTAACAATACAACAACCTGCCCCGATCGAGGAACGTAACATCCCTGCCGATGGCCTGGATCAGGGACCGGTGCAGCACAAGGCGTCACAGGCGGTAATTGCCCTGTTGAATGAGGCAGATCACCAGGTATCGAGCGGTAATCATCAACAGGCAGAGGCTACGCTGGAACGGGCATTGCGCATCGATCCCAAGAACCCGGTTTTGTGGCACAAGTTGGGCCGTTTGCATCTGCAGGAAGGTGATTGGCAAACCGCCATCTCCATGGCTAAGAAATCCAACGTACTCTCCCAGGGTAACAGGGCCTTGCAGGCTGATAACTGGTTAATGATTGCCCATGCCCGCAAGGCACTCGGTGACAAACAGGGCACCACGGAAGCTATGAACCAGGCCGCGAGGTTACGACAGCAATAAATTGAAATATTACTCAATTGATATCGCTTGGTAGAGCCAGGCCTTTTCCGGAACACAGGACTGCGTCATACCGGCCTTGTGTTTCAGGTGCCTGAGAAAATCTCCCGGTTCGCTGACCGACTCCCATACCGCGGGCAGGAAAGTAGCCCGGTATTCATTTTTTTCAATGATCAACCCATCGATTCCCGGGCGCAATTGGCTGATGAGTTCTTGATCGGTTTTAAATTCTATCGGCTGAGGCGATCCCAGTACCGAGATACTGGTCTTGATCCGGGTAAATTCGTTTTTGTTGAGTGGTTGAAACCGGGGATCACGGAAGGCGGCCGCGTAGGCATTATCAGCAACACTGATCACCAACGGTGAACACGCGCCGGTGGTACCGATACAACCCCGCAACTGACCATTGATTTTCAGGGTGACAAAGCTGGCCAGGATCTGCCTGAGTGGCTCGGGAAATTCTTCCGGTTCCGGATCGAGCGCCATATTTTCAATCAGTCCTCGTTCAATACTCTGCCAGGCTGTTTTCAGTAAGAGCTTTTTTTCCGTGGCAGTAAACATATCAGGCTGAGTCGATAGCGTAGGCCCCGTAACCTACCACCCGATCCCTGGTTCCGGCAGTGTCGCCTGAGTTTCTCAAGTCAAGTGTGCGAATACCCAGTCCCTTTTCCCGAGCAAGACAGAGCAGACCGTTCATAGGCCTGCAGCCACAGGCCTGTTCGGGGCCAATGGCTTCATACTGCAATGATTCAATCAAGCGGGTCGTGTTTTTATCCAGCTCGCATGCGGTCTCATAATCATGAAAATGACTCAGGTCGGAACTGATGATGATCAGTGTGTCTTGATCACCCCAGAATGTTTCCAGAACTTCCATTACCTCTTGCGGGGAAGCGTCACCCACGACCAGTGGCAGTAATTTGAAATCATCCAGCAAATACTGCAGGAAAGGTAAGTGCACTTCCAGGCTGTGCTCCTGGGCGTGTGATTCGTCAGAAGTTATGACCTGTGGCAAGTCGCGAATCAAATCGGCCGCCTCCTGGTCGATTTCGATCTGTCCCAGCGGCGTTTCGAAGTGCGTAGCCGAACTCAGAGCCAATCCATGCGTATAAACCCGATGGGCCGGACCGAGCAGGACAACACGCTTGATGTTTCCGGTGGATGAGTTAATCCTGGCATAGGCATGAGCAGCGGTTATACCTGAATAAATATATCCAGCATGGGGAATGATCAGGGCACCAGGGCTGTCCTGTTGTCTCTCTACCGCGCCCATCAGGTCTTCGATCGATTGACGTAAAACCTCCGGCTCAGCAGGGTAGAAATAGCCGGCAACGGCCGCTGGACGCACTCTGGGATGATTTACAGGCATATCACCAGTGAACACTACTGATTATTTAACGTCAAAATTCTATACTTTTATTATAGGTAGCAAGTATTCTACCTGCCTTGTTATGGCAAATGTGACAGAAAAAGATAGTTTTACGGTACCTACGCGGTACTGGCATGTGCTGGACGATGGCAGGGTTCAGTGCGATGTATGCCCACGGGCCTGTAAATTACACGAGGGCCAAAGGGGGCTGTGTTTTGTCAGGGCTTGCCTGGATCAGGAGATCGTGCTGACCACCTATGGCCGTTCCAGCGGCTTTTGCATTGATCCCATTGAGAAAAAACCCCTGAATCATTTTCTTCCCGGTACCCCGGTGCTGTCGTTCGGCACCGCTGGCTGTAATCTGGCCTGCAAATTCTGTCAGAACTGGGACATCAGCAAATCCCGGGAAATCGATACCCTGGCATCCTCCGCAGCCCCAGAGCAACTGGCAAAGGTCGCCAAGGAACTCGGCTGCCGCAGTATTGCTTTCACTTATAATGATCCGGTCATTTTTCACGAATATGCCATTGATGTCGCCCAGGCCTGTCGTGAAGAGGGAATCAAGGCTGTTGCCGTGACGGCAGGCTATGTCTGCCCGGAACCCCGCCAGGAATTCTATCGATACATGGATGCGGCGAACGTGGATCTGAAGGCCTTTACCGAACAGTTTTATAAAACCATCAGCGGCAGTCACCTTGAACCCGTGCTGGAAACATTACGCTACATCAAGCATGAAACTCCGGTCTGGCTCGAGATCACCAATCTCATCATTCCGGGGCATAATGATTCCGACAAGGAGTTGAACCAAATGACCGAATGGGTGGTGGAACATCTGGGGCCAGATGTGCCCATGCACTTTACCGCCTTCCACCCGGACTGGAAGATGCGGGACGTCCCCCATACCCCGCCTGCAACCCTGGTCCGGGCCCGGGAGATTGCCCTGAACAACGGGATCCACTATGCCTACACCGGTAATGTCCATAACATTCAGGGGGATACCACCTATTGCAGCCAATGCGGCAGTACACTCATCGTCCGGGACTGGTACATTATATATGAGTGGCGCCTGGCCCCCGGTGGGCGCTGCCCGGATTGCGGTGCAACCTGTCCCGGGGTGTTCGAAAATTCACCCGGAGATTGGGGTGCCAGACGGCTGCCCGTCAGGCTGAATAGTGCAGTTAATTTAGAGACATAGGTCAGCAATCTTCTTGAAAATGGCCTACGGGCACTGTAGACTGCGCCTCCTCTGGTGCGGGGTGGAGCAGTCTGGCAGCTCGTCGGGCTCATAACCCGAAGGTCGCAGGTTCAAATCCTGCCCCCGCTACCAATTTACTGGTAGCTAATGCCGGGATAAGTACTTGTGTTTTCGGGTCATGAGCCCCGGGCTCAGGCTTCAATATTCCAGCGAAGGTCGCGGGTTCAAATCCTGCCCATGCTACCAATTCAATTGGTAGCTGGCCGACTTGCCCACTACCAATACAGCAAGCCCCGCCGGGGCTTTTTTATTATCTGGCAGGACCTTGCAGCCCACACGGTTGGTTGGCAGTTTTTGACGAGCAAAGCTATACTTGTGCGATTATTATGGAGTGTTTCAAAAGTGGGCCTTGAGCCCATTTTTTGTTTTTGAACAATGTATCGACAAAACGAAGTCCTGGTAAAGCTGTTAGGGCCGGTAGTTCAGGCCATGGGTTATGAAATGCTGGGTATCGAACAGTTCTCCAAAGGCAGAGATTCCGTCCTCAGGATATACATTGATCATGCTGACGGGATCGGGATCGATGATTGCGAACGGGTGAGTAACCAGGTGACAGGCGTCCTTGATGTCAATGATCCGATCAAGGGTGCGTATCATCTGGAAGTGTCGTCGCCGGGACTCGACCGGCCGCTGTTTACAGTTGAGCAGTTCAGTCGTTTTATCGGTGAACGGATACATGTGCAGTTACGCGAAAAACTGGATGGCCGGCGTAATTTCAAGGGTGAATTAACAGCCGTTGATGATGCAGGAATACACATCAAGACTGACGGTGAGGAATACGCGATAACAGCGGACAAAATTGATAAGGCACACCTGGTGCCGTTTGACTGATTAGATCAGGAGTAAGAGAGTAGATGAACAAAGAAATTCTCACGGTTGTTGACGTTGTTTCCAATGAGAAAGGCGTTAGCAAGGAGATTATTTTCGAAGCGATTGAGGCCGCGCTGGCCAGTGCGACCAAGAAGCGCAATCGTGAAGACATCGAGGCACGTGTCAAGATCGATCGCAAGACCGGTGATTACGACACATTCCGTTGCTGGGAAGTCATGGAAGACAGCGAGGAAGATCTCGAATTTCCAACTCGAGAGATCAAATTATCCGATGCCAGGGAAAAACAGCCTGATATCGAGCCCGGTGAATTCATCGAAGAGCCCATGCCTTCTGTTGAATTCGGTCGTATCGCAGCTCAAACTGCAAAGCAGGTTATCGTGCAGAAGGTCCGCGAGGCGGAACGAGCACAGGTCATTGATGCCTACGAAGACCGTGTGGGTGAAATGGTCAGTGGTGTAGTCAAGCGTGTTGAACGTAGTGGTATCATCGTTGATCTTGGTAATAATGCCGAAGCCTTTATTCCCAGAGAATTCATGATCCCTAGGGAAGCCATGCGCCCCGGAGATCGCATTCGCGCCTATCTTTATGAAGTGCGTTCGGAAATGCGCGGTCCACAATTGTTCCTGAGTCGAACTGCACCGGAATTACTGGTCGAACTGTTTACCCTGGAAGTGCCTGAAATCAATGAAGGCCTGATTGAGATCATCAGTGGTGCCCGTGACCCCGGCGCCAGGGCCAAGATCGCCGTCAAGGCCAATGATCCCCGCATTGATCCCATTGGTGCCTGTGTTGGCATGCGTGGCTCAAGAGTACAGGCCGTATCCAATGAATTGTCTGGTGAACGCGTCGACATCATTCTCTGGGACGAAAATCCGGCCCAGTTTGTGATCAATGCCATGGCACCGGCGGAAGTGGCTTCCATCCTGGTAGACGAAGAAACCCACAGCATGGATGTTGCTGTTGATGAAGAAAACCTGTCCCAGGCGATTGGCCGTGGTGGTCAGAATGTTCGACTTGCCAGTGAACTGACCGGTTGGGAGCTGAACATCATGTCAACTGAACAAGCCGATGAAAAGAGTGAGGCCGAGTCCCAGGCCGTCCAGCAATTGTTCATGGAGCAACTGGATGTTGACGAGGAGATTGCTACCATACTTGTCCAGGAAGGTTTCACCAGTATCGAAGAAGTTGCCTACGTGCCTGAAAACGAAATGCTCAAGATTGAGGAGTTCGATGCCGAACTGGTGACCGAGTTAAGGGAAAGAGCCCGCGATCTCATGATCACCAAGGCTATCGTTAGCGAGGAAAAGCTGGTTGATGCCAAACCGGCTGATGATTTATTGAATATGGACGGCATGGATGAGGCCCTGGCGTATGAACTCGCGCGCAATGGCGTTGTAACTATGGAAGATCTTGCCGAACAATCTGTCGATGAGTTGATGGAAATTGAAGGACTGGATGAGGAACGCGCGGGCAAGCTCATTATGACAGCCAGAATTCCATGGTTTGAATCTGATAATAACGAAACAGAGGGAGTCGCTTGATGCCGGATGTAACGGTCAGTCAATTTGCAGAAGTCGTTGGTATATCTGCCGAACGCTTACTTAAACAGCTTCAGGAAGCTGGCTATGAGGGCAAGCGGGTGGATGATGTCATTACGGATGATGAAAAGACCGAGTTACTTACCTACCTGAGACGCAAACACGGTAAAGATGCCTCCGCGGAACCGAGGAAGATTACCCTGAAACGCAAGACACTCAGCGAAATCAAGGTACCAGTCTCCTCGTCAGGTGCCCCCCGCGGCAAGCCCCGATCAAAAACTGTGAGTGTCGAATTTCGCAAGAAACGCACCTACGTCAAGCGCAGCAGCATTGAAGAGGCCAGGGCTGCCGAAGAGTCAAAACTCGCTGAGGAAAAAGCGAGGGAAGAAGCTGCCATGGCTGAAAAGGCCAGAGAGGAAGAGGTTGCGGCAGTAGCAACAGAGGAAGCCAAACAGGCTGAAGCCAAGCCGCAGGAAGAAGCCGCCAAACCCGCTGAAGCCGAAGTCGAGATCCCGACACCCGAACCCATGCCAGCGAATGAACCGGCGCCGGCCAAGGCTAAAGCAACCAGAGAGGAGAAAGAGCGGGAGAGTTATCGCAAGTCTGATCGTGAAAAGGCCGGCAAGCATGGCCGCGAGGAACTTCATGTAGCCAGCGAGAAATCAGGCCGCAGGAGAAAACGACAAAAAGCCAAGCCAGTTATAAAGCCGACCATTACCAGTCAGCATGGCTTTGAAAAACCAACGGCACCGATTGTTCGTGAAGTGCAGATCCCGGAAAGCATTACCGTCTCGGAACTGGCCCAGCGCATGTCAGTGAAAGCCAATGAAGTGATCAAACTAATGATGGGTCTGGGTACCATGGCGACCATCAACCAGATGATCGACCAGGATACCGCCGCCATCGTGGTTGAGGAAATGGGACACAAACCCAAGTTGCTCAAGGAAAACGCACTGGAAGAAGAAATCATCGCTTCCACTGAAAACGTCGGTGAGATGATTGAGCGTGCTCCCGTGGTAACCATCATGGGCCATGTCGATCATGGCAAGACCTCGTTACTGGATTATATTCGCAGCACCAAGGTTGTTTCCGGTGAGGCCGGTGGCATTACCCAGCATATCGGCGCTTACAGCGTGGAAGTCAACGATCACAAGATTGCGTTCCTCGATACGCCGGGTCATGCGGCATTTACTGCCATGCGCGCACGCGGCGCCAAGGTAACGGACATTGTGGTGATTGTAGTTGCTGCCGATGACGGGGTTATGCCCCAGACTGAGGAGGCGATTCATCATGCCCGTGCTGCGGATGTCCCCATCATCATAGCGGTAAACAAAATTGACAAACCGGAAGCTGATCCGGACCGTGTCAGAAATGAATTATCCAAACATGAAATCATCCCGGAAGAATGGGGTGGAGACACTATGTTTGTGAATGTCTCCGCAAAAACCGGTGAAGGCGTCGATAATCTTCTAGAGAGTATCCTCTTGCTTTCCGAAGTCCAGGAACTCAAAGCCAACCCCGAGGGTCCTGCCAGTGGTACCGTGATTGAATCTCGGCTCGATAAAGGACGTGGTCCGGTAGCCACTGTGCTGGTACAAAACGGCCAGTTGAACAAAGGCGACGTTGTGCTCAGTGGCGTCGAGTTTGGTCGGGTCCGGGCCATGCTGGATGAAAACGGTAATGAGGTACAGACTGCGGGACCATCGACACCGGTAGAGATCCTTGGTTTATCGGGCACGCCCAACGCCGGAGATGAGTTAATGGTGGTACCAGACGAAAAGAAAGCTCGCGAAATTGGCATGTTCAGACAGGGCAAGTACCGTGAAACCAAGCTGGCCCAACAACAGGCCGCCAAGCTTGAGAACGTTATGTCGCAGATGAGTGAAGGCGAATCGGTTTCACTTAACATTTTGATCAAGGCTGATGTGCAGGGTTCTGCCGAAGCAATTGTCGAAGCCCTGAGCCGTCTTTCCACCGAAGAAGTTGCTGTCAATATAGTCAGTAGCGGTGTTGGTGGTATCACTGAATCCGATGTGAACCTGGCCATGGCTTCCAAGGCTATCATTATAGGCTTCAATGTCCGTGCTGATGCAACGGCCAGAAAGCTGGTCGATGAGGAAGGTCTCGAACTGCGTTATTACAGTGTAATTTATGATTTGGTGGATGATGTGAAACAGGCGATCAGTGGCCTGTTGTCACCCGAGGTCAGGGAACAAATCGTCGGTGTTGCCGAAGTGCGTGAAGTGTTCCGTTCACCCAAGTTCGGTGATATTGCTGGCTGCATCGTGATGACGGGTGTCGTCAAACGTAATAACCCAATTCGCGTCCTGCGGGATAACGTCGTTATTTATGAAGGCGAACTGGAATCCTTGCGCCGTTTCAAGGACGATGTCAACGAGGTCAAGTCCGGCACCGAGTGTGGTATCGGTGTGAAGAATTACGATGATGTTCGTCCTGGTGATCAGATTGAGGTTTTTGAGCGGGTTGAGGTAGCACGCTCCATCTAGCACATGCCAAAAGAGTACGGTCGCAATCGACGGGTTGCCGATGTCATTCAACGTGAGCTCGCCAGCCTGATACAAAAATATGTTCAGGACGCAGATTCAGGCTTAATCACTATTTCCACTATTGATGTCAGCCCGGATTTGCGCAATGCGAGGATCTATGTCACTTGCATGGGTAACCAGTTGGCAAAAGAAACCATTGTTGATGATTTGAACGAACTGGCCAGCCAGTTTCGCCATGAACTGGCGCAGACCTCCACCATGCGCAGTGTTCCCAAACTGGATTTCAGGTTTGACACAGCACTCGAGCGCGCTAATCATCTGACCAGCCTGATCGATTCCCTGCATAATGAAAAGAAAGACGGTTCCTGATCGATTAACTGAATCAGTTTCATGGGGAGAAAAGCAAAATCTAGCGGGCGTGATGTCGACGGCGTGTTATTGTTGGATAAACCGGTCGGCGTCACTTCCAATACAGCCTTGCAACAACTCAAGCGCCTCTTTAATGCGCGCAAAGCAGGACATACAGGCAGTCTGGACAAACCGGCGAGTGGCCTGCTGCCGCTCTGTTTTGGCGAAGCCACTAAGTTCTCATCGTATCTGCTGGACTCTGACAAGACCTATATTGCGACCTGCAAGCTGGGAGTAACGACCACCACGGCAGATGCCAGCGGTGAAGTGATCGAGAAGTCCGCAATTCCCCGGTTATCGGGGAGAGAACTGGAAAAGATACTGGCCCGGTTCCGTGGTGTCATCAGCCAGGTACCGCCGATGCATTCAGCATTGAAACAGGGCGGGCAGCCACTTTACAAGCTGGCGTACCAGGGCAGGGAAGTCGAGCGTAAACCACGCCAGGTAACAGTGTATTCGCTGAAATTGCTGGATCTGAGGAACGATGAATTTGATATCGAGGTGCATTGCTCCAAGGGGACTTACATCAGGATTCTGGTAGAGGATATTGGCAAGGCAGTTGGCTGCGGTGCCCATGTGTTGTCATTGCGTCGGATTGCCGTCGGGCCCTATAACATCTCCGCGGCGGTCACCATCGAACATTTAAGGCAACTTTCTGAGGCAGGCGAAGCACACCTCGATGATCAATTACTGCCAGTCGACAGTATGCTGGGACATTTTCCCGAGATTGAAATGAATGAAAGCCTGGCATTCTACCTACGCCGGGGGCAGGCCGTCATGGTACCGGGTGCCCCGACCAGTGGCCTGGTGAGGATCAGGTTTAATGGTGAATTTATTGGCATTGGAGAGGTACAGGAGGACGGTCGTATTGCCCCGAAACGCCTGCTAAGTCTGTGATTCAGTAAAATTAAATTAATCCCCGCAAATTCTTGTCCAGTCAGGGGTGCGCGGGTACAATACGCGCCAAATCAAGACCGAGGTAGTCAGGAGTTAGTAAGGATATGGCATTAAATAATCAGCAAAAGGCTGAAATCATTAAAGAATATCAAGGTTCAGCGGCAGACACAGGGTCCCCGGAAGTGCAAGTGGCGTTACTCACTGCGCGGATAACCGACCTGTCGGATCACTTTAAAACACATGAGAAAGACCATCATTCCCGCCAGGGCCTGCTGAGAATGGTCAATCAGCGCCGCAAGCTGCTGGATTACCTCAAATCCAAGGACTTGAACAGATATCGTGACCTGATCGGTCGTCTGGGCTTGCGTAAGTAACAGCTATTGCTATCCCCGAGCTAACTACGTTCTGCTTCCACGATCCGATCTCAATTTCAAATCTAACGTTTCGATGAAGGCCCGACCGGGCAGACATATTAAGGTGCATAAATGAATATCGTCAGGAAAGAATTTCAGTATGGTGAACATAAAGTCGTTCTGGAAACGGGTAAGCTAGCCCGTCAGGCCAACGGAGCTGTGATGGTCCACATGGCCGATACCGTGGTGCTGGTCACCTGCGTTGCCAAAAAGGATGCGGATCCGGAGCGTGATTTCTTTCCCTTGACCGTTGATTATCAGGAGCGAACTTATGCGGCAGGCAAGATACCGGGTGGATTTTTTAAACGCGAAGGCCGGCCCAGTGAAAAAGAGACCCTGACCTCCCGCCTGATCGATCGTCCCTTACGCCCGTTGTTCCCCAAAGAATTTACCAATGAAATCCAGATTATCGCGACGGTACTGTCTCTGGACCCAACCATCGATCCGGACATTCCTGCCTTGCTCGGTGCTTCGGCTGCAGTGGCGGTATCCGGTGTGCCCTTCAAGGGCCCGATGGGTGCTGCCCGGGTTGGTTACAAGGACGGACAATACATTTTGAATCCTGGATTTGCCCAGGTGCGGGATTCAGAACTCGATCTGGTGGTCGCTGGCACGAAATCATCAGTACTGATGGTGGAATCTGAAGCCAAGGAATTATCCGAAGAGATCATGCTGGGCGCGGTCATGTTTGGTCATGAGCAGTTTCAGATTGCAATCAACATCATTGAAGAATTGGCTAAAGAAGCCGGCACGCAATGGGACTGGCAGCCGCAAGAGAAAGATGAAGAGTTGGTTACCGAGGTTCAGAACCGTGCCTCGGATTTATTACTTGAAGCCTATGCCATTAGGGACAAACTCAGCCGCAAGGAAAGGATCAGTGAAATTCGTTCCGAGGTGGTCGAGGCCATGATGGAAGGTGAGTCACCGAAATGGACCGAAAACCAGATCAAGTCCGAAATTGAATCCCTGGGAAGCCGGATTGTTCGCGGCAGTATCCTTTCGGGTGAAAGCCGTATTGATGGCCGTGATCCGCAAACCATCCGCCCCATTTCGATTGATATTGGGGTGTTGCCTCGTACACATGGTTCTGCGTTATTCACCCGTGGCGAGACCCAGGCCCTGGTTGTAACCTCACTTGGTACGGAACGTGATGCCCAGATCATTGATGCCATCGAGGGTGAGCGTAAGGAACCTTTCATGTTGCATTACAATTTCCCGCCATACTGTGTAGGAGAAACCGGACGCGTCGGTTCACCCAAGCGCCGGGAAATCGGACACGGTCGCCTGGCCAAGCGCGGGATCATGGGCGTGATGCCGGACCTGATCAACTATCCCTACACCATCCGCGTGGTCTCTGAAATCACTGAATCGAACGGTTCCAGTTCCATGGCCAGCGTATGCGGCACCAGCCTGTCGTTAATGGATGCAGGCGTTGCCATTACTGCACCGGTCGCCGGTATCGCCATGGGGCTCATCAAGGAAGAGGATAAGTTCGTTGTGCTTTCTGACATCATGGGTGATGAGGATCATCTCGGTGACATGGATTTCAAGGTCGCTGGTTCTGAAAAAGGCGTTACTGCATTGCAGATGGATATCAAGATCGACGGTATTACCAAGGAAATTATGCAGGTGGCACTGGAACAGGCCAACGCCGGCCGCATGCACATCCTTGGTGAAATGAACAAGGTCATCAGTCAGCCGCGTGGTGAGATGTCCGAGTTCGCACCGCGCATTACCACGATCAAGATCAACCCGGACAAGATCCGTGATGTGATCGGCAAGGGCGGTGCTACCATTCGTGCAATCACGGAAGAGACCGGCACCACGATCGATATCGATGATGATGGCATGGTCAAGATTGCCGCCGTCGATAAAGAGGCCGGTGAAGCCGCCCGTCAGAGGATTGAACAACTCACGGCCGATATCGAAGTGGGACGTATTTACGAAGGCCGCGTTGCCAAGCTGATGGACTTCGGTGCCTTTGTGAACATTCTGCCGGGCAAGGATGGCCTGGTCCACATTTCCCAGATCTCCGAAGAACGCGTCGAGAATGTCAGTGACAAACTCAGCGAAGGCGATTTCGTTAAGGTCAAGGTCCTGGAAGTAGACAGGCAGGGTCGGGTTCGCCTGAGCATGAAGGCCGTTAACGAATAGAAGTAATAAATACAATAAAAACAAGGGGCTACAGGCCCCTTTTTTATTGCCTGAAAAGAATTTTAAAGTCTTTAACCCCTTTCCAGATCACTTGCGTTTCACTAGTTATCTCAAACCAACATCAGGAGATCAACATGAAACAATTCATCACATTTTTGTTCACCCTGCTATTGATCATCACGATCGCTTGCAGTCCAACGGAACCGCAGCAACAGGTAGAATCCGAAGTAAACACTTCTGTTATCAAGAAGCCCGATGACAAAAACCAACAGATTATTGTTAAGGAAAAAGATAAGGCGAAACCTTCCGAGCCGTACCTGGCCAAAAAGCAACTTCTGGAGGAACACATACATGCACAGAGGCGTAACGAGTTAAGTGATGCGATTGCGCCACAGTCTGTTGTAGCCATGGAATATGCCATGGGTACGGCAAGAACGCCTTCGGTGTCACTGGATAGTATCCGTCATCCTTCGGAGCCACTGAACCGTGAGAACTATGCGGTTATCGATGACAATCCAATCAAACGGGTACTTGAACACCCCGTGTCAACGTTCAGTATCGATGTCGATACCGGCAGTTATGCCAATGTCCGGCGATTCCTCAAGGCCGGTAATTTGCCGGTACAGGATGCCGTACGTGCCGAGGAGTTGATCAATTATTTTTCCTATGACTACCCGTTACCGGAGGACCAAAGAGTACCGTTCTCATTGATCCGTGAGATTGCACCTACGCCATGGAACCCGGATACCTATCTACTGCACATTGGTATCCAGGGTTACGATGTCGCACCGGAACAGTTACCGGCATCCAATCTGGTGTTCCTGGTGGATATCTCCGGTTCCATGCAGTCACCGGACAAGTTAGGTCTGTTGAAAAATTCACTGAAGCTGTTGACCAATCACCTGGACAAGAATGATCGCATTTCCATGGTGGTCTATGCCGGTGGTACGGGTGTAGTCCTGCAACCCACCGCCGGGGATCAAAAAGCCACGATCAATGCCGCCATAGATCAGTTAACGGCAGGCGGTCGCACCAACGGCGCGGCCGGTATCAAACTGGCTTATGCCATGGCAGAGCAGGGTTTTATCCGCAATGGTATTAACCGTGTGTTGCTTGCCACCGATGGTGATTTCAATGTCGGTACCACCAACATCGAACAACTCAAGGACCTGATCGAGGAAAAACGCAAGACCGGGATTGCCTTGAGCACACTGGGTTTTGGTACCGGTAACTATAATGATTACCTGATGGAACAACTGGCCGATAACGGAAATGGCAACTATGCCTATATCGATACCCTGTCAGAAGCGCAAAAGGTACTGGTCGATGAAATGAGTTCAACACTGTTGACCATTGCCAAGGACGTAAAGATCCAGATCGAGTTCAACCCGGAACTGGTCGAGGAGTATCGTCTCATCGGTTACGAGAATCGTTTGTTGAACCGTGAAGATTTTAACAACGACAAGATCGATGCCGGTGAAATCGGTGCCGGGCATACCGTGACCGCACTTTATGAAGTTGCGTTGAAAGGCAAGGGCGGCGCAAAGATGGATCCGCTACGCTATCAGTCTGAAGAAAGTGTCAAGACCGGAAAGCAGGACGAGCTGGCATTCCTGCGGCTGCGTTACAAGGAACCGGGGGCTTCAAAGAGCAGGTTGCTGGAATGGCCCATCAAGCGCCATGAAATAGTCGCCGACATTAACCGGACGTCGGATGCCTTCCGTTTCTCTGCCGCGGTTGCCATGTTTGCCCAGCAACTTCGCGGTGGCAAATATACGGGACAGGCCAGTTATGACGATACGCTGGCACTCGCCAGTGGTGCCCGGGGGCAGGATCCGTTTGGTTATCACGGTGAATTTCTCACCCTCGTGAACCTAGCCAAGTCTCTCAGTAGCAAGGCCCATGAATCCGACCAGGTCGCGGACAGTACCCGGTAAGTTTACTTACCTTCGTCCCTTTAAGGCAGGTCATCGTGTTGATGACCTGTCTTTTTTGACTCATGCTCAGTTCTGTCTCTACACTGCCGTTCATGAAGGCCGAGGCGTCCGATGAAGAACTCATGCTCAGTTACCGTGAAGGTGACGCAAAGGCATTTGAGGCCTTGTACAGCCGCCACAAGGGCGCTTTGTACCGGTTTATTCTGCGGCGTTGTGGCCAGCCTGCCGTGGCCGAGGAACTCTACCAGGAGGTCTGGATGAAACTGATACGCGCCCGGGAAGGCTACACAGTAAAGGCCAGGTTCACGACCTGGATGTACCAGGTGGCGAGTAATCACTGTATCGATTATTACCGCAGGCAATCCGTGGCGGTAGTCAACGGTCAACAGGGTTCCCTGGGTATCGAGGCGGTTGAGGATCAGCAAAGCAAGCAACCGGATCAGCAACTGGAACTGCAACAACAGACCACACAGCTCATGCAACTGGTGGATGCCTTGCCGGTTGAACAACGCGAGGCCTTCCTGTTACGGGAGGAAGCAGGGCTGGGACTGAATGAAATTGCCGAGATCACCGGAGTCAATCCGGAAACGGCGAAGAGCCGTTTGCGTTACGCTATTAATAAGCTTCGTGCTGGACTCAATCAATTATGAGTAATGACAACGACAAGGAACTGAACGATTACCTCCAGGGTAATACAGAGCTGTCACAACGATATCAACGTGACAAGGGCTCTGGTCCGCCTGCGCACCTGGATAAACTCATTCTCGATGCCGCCAAGAATGAGATTAAACCGCGTCACATGCCCCGCTGGACCGTGCCGCTGTCAATAGCCGCTGTCATGGTGATCGGTGTGAGCATCGTCTTCAATATTTATCGTGAGCAGGGTCAACCCCTGATGACCGCACCGGAATCCAGAGTGGCAACGAAGGCCAGGGATGTCCTCAAGGAACAAGGCGAAATGGAAAACCGTCAGCGAACTGCCAGTCCTTCTGCGCCGGCGGAACCGGGCCGTGGAAGCAGTGAAGTGGATCGTGTGATGCCCAGCCTGAGTATGGAACTGGCCGATGAAGCTGCCTCGGGAAGAAAACGCATGATCTGGGAGAAACAGGAAAAGAAAACCCAGGCTGATGATTCACAGGATAAACAAGACAGTGATGTCGCTATGAAGGGTGCTACCAATACCTACAACTATGAGGAAGAGAGCGGTCAATCTGCAAAACAGGCGGCCATGTCCGCTGATTTGGCGCTAGATCCCGCACCAGCACCCGTATCCGTCGCTGAGGTGGATCAGGTCACAGCGGACATCGCATTGCCGTTCAAGGCTATGGGCAATGAACCGGGCTGGTCTTTGACTATCGGTGAAAATCAGATTGAGCTGGTGACCAGTTATGGTCAGGAAAAGATGATCACGTCGACGCCGGAAGTCATTACGACAGAAGCGGGCAGCCGTTACCTGGTGTCAGCAGAAGGCCAGGCACTGGAAATAACGATCAGGGATACCCTCTGCCGAGACTCCATGAGTGGCATGCCCTATCCCAGGACTGTTAAGGTGATTATGAGTGACAAAACCCTGTCGGGTTGTGGCGGTCAGCCGGTCTCCCTGCTGCTGGGAGATGAATGGATCGTCGAGGACATCGGCAACAAGGGCATCATCGATTTCTCGCGCGTCACCATCAATTTCAGTGAGGATGGACGCATCCATGGACTTGCCAGCTGTAATCAATACAGTGGCAGTTACCAGTTAGGCGGTGAACTACTCAGTGTCGGGTTGCTGATATCAACGCGCAGAGCCTGTCCCGAGGCACTCATGAACCAGGAAGCGTTTTTCCTGGAGCTATTACAATTGGCAACGGGATTTGACTTCGATGAAAACGGTGCCCTGATCATAAAAACGAAAGAGGACAAGACCATCCTTGCCCGGAGATAATTGAACCCGGAATAATTGAAATATTATTAACAGGTTTTCTAGTCGTTTTGTCAGAAGCGTTTCTGTTAATCTCATAATCATCAGCGATAAAAAATGAATCCTACTGTAAATAATAATCTGTCCTGCCATAGAAAACGCGACAAGGTACTCGGCGTGCCTGAATTAATTGCGATTGCACTCGGGGGCATGATTGGTGGTGGGATATTCACAATTCTGGGAGTGTCCGTATCCCTAATCGGTGTGTTTACACCGGCCGAGCAAATGTATTCAATAATTGGTCTTTATCTTCTATTAACCGCCGGATCGTGGCTTAATTCAAGAAGGAAGCATTAAGGATATGAAATCAATCCAGGCATGGTTGCAGGATTATTCAGATAACCATAAAAACACGATTAACCAGCGGTTTCATTTTGTCTGCGTGCCGATCATCGTGTTCTCGGTAATTGCGGCATTGAAATCAATCCCGCTTGGTAATGCCTGGTTCAATCCGGCTACCATCGTCATTACATTGGCCTTGATTTATTATTTCATACTTTCCTGGCGACTGGCACTGGGATTGTTGCTAATCCTGCTGGGTTTCTATGCTGGTGTGCTTTGCCTTGAATCGTTCGTTGCGGGTAATCTTATTTGGTATGCGCTGGGAATTTTCATTGTTGGCTGGATCGGCCAATTCATCGGCCATGCGATCGAAGGCACACGACCCTCGTTTTTCAAAGATATTCAGTTTCTGTTGATTGGGCCCTTGTGGGAACTGGCGCTTTTCTTTCGGTGGTTAGGACTACGGATCAATTGAAAGCCGGGCACTGGATAGTCAATAAAACCTTGGCTAAAGTTTTGTAGTAAATATAGAAAAATAATAACCAGGAATTCCTGCCAGGAGATGGGTCATGAATATATGGCTTCGTATTATTATGACGTTCACCAAATCCTTCTTTCAATCCAGGATTGAACCGACTGATTTGCTGAAAACCAACATGATTGTCGGGCCTACGGAAGCAGATCTGAAGTACGTCAGCAATGCCCGATACTTGTTATTCATGGAAGTTGCCAGGCTGGAAATGATGTTGAGAACGGGCATCTTCAGGATTGCAAGAAAGAAACACTGGTTACCACTGGTGGCATCACAAATGATCCACTATGAGAGGCCTTTGAAACGCTTCCAGAAATTTACCTTAAAAAGCCACCTTGCCGCCTGGGATAACAAGTGGTTTTTCATAGATCACAAGATCGAACGTAACGGTAAATTAATAGCCTTTGCCATGGCCAAGTGTTGTTTCCGTGATTCGGAAGGTGTCGTCTCACCGGCCGTTACGTTTGCCGAACTTAATGCAACAACCAAGTCAAACATCTTACCTAGCTATGCAACGCAATGGACTGAATCCGAAGAGTTATTACGCAATGAAATCATAAAGATTTAATTATTTAATTGTTGGTGTATTTACTCTGTATTACGTTTGATGCTGTCATAGTAATTAAAAAGATCACTTATTTAACGCTCAGCATCCATTTGACAGACTGACTGATGATGTGCGGGAATTGACCTTCGGGTACTTCGCCCCACTTGCCATGACCCGGGAAGACCCAGATGACGTGCTTGAAGGCAGCCATCTTTCTTACCGATTCGATCTGAATGTCCCAGGAATACCAGCAGTGTTCACGAAATGATCCGAAGTGGTTTAACGGTGGATCCCAAGCATAATGATCGCCCGTAAAGAGATATTTATCTTGCCATAATAACACCAGATGTCCCTCGGTATGTCCCGGAGTAAAGTGGATCTCACCGGCATCGAGCCGGTGACTATCGTTGCCTTCCAGTATCATCTCGGCATCCGGCTGGGCGTGTGATTCCAGTTGATGAATGATGCGTATGGCATTGAAATGTCTTGCATATTTTTCTGCGTCGGCGACATCATCGCTATGGGTCAAGAAGATGTATTTTATCCCTCCCATGGCTTCAAACCTGTTGACAAGATCCGGTAGGAAACGAGGAGAATCGACCAGCCAGTTGCCGGTCTCTGTCTGCAAAAAATAGCTGTGTGCGCCATAGGACTTGCGATGGTTGTAGCCGTTGAGATAGACATCTTCTGTCATGCGGACTGGAAAAGAATCGCGGGTATTCGTGAGATCGATCTTCTCACGCGCGCCGATTGATGCCACTGGACAGGCCAACAGGGCCTGCTGCACGGCAAATTCTTCTTTCTGATTTTGTGGCTGGCGCTTTACAAAGGCGTGTGTGCCGTTATCGCCGAAGATTTCCGGGGCGTAATGTCGGCTAATGCTGCAATTGATGCAGGTCGAATCGACAAAGTAATTGCCTTCAGCGTTTTCCGGCAGGGCTTTTTTCAGATTGGCCATGTTACAAATCGAGCAGCTGGTTTCCTTTCAGGGAGTATACCAATACGACATCACCAGCAAATGCATTGTTCAACGTTATCTGATTAAAACCTGACCCGCTGACCTGCCTTTAATTGGCCTTCAGTATAGTGCGTACCACGCCAGTCAATGCCGTAATTACGTGAACACAACCAGGCAGAACGCAGCAGCATCGTTTCAAGAAGAAAAAATCCGGCCGGTAAACACAGATAGGCCCAGACGCCGCCGTTGCCCTCGTGATAATTCACCCTGGCAAAGAACAGCAGTGTGGCAATAAATAAAATGAATATGCCCAGCAGGATCGTGTTATGAGTAACTAATCCTGCCGCCAGGGTGATTATTGGCGCTAAAGCGCTTGCGGTAATAAGCAGTGCCATCATGATTAATCTTAGCCAACTGTAATTAGCGCCGGGACCGAAGCTGTTTTTTTCAACACCCTGGAACATCTCATGCAGGGTTTCGTACCAGGGTACCGTAATCTCCGACATAGCATTTAACATATGCGTGCGGCTGCCCGCCTGTTTCAACATAACACCCAGGCCGTAATCATCCACGGGTTCCATGCGCAACCATTCAAACCCGGGTGTGCGATGAAACAGGTCAGCTTCCACCAGGTTAAAGGCACCGACACCGGCCGCTGCCTTACTGTTGTCGTTATTGACGGTCGCCAGCCGTGCTTTGATACAAAACGCCAGGAAAAAAGTGCGAATGGCCACGTTTAACCAGAAGCCTCGCGTGCGAACCTCGGGGATGCAGACCAGGTGGTTGACCTGCTGCTGAAAGACATAAGCAATCGCCTGATGCAGAACTGATGGCTTGAAATACACGTCGGCATCGGTAAACAAGTACCACTGGCCGGATGCCTGTTTCACGCCCTGGTGCAGGGCATGGACCTTGCCCAGCCAGCCATCGGGCAATGAATCGATGTGTATGACTTTAAGCCGGTGATCCTCTTTAGCCAGGCTATCAAGAATCTTACCCGTGTGATCCGTGGAGCGATCATTTATGGCGATGATCTCGAGATTCGGGTAATCAAGTGCCAAGCGTGATTTGATTGCGCTTTCGATATGACGTGCCTCATTACAGGCGGGAACGATAATGCTGACCATGGGCCAGTCATTTTTATTAGGTGGTAATTCCGGCGTCGTATTACTCAAAACCGGCATACGTCTCAAAGTGACGTACTCATAGTACATGCCGACGATCCAGAACCCGCAGAACACCAGGCAATACAAGATCAGGATTGTCATCCGGTTGATATAGCTTTGTAGAACAGTGCAGTGATATTCATAATCTATTTTGTATCGAGACTGAAGACCAGGACTTCATCACCCGTGGGATAACCGAATAATTTATTACCGCCTGCCGCCACGGCAATGTATTGTTTGCCAGCGATGGCATAAGTAATCGGCGGAGCATTAACGCCATATTGGGTCTGGTATTGCCAGAGTAATTCCCCGGTGGTGGCATTGAAGGCATTAAAATTGCCGTTGCCTTCTCCTGTGAACACCAGATTACCGGCAGTTGCCAGTGCACCACCCACCATGGGATCAGTTACCTTATGTTGCCAAAAAATTTTACCTGTTCGGGTAGAAATAGCAGTAAACACACCCCAGTCTTTTTCGCCCGTGGCGCGAAAGATAGTGTAACTCTCCCAAGGTTTACCCGGCCCAGGCGAAAGTTTTCTCGTGATAAACAATGAAGGTTGGTAGATGCCGGAGATGAACACGGATTCCAGTTGCGGGTTATAAGCAACCGGGGACCACGAAGATGCGCCCAGAGTTCCGGGCACAATGCGCACACCTTCCGCCGTGGGCCGTGCAAACAAGTTGTCCTGTTCAATGATGGATTCTGATTTTAATAACAGCTCACCGGTCTTGCGATCGTGGATGTAAAACCAGCCGAGTTTACTGGCCTGGCCAACGGCCTTGATGATTTTACCGTCCCTGTGGAAATCAAACAGGATCGGTGGACTAGCTACGTCGTAACCCCAGCGGTCGTGCGGAACTTGTTGATAATACCAGACTTTTTTACCTGTCTTGAGGTCCAGCGCCACCAAGCTGACGGTGTGCAGGTTGTCCCCGGGCCGGGTAGCATCATCCATCTGCGGCGATGGATTTCCCGTGCCGATGTAGATCAGACCCAGATCGGGATCAACCGCCGGTGTGGTGTAGATCGAACCACCACCGTAACGCCAGGTTTGGTTATAGGTTTTCCAGGCGGTTTTTTCGGCAGCAATCCTGCGATTCAATGGCAAGCCATCAGGGGTTGTCTCCAGCCAGTCACCTTCCCAGCCGGACTCGGGCACCGTATACCAGCGCCAGACTTCATCACCGGTCTCGGCATCATAGGCAACGATGAATCCACGCAGGCCATGTCCGCCACCGGAAAAGCCGCCGACAGATAAAATGTGATCATCGCCTTCCTCGAATTCCATGTGCAGGCCATAACCGGCACCACTGATTCCCACAAAGATCTTGCCATCGTAAACTTGCGGGGCGAGGTTGGTGGTATAACCGGTTTGTCCGGTCTGGCTGGCCCCTTGCAGTTCCTCGACCCCGAGTAACGGTTCCAAGACTTCACTGATACCGGCATTCGGATCGGTCACTGCCACGTCCCAGAGAACTTCGCCGGTTTTTTGTTCCAGGGCAATCAAGCGCGCATCGATCGTGACCGTGTAAACCTTGCCATTGGCAAGCGCCGGTCCGCGGTTGGCCGGCCCGCAACAATAATTTTGATGGCGCAGTTCATGCACGTAGCGCCAGATTGTGTTGCCTGATGTTGCATCGACTGCCATGACGTCATTGAATGGTGTGGTGAGATACATGACACCATCCTTGACGATAGGTGAAGTTTGAAACGTGCCTTTGCGACCGGTGTTGATCTTCCAGGCCAGTTTCAGGTTAGCGACCGTCTGCTCATTGATTTGATCAAGTGAACTGTAACGCTGGTTGCTCAGATCTTGTCCATACAGTGCCCAATCTTTATTTGTGATAGATTCAATCGGGTTATTGCAAGCAGCAAGCAGGAGCAACAGGCAGGCGCACAAGGGAATACGAATCATCGGGGCCATCCAATGTTGTTATTGAAAAAACCGAAAGACTGCCAGAGCAGCATCAGGACAATGATTTAACTGATATTATAGACTGATGTGTTTTTTGCAAACTCCAGTAAAGAGTTAAGACTCGTCTCATGATCAGCCTGACCCGCTTGTTTCCAGTCCTGGCCATTGTTGTCTCTGTGGTCGCTATAAATTTTCCGCAACTGCTATCAAACATGGGACCGGCCATCGTGTCCTTGCTGGGACTGGTGATGTTTGGCATGGGTATCACGCTGCTGCCGGCTGACTTCATGCGGGTGTTTCGCCGTCCGGCCATAGTATTAGTTGGAGTCTCGTTGCAATTCATCCTGATGCCCCTGATTGCCTGGTTGATCAGCAAAAGCATGGATCTGTCCACGATCATCATGGCCGGTCTCGTGGTTGTTGGCGCCTGCCCGGGTGGTACCGCATCCAATGTCATCTGCTACCTGGCGAGAGGTGATGTTGCCCTGTCGATTACCCTGACCACGTGTTCCACGATCGCGGCCGTGCTCCTGACACCATTACTTACCTGGCTTTATATTGGCCAAAGTGTGGATGTCCCGGTGCTGGCCATGATCAAGGACATCATGCTGGTTGTCATTTGCCCGGTGTTACTGGGTGTGCTGTGCAATCGTTTTGCAGGACAATTTTTCAATCGGCTGAAAACCATTTTTCCGGTGGTCTCGATGCTGACCATTATATTGATCATCGGGATCATCATGGCCCTGAACCATGAACAGTTAAACCGGTATGTGTTGCCGGTTGCGATCGCGGTCATCCTGCACAACCTGCTGGGGTTCCTCTGTGGTTACGGCATACCGGCCGCGCTGGGTTATGACCGGCAAACTTGTCGCACCCTGGCCATTGAAGTCGGCATGCAAAACTCGGGACTGGGTGTGGCACTGGCCAGCAAGTATTTTTCTCCGGTCGCGGGCTTGCCCGGGGCGCTGTTCAGCATCTGGCACAATATTTCCGGTGCGACACTGGCAGCCCTGTGGGCAGGCAAACAAGAACCGCTGAGCAAACACGCATGATAACGCGCCTGCGAATATGGACTCTATTAGTGAGCGGCCTGTTGTTAATGTGCTCGGCCTGCAGTGAGCCGCCGGATTATTATTTTCCACTCGACCCCGGCCATTACTGGCGATACGAAATGTCTTATCAAACCATGGACGGTACGTTTGACGGTGTCTATGCCGTAGAAAATCTCACGGCAGAGGTAAGGGATGATACCAGGCGCTATATACGACGTTTGCTCGATGGCTCGTTGAATTATTTAGAGATCCGGGATGACGGTATCCTGCTCACTGGGCGCGAAAAAACTATCAATCTGAACACCACAAACGTTGATGAACAGCAATACATTTTCAAGTATCCGCTGCAAGAGGGCACACGCTGGAACGAAGAAACGGTATCCAAGGTGCTCATCAAGACCGGGCCGCCACAGAAAACGGAATTTCATATCCGCGCGAAGGTGGAACTGGATGCCGTGATCGAAAGCATGAGTGATACGGTGTCAGTCCCGGCCGGCCGTTTCAAAAATTGCATGCGGGTTTCATTTAACGGCAAGAGTTTCGTCAACGCCGGCAATTATGTGGGCGGTACCGTGGTCACGATCAAGGAAACCAACTGGTATGCCCCGGGCGTCGGGCTGGTGAAATCGACCCGTGTAGAAACCACCACCAGCAGGGCACTGGACCGAGGCGAATTGACACTGGAGCTGGAATCCTACCGCTGATGTTTTGCGGTCCGGATGACCTCGTTTTCAGTCACGATCAGGTCCACTGGTAAATCGGTATCTTCCGTGGGCAGTTCATCCAGCAATTGGACCCCGAAGGCGAGGGCGATCTTGTATTTTACCGGGTGGTTGGCAAACCACGTATCGTAATAACCCCGCCCGTAACCAATCCGATGACCCGCCCGGGTGAATCCCAGACCCGGGGTGATCGCGAGATCAAACGGCCCGGGATGCGGTTCAATCGATGCTGGTGTCAGTATCCCCATGGCATCCTTTTCCAGTTGATTCCAGCCATGAAAGGGGACGGCCAGCATCGGTTTGCCTGGCACGATCTTGGGCACCGCCAGGTCCTTGCCGTTAGCGAGAAAGTACTTTAATAAACCATGTGTATCTACTTCATTTAAATAGGAAATAAAGCAGAAGATACTCTGGGCATTGGCGACCTCGTCCAGCGCCAGCAGTCGATCCCGGATGGTTTCTGAATAGCTCTGTCGCCGGGACTCGGGAAGGGCTGCCCGGGCGGACTTGAGTTGCTGGCGAACGGCCTGTTTACGGTCCTGGATGCTGTTATCTGACAATACGCTCTCCCGGGTTGGGTTTTCCTTTCTTTTTCAGTAATTTTCCGTAGAATATGCGCCTTTTTCAGGCAGGCAACTGCCGCCGGATTTTAAGGAAATATAATTCAGAGGTCATTAACCGAATGGTAACTATCAGATTATCAAGAACAGGCACCAAGGGCCGTCCTTTTTATCACATCGTGGTCGTCGACAGCCGCACCAAGCGTGGTGGCCGTTCCCTGGAACGCCTGGGTTTCTTTAACCCCGTGGCCAGTGGCAACGAGGAAAAGTTGAGGATCGATACGGCGCGTGTGGATTACTGGAAATCAAATGGCGCACAAACCTCGGAGCGCGTGGAAAAGCTGCTCAAGGATTATTCAGCAAGCGCCTGAATATGAATTCAAATCAGCCACAGCGCTGATAAAATCAACGACAGATCCTGGACCTCCCGCTGGCGGGTCATGATGGAGGGAGAAACAGGAAAATTATTGTTGGGCCGTATTTCCGGTATTTATGGCGTCAAGGGTTGGATTAAGGTGTTTTCCTATACCCGGCCAGCAGAGAACATATTGAATTACCCGTCCTGGTACCTGAAACACCGGGATGAAGAAATGTTATATAAGGTCAGGGAAGGCAGACCCCAGGGCAAAGGGCTGGTGGCCAGCCTGGAAGGGATTGAAGACCGGGACATTGCCCGGTTACTGGTTGGCGCAGACATTTATATAGAGCGTGACCAGTTGCCATCCTTACCCGAGGGAGAATATTACTGGACTGACTTGCTCGGATTACAGGTCATCAACCAACAGGGCCAAAGCCTGGGCGAGGTGGTTGAGATCCTGGAAACCGGTGCCAACGATGTACTGGTGGTAAAAGGCGAAAGCCGGGAGTTGATTCCGTGGGTATGGGGAACCTACCTGCTGGATGTGGACTTGGAGGTCGGCAGGATTACCGTGGATTGGCAAGGGCAGGGTGACTGATGCAGATATCCGTGATTACCCTGTTCCCGGAGATGCTGGATGCCATCACGCAATACGGGATTACCGGCAGGGCCGTGAAACAGGGCCTGCTCCAGGTCAAGGCCTGGAACCCGCGTGATTACACCGAGGACAGACACCAGACAGTCGATGATCGGCCTTACGGAGGTGGTCCCGGCATGGTGATGATGGTGGAGCCCTTGGCCAGGGCCATCCGGGCTGCCCGAAAAGGTTTATCCGGCAACCAGCGGGTGATTCATCTTTCACCCCAGGGCAGGCGGCTGGACCAGGCCGGGGTCATGGAACTGGCGGCACTGGACAACCTGGTCCTGCTGGCCGGTCGCTATGAGGGGATTGATGAACGCCTCATCGAGGAATATGTTGATGAGGAATGGTCGATTGGCGATTATGTCCTTAGCGGTGGCGAACTGGCCGCGATGGTGTTAATCGACGCCATTACCCGGGTCATGCCCGGCGCGCTGGGACACGAGGATTCCGCGGCCAACGATTCATTTTTTAACGGCTTGCTGGATTTTCCGCATTATACCCGGCCGGAAGAATATGCAGGACACAAGGTGCCGGAGGTGTTATTAAGCGGTGATCATGAGAAGATTCGCCGCTGGCGTCTCAAGCAAGCCTTGGGACGCACCTGGCTGAGACGGCCCGACTTGCTCAGCGTATTGACGCTTAACGAGGAGCAGGAAGAATTACTGGACGAATTCAAGCGCCATCACGACGCTTGATGAGTTAAAGAATTGATGACGACTTTTTTGGAGCAGTGGCTATGAGCAACATAATTGAACAACTGGAAAGTGAACAGATGACCCGTAAGATCCCGGAGTTTGCCGCCGGCGATACCGTAGTGGTAGAAGTAAAGGTGAAAGAAGGCCAGCGTGAACGTCTGCAGGCCTATGAGGGCGTGGTAATCGCCGTCAAAAACCGGGGTCTGAATTCATCGTTTACGGTCCGCAAAATTTCCTACGGTGAAGGCGTGGAGCGCGTGTTCCAGACTTACAGTCCTTCGATTGCCTCCATCAAGGTCAAACGCCGTGGTGACGTGCGCCGGGCCAAGCTCTATTACATGCGGGAACGTTCCGGTAAGTCCGCCCGCATCAAGGAAAAAATCAAGACGTCCTCATAAGACGAATCATCACCTGGCCTGGGATTCCCGGGCCTGGCTGTTATCGGGGCAGCGGTCTTGTATACTTGGCAGGCATGAAACAGCCTGCGCGAATCACCAGTCAATACCGGGCGCCATTTGGTCCCGTCACATTTACGGTCCAGGATGGACATGTCATCAACGTAGAATTACTCAAGGAATCTTCCGGAAAAAATCCAGGTGCCGAAAAGCTTCCCGCAGTCCGGAACATGAAGCGCTATCTGGATGATTATTTCTCATCACGTCAACCGGCCCATCCCAAGCTGTTTATTCAGGGTACTGAATTCCAGAAACGTGTCTGGGAGGCCATGCTCAAAATTCCCCCTGGTCAGACCCGCACCTACGGGGAACTGGCCAGGGAACTGCACACTGGCAGTCGTGCCGTAGCCCAGGCCTGCCGCTGCAACCCGCTGCCACTCATCATTCCCTGTCATCGGGTGGTGGCCGCAAACGGGATCGGCGGATTCATGGGCAAGCGCCAGCAGGTGGACGTCAAGCGCTGGTTGTTGGCACACGAAGGCGTGCATGTCCACTAAAGAGGATGAGGCAAGCAGGGCAGAGCAGCAGATAGCCACCTTCCTGGATACCCTGTGGATGGAACATGGCGTTTCTGACAATACTCTGACGGCCTACCGGACCGACCTTACCCACTTTGCCAACTGGCTGAATCAGCAGGGCGATGATCTGGAAACTGCAGACGACGGTCTGATCCGACTCTACCTGGCTTCGCTGGGCCGATATTCCACCCGGACCCTGTCCCGTCGCCTCTCCAGTATTCGGCGCTTTTACAGGTACATGCTCCGTGAAGCCCTGATTACCACTGACCCTTCTGCCGGCGTGGAATCGCCGAGACTCGGCCGGCCTTTGCCCAGGTCCCTCAGCGAAGCAGAAGTGGAGGCACTGCTGGATGCGCCGGATACCGAGACTGTCCTGGGGCTACGTGACCGCGCCATGCTCGAGGTGCTTTATGCCAGTGGCTTGCGGGTCAGCGAACTGGTCGGCTTGACTATCACCCAGCTCAATCTCAGGCAGGGACTGGTAAGAGTCATCGGCAAGGGCAACAAGGAACGCCTGGTTCCCCTGGGGGCGGAAGCGCTGGATTGGCTGGAGCGTTACCTGAAGACGGGTCGTCCCGAGCTGGTCGATGTCAGCGGATCAGACGCCGTGTTTCCCAGCCGCCGGGGTACACAAATGACGCGGCAGACCTTCTGGTACAGTATCAAGCGCTATGCCCAACAGGCCGAGATCAGCAAGCCGTTGTCCCCGCACGTGATCCGCCATGCCTTTGCCACCCATCTCCTGAATCACGGTGCTGACCTGCGGGCCGTACAAATGTTACTCGGGCATACTGACATATCCACCACCCAGATATACACGCACGTGGCCAGGGAACGTCTGAAAAATTTGCATGCAGAACATCACCCCCGTGGTTGAACCACCGTCTGAGAGGACAATCTAATCGTCAGGTGAGTACGGGATTGAGATGATGCGCCACGGATTTACTTTTATGCTTTGTTGCCTGCTCTGTACCATGGTATCTGCCGCGGAGGTATACAAGTGGGAAGATGAGCAGGGGCGGGTGCATTATAGTCACAAACCGCCTGACGATGGTGCTGATGCGATCGAAATCAAACCTCATCATGAAGCCGATCAGGCTACCCTGAAGCGGATCGAGAAAAATGAAAAGCTGCTGCGTGTCTATGAAGAGGAACGCCAGATCAGCAAGCAAGAGGCCATGGAAGCCAGAAAAGAAGAAGAGGAAAGGAGGAAACAATGCACCAGAGCGAAAAAAGCCCTGGATAATTTGGAATACGCTGGTCGCTTGTATCGCCTGAATGAAAACGGTGAGAAGGTATTCCTGTCCGAGGAAGAGCGGAATAATGAGAAGCAGGCCATCAGGAAACAAATGAAAAAAGTCTGTGCCTGAAATGAGAACTCTGTGTCAGGCGATATTTTGAAATATTTGATATTATTAAACTAACTGACATGAAATTGGTATAAGAAGCATCCAGACAATGAAACCATTAGCCATCAAAGTATTTTTTTTACTGACTCTATTGCTTACGCCACAGGCGTTTGCCGTCGATACCGCGGTGGAGAAGCAGATCAGGGAGACGCTGGCCTCAGTGGTGCCCGAGGAACAGGTTACCCGTATCCGGCCGACACCGTTCAAGGATTTGTATGAAGTCCTGCTCGGGCCCAATGTCGTCTACATATCAGGTGATGGTCGCTACATCCTCAAGGGCGATCTGCTGGATATGCAATCTCGGGAAAACATCAGTGAAAGGGAACGGAAGCTGGCCAGAAAAAATGTCCTGGAATCATTGTCGGAAAGGGATTTCATAGAATTCAGCCCGGCTGGTGCCGATCACCTGCTCTATGTATTTACGGATATCGAATGCGGTTATTGTCGCAAGCTTCACCAGGACGTCCCTGAACTGAACTCGAAGGGAATTGGTGTGCGCTATCTTGCCTATCCCCGTGGCGGTATGGGTACCGATGCCTCACGTACCATGGAGTCCGTATGGTGTGCCAAAGACCGGCAACAAGCCCTGACTGACGCCAAAAGTGACAAAGTAGTTGAACCCAAGCGCTGCAATAATCCGGTCGCCGATGAATATGAACTGGGAAGAAGGTTTGGTATCCGGGGTACGCCGGCCATCTACACGGATGATGGCGAAGGTTTGAGAGGTTACCTTCCTCCTCACGAGATTGAAGAGATACTCAACGAGCAACCCTGAATTCAAAGCCCTTCCAGTTTCTGAATGATCGCAGTCGTCAAGCGGCCATCATCGGTATGCTCAACCCTGACAGGGAGATAGTTGAACTTGGGCGCGCACCAGATTATTAGCTTCCTGTCATCGTTCGGTTTGATGTTCTGTAACTTGATGGTCTCCAGTTCCCCCAGCGGTGTTTGTAGTTTCTCATTGGCCAGCCTTTCGAAATGATAGGTTTTCATTTTGCCGCCATCCGCAATTAAATAATCAATCGGGAATGGTTTTTCCGGCAGGTCTCTCATGATGGCATACTGGTAAAGCAGTTTATCCAGCATTCCTTTCTCTAGGGGCATCTTCCAGAGGTTTTCGTTGACCCGGTTATGAATCACCTTCTTGTCCCAGTCAAAATCAATCCGAACCTTGCGTTGCTTTTTGCTCCTGGTCCTGTTGTAGGTGTATTTCAGGGGATATATCTGGTTTTCTTCCAGTTTCCAGCGGGATTCTTCTACAATCTTGTCCTTGTAAAACACGGCAACCAGGCCGACCGTTTCCGTCTGTGAGCGGTATAGATAATTACCATCGGGCAAACGGCTCATCGTGCGTTTCATTTCGGCGAGTTCAAAACCGCTGCTGAAAAGTTTATAGGTGGCATTGAATGTGCCGATGTCCCCCGGAGCAGCCGCAAGACCAGACTGCACAAGGCAACTCCACAGCAGGATGGTTCCTATTATTCTCATTCTAAACCTTTGGACACAGCCAATATGTTAAAATTCAGCGCTCGGAACACTTCCGTCAGGAGATATTAATAGTATTCCAGGGTACCGCAAGCGGACAGATCGCCGTATGTAGCACATATGATGCACCAAATAACAAGCAGAAAATATTAACTACGCCACAGCTTTCAGGAAATCATTGAATCTTGCGGATAATATATAGCCTAATTCTGTATTTGCTGGTTCCATTTGCGCTGGCCAGGCTGTTGTACCAGTCGTGGGGGAATCCAAAGTATCGATCACGTTGGCATGAGCGCTTTGGTTTTGTAAAGCCGATACCCGAGCAACAGAGAACCCTCTGGATTCACGCGGTTTCCGTTGGCGAGGTCAATGCAACCCGGCCAATACTGGAATATTTACAAACCAACTATCCAGCCTACCGCATCATCCTCACCACCATGACCCCGACAGGTGCCGACACCGTGGCCCGATTATATGGCGATTCCGTTACACATCACTATGTACCCTATGATTTGCCGGGTGCCGTAAAGCGTTTCCTGAGGCGCATTCATCCTGCCTTGCTCTTGGTGATGGAGACCGAACTGTGGCCAAACCTCTTTCACCATTGCCACAAGAACGGAATACCCATCCTGCTTGCCAATGCCCGCATGTCGGCCAAGTCAACCCGCGGCTACCTGCGGCTCAAAGGTCTGGCGTCGGATACCCTGAAGAAACTGTCCTGTCTTGCTGCCCAGACCGAGGAAGATGCCAGCAGATTTTTACAACTGGGCGCCGCCCTGGAAACCATCCATGTCATCGGAAATCTGAAGTTTGACAGTGTGCCTGAGCTGCCGGACATAGCAGTTCGCCTGCAGCAGCGCGCTGATTTCAGCCAGGACCGTCCCGTCTGGATCGCGGCCAGCACCCATGAGGGTGAAGAATCCATTGTGCTTTCGGCGCATGGCAACATACAGAAGTCTCATCCGGACAGTCTCCTGATTATTGCCCCACGGCACCCGGAACGTTTTGATGCGGTCTATGAACTGTCCAGACAGTCCGGTTTCAGGACCCAGCGAAAAAGCAACGCTGAAACCGTGGCTAGGGAGACTCAGGTTTTTATTCTGGATAGCCTGGGAGAGTTGTTTCGTTTCTATGCCTTGTCTGATCTGGCATTTGTCGGCGGGAGTCTCGTCCCGGTGGGCGGGCATAATATGCTGGAACCCGCCAGCCTGGGCCTGCCGATCATCACCGGCCCACATAAACATAACTTTATCGAGATCTCGGATCGGCTGCAGGCGTGTGGAGCATTGTCAGTCATACAGAATGATACATCCCTCGCTAATATTATAAATCAACTACTTGGGGACGAGAGTTCACGCAAAATTTCAGGTAAGGCGGGACGGGAAATGGTGGCGTCGTCACGTGGCAGCAGCGAAAGGCTGACCAATCTCCTGGCACCTTTATTGGGAAGTCATGCAACTTCCTGATTGGAATTAATCTAATAAAACTACAAAATGCCGCTTATTCGGGATATGGTTACTTTTATGTGGCGTACAAACATGTCAATCGCTATACAGAAAAATTAAAATAGACCCAAATTCAATAGTTACTGATGGAGAAAAAATTTATGAAACTTAGTAAAGCACTGCCACTGGCGGTCTTGCTATTTCCTGCCGGCGTGATGGCTGGTGAAGGGTATCCAACCATTGAAGTCGTGCGCTCGGTGGTAGGATGCATGGCCGACCTCGGTGGGCAAAATGAGCAGAACCTGTACACCTGCACCTGCCGCCATGATTATGTGGCTGACCGGATGTCATTCGAGGCATTTGACAATGGCACCATGCAGGAGCGTTACGGCAAGATGCCTGGTGAGAAAGGCGGGGTTGTCAGGGACAACGAGCATGGCAAGGCGGATTTGAAGGCCTTGCTAAAGCTGAAAAAGGAGGCTGCGGAACACTGTCCTGTGGTGAAGAATCTTTCCGCACCGACACGTCAGGATTCCTGACCGGCCCGGAAACTCAAAACCGTAATAAAAAAGGGTGATTTTGAATCACCCTTTTTTATTTAATCTGATCGATTGGATAAGATTGTCAGGATGTTTTCTTATGCACTTCGTGTGTTGAAGTGAATTCATTATTCTTGGTGTCCGAGCCCTTCACAGTCATCACTCCTTCTTTCTCCGGGACGAAATAAAAGCGGAAGGCCGGGTCCATACTGACCGAGAATGTCAGTTCAGCTTTCAGAACCGTCTCACCGTTATAATCGACCTCAATTTCCTTTACAAAATGCGGTGGCGGCATGACACGTGAACCGATCCGAAGCGGGGCCATGCCCGTAATATTGGGGTGACGTATCTTTAATTGCATGAGGTTGGGTTTGCCAAACTCAACATCGCCAATGGTCTTCATTTTCATTTGCCCAAGCAGCTTCTTTGAGTCCTCCATGCTGGCCGGAGGCGGAGCAGAGCAGGCGCCCTTGGCACGGACAAAACTCTTGGCCATATAGAGCTCACCGGTGTTTAATTCAGCAATTGCCCTGACGTAACTGAAGTCATCCACCCGGATACGCATGGCCAGATCGGCCTTGCCCGACTTGGGTGAAAACTCAAAATAACCCACCAGCGGTACGGGATTTTTGTCGATCAGGATGGTAATTTTCTTGATGTAACGCTCGTTGGTCTGTGGAATCTTGGTCTGGACAGAGATCGGCACCACGGTCGCATCTTCAGCCGTGTAGGGGGTCTTGAGTTCGAGGATGTCCTGTTCGGCACCTTCGATGATTTCCCGGTCCTGGAAATTGGACTTTCTGAGCTTTTCCTCCCAGACCTTGTCTGAGAGATTTTGCCGGTAATCCGGTGGTGCTACGTCGGCAACTGCCGGTGAGAACTGGAATACCAGGGCTGCCAGCAAGGTAGCTGACAGCAACGAGAGTAAAATTCGGCCGTTGGTCAACATGTCACTACTCCGATCTAGATTTCAATTTGGTGCGATTGGTGATAAAAATATATAGTGATATTATGATATTTTTATATGTAATTTGACAACTCCGTTTGCCATTTTCTGTAATTGTATCAATATTGATATAGATGGAGACATTTATCCCAAGTTCAAGTTGCAAGGGCGAATTATTCCCATGTAAATTTGTTGCGATGCGGTACCAAGATCGGGACAAAAGCCGAACAATTTCATTTCCAGAATTGATCTGAGTTTTTAACAGTAACAATATAATTTATAGGCATTAATCACTAGCATTGAGCATGGCTTTAACTGCACCAATTAAAGTCCTCTGGATTCGCTTGCTTGTTATGCCTAAATTGCCTAGAATTCAACGACTCTAGAAAACAAACTTGGGGATTTAAATGGTATAAATCTCCTAAGTTTTATAAGAAAAAAATACAAAAGACAGGTTTGTCGCTGACCCACTAAATGAATAGAACTCGCACCTGTATTGTCCATATCGAAGTCGCAGGTACGCAAGGGAGGGAATCCCTGGCGGCTGGCTTTTTATTGAAACAGACAAGCCTGACCCTTCACGCGGTAGAGCTTAAGTAATGCGTACAATCTTCCTGCGCAATCAAAAAATCTCGAATTCAATTATCACCACTTTTGCGTTTGCCCTCGAGGCAAACTTTTACCCAACGATTTTTTCTAGCCCAATGGCGCTTTTTGATCTCGAGGCGTCGGCGGGTTTTGTGCACAACTAGAGATCACACATGCATGATCAAATAATAAAAGAGGAGTGAGGTCATGAGTAAAATATCATTAAGTAAATGGCTTATAGCCGCGCTGGCCTTAATGGTATCGGCTCCCTCATTTGCGAACGATGAAGTTCGTAAACTGACGGAAAACCCGAACTATTGGGCCTATCCAGGTGGTAACTACTGGAACTGGCGTTATTCTGAGTTGAAGCAAATCACTAATAAGAACGCTGGTGACATTGTTGCTGCTTGGACGTTCTCCACAGGTCGCCTGCAGGGCCACGAAGGTGGACCGCTGGTGCTGCCAAGCAGTGCCACTGGTCTGTCCTCAGATCACCTGTACATCCATTCATCCTTCCCGAACGATGTGTTCGCCATCAATCTTGATACCTTGAACATCACCTGGTATTTCGAACCACAGCAGGACGAAGCTGAAACCGTTCCTGTGATGTGCTGCGACATCGTGAACCGTGGTCTGGGTTACAGCATGGGTCAGATTTATCTGCAACAGGCAGATACTCTCCTGGTCGCTCTGGACGCCAAGACCGGTAAGGTGAATTGGACGGCAGAAAACGGTCGTGACATCGGTTACGGTCCTGCCGCTGGTGACACCAACACCAACGCACCACACCCCATCAAGGACAAGGTCATCACCGGTTGTTCCGGTGCTGAGTTCGGCGTTCGTTGCTGGCTTGCTGCTTTCTATGCGAAAGACGGCAGACTGGCATGGCGTGCCTTCAGCATGGGTCCGGACGAAGACATCCTGTTTGATCCCAATAAGACCACTTCTCTGGGCAAGGTGGTGGGTAAGGATTCTTCTCTGAAGACCTGGTGTGCCAACTCTGACTGGAAAGCACCCGCTACTGGTCCCAACAGCTGTAAGACACTGGGCGATCAGTGGAAATCAGGTGGTGGTTCAACCTGGGGCTGGTGGCCTGCAGACTTTGAAGAAAACCTGCTGTACTACGGTTCAGGTAACCCTTCAACTTGGAACCCGGTTGTCCGTCCTGGCGATAACAAGTGGTCAATGACCATCTTCGCCCGTGACATCGACACCGGTATCGCTCGTTGGGTCTATCAGATGACCCCGCACGATGAGTGGGATTATGATGGCATCAACGAAATGATCCTGGCTGACATGAAGGTCAAGGGTAAGCAGACTCCGGCACTGGTCCACTTCGACCGTAACGGCTTCGCTTACACCATGAACCGTAAGACCGGTGAACTGCTGGTTGCTGAGAAGTATGACCCTGCAGTGAACTGGGCTACTCACATTGACATGAAGACCGGCTATCCGCAGACCCTGAAGAAATACTCCACTCACTATAACGGTGAAGATGTTGTTTCCAAGGATATCTGCCCGGCCGCTCTTGGTACCAAGGACCAGCAGCCCGCTGCCTACAGCCCACGTACTGGCCTGTTCTATGTTCCTACAAACCACGTTTGTATGACCTATGAGCCTGTCAGCTACGCTGCTGGTGGTAACGAGTATGTTGCAGGCCAGGCTTACGTTAACGCTAACCTGACCATGTATCCTGCTGGTGCCGTTTGCCCAGAATGTCCAAACAACAATGCTGCCAAGGACAACATGGGTAACATGATCGCCTGGGACGCTGACAAGGGTAAGATCGTATGGTCAATCCCTGAACAGTGGTCAGTATGGTCAGGCGTTCTGGCTACCGCTGGTGACGTTGTCTTCTACGGTACCCTTGATGCTTACGCTAAGGCTGTTGATGCCAAGTCCGGCAAGCTGCTTTGGAAGTTCAAAGTACCTTCCGGCATTATTGGCAACTTCAACACCTGGGCTCATAAAGGCAAGCAGTACGTTGGTGTCCTCGCCGGTATCGGCGGATGGGCTGGCGCTGTGGTTGCTATCCCAGGCTTAGCTGCTGCACCTGATACAGCTGCTCTTGGTGCGGTCGGTGGTTACAGAGCTCTTCTGAACTCCTCCCGTAACAGTGGCGTGCTGATGGTGTTCTCACTGCCGTAAGCAAAAGCTTTAAGCAATTAAGTTTGTTTAAGCGAGTCCCCGGCATCTCAGATGCCGGGGATTTTTTATTTATCAGTACCACTATAGGATTCATTGATACATATTCGGACCAGAGTAATCATGTCCACGAACTAATTATTATCAAGATTGTCTCATAAGATGTGCATAGTCTTATTCTATAACTTATTGATATATATAGAGAATATGGTAATTTGAATGTAGGGTATGCAGACTCTATAATCTGCGGCTCGATTTAATAATAAATAAATCTTTTCCGGAGAATTTTTAACATGAAATTTTTAAAACAATATTCACTGCTACTTACTTTGCTGGCCATGTTTATGCCGACTTTGTCCCAGGCCGCCGATATCGCGGTTAATGCGGAGGCACGGGTCTTCAATCCTGAGATCGTTTACATCGAGCTGGGTGATACAGTCAAATTCAATAATATGACTTCACATAATGCCGTCACTTACGTTGCCCCGGAAGGTTCCAAGGGTTTTGGTACCAAGGGTGAACTCCCGGGTGGCAGCTTCAGTGCGACCCCCGACAAGGAAGGTATCTATGGCTATGCCTGCGAACCCCATATCGGTTTTGGTATGGTGGGTGTGATCGTCGTGGGCCCAGTGACCCAGGAAATGAAAGACGCTGCCAAGAAGAAGGCCATGGAAACCCTGGAAGGACCATTTAAACGGATTATTGGCAAGATTAACAAGATTGAAGTTAAGTAAATTCTATCCTGCTAAGAAGGCGGTGCTGGTGCTGGCCTGATGGGGTCAGCACCGCAAATTTTATTAAGGGCAGCTATAAATTGACTGAGAGAATTATGATAAGACAACACATCAAAATTTCCATGAAGCAGATTCTATTACCTGTCGTCTTGCTTGCCGGTATTTTCAATGTGGCAAATGCGGCAGAAAAGTTTGAAACACTCAAGGTTTGTGCTGACCCATTCATGTTACCGTTTTCCAATAATGAAGAAAAAGGTTATGAAAACCGGATCGCTGAATTATTTGCTGAAAAACTCGGCGCAGATCTCCAATACACCTGGTTTCCTCAGCGTATGGGGTTTATCAGGAACACCTTGAAGAAAGAAGAGGGCACCAGCGGAAAATATGCCTGTGACCTGGTAATTACTGTTCCTTCCTCATTTGAACTGGCCGCAACTACCAAGCCCTATTACACCACGTCATACGTCCTGGTCTATAAAAAAGGCATTGGTCTGGATGACTTGAATGACCCGCAGATGTTTTCCGAATTCGTCAAAGAACACAAACCGGATATCAAGTTCGGTGTTAGTGATCGTGGACCCGGACAACTCTGGGCCATGAACCAGGGCATGATGAGCAGTGATCATATGGTTCCATACCAGGGCCAACCGGGTGATGCCAGGGTGCATCCGGGACAACGGATGATAGAAGACATTGCTGCAGGAAAAATCGATGCCGCCGTGATCTGGGGACCAACCGCTGGTTATTATGCCAAGCAATTCAAGGACCAACAGGAATTCGTACTCTTGCCAATTCCCGATGACAAAAGCAACCGCGAGATGAAATACACCTACAGCATGTCCATGGCGGTGCGTTATGGCGAAAAGGAATGGAAGGAGACGATAAACAAATTGATTGATGAAAACAGCAAAGCGATCGATAAAATCCTCACCGATTATGGTATTCCATTAGTCAAATAATTCTAACGAACGATAGAGCAGATTTATCCATGAGCAGAATAAAAACCTTAACCACATATTTGTCACTCTCATTACTGATCTTTAGCGCCAACCTGGCAGCAGAGACCGAGGAGGATGACAGCCTTAAGCGGGAACTGACCGAGGAAGAGCTTGATGCCAGGATAGGGCGAATGGGCGAGGTTGAAGAAATCCCGGAGGGTTTTGAATTTTCAAAGGCCGAGAACAGGCTCTGGTTTGAAAATCATCTCAAGAATATCGATCAACCAATGCGGTTGTACTACGAATTTTCCAAGACGGGATCCTATGAAGATGGTTTCGTTGATTCTGTTTACCTGGACATTCTCAAGGTCAATCCTGATGGCACCAAGAACGCATCCCTGGATTTCTTTTCTGCCGACAGGAAACAGGTAATACACCCCGATAATGTAACCAACATTATGGGTAATCCGGTCCTCGGCGTTTACATGCAGGGTGATGTTTATGAAATGAACCGCCTGACCGAAGGTCATTGGCGACACTTCCAGAAGATGATCAAGATTGCCCTCAGGGAAACTGCGACCGTCGAGGATATCGATTTCGAATTCAACGGCAAGCAATACACGGGTGAAAAGATCCATTTTGCGCCGTACCTGGAAGACCCCCACAGGCGGGATTTCCTGAAGTTTGCAGATAAATATTATGAATTTGTATTCAGTGATGAAATCCCGGGCATGTTATACAGCATCAAGACTGTCATTCCGGACAGAAGCGGTGAAGACAAGGAGCCACTCGTTAAAGAGAGCCTGACCTTGCTTGAAGTTTCCTCTAACTAGTTAGTAATCATTCAGCGCTGGTTTAGACAATCAGTGCTGAACATGGTCGGATGAACGTCTTCCCGGATGAATGTGGTCGGATGAACGTCTTCCCGACATCAGTTTGACAGAACAGAACTTGAACTCCGGGATTTTTCCATCCGGATCCAGGGCGTCGTTGGTAATGAGGTTGGCAGCCGCTTCCATGAAACTGAATGGCATCATCACGACGCCCTCCTGCATGTGTTCATCAGCACGTGTGGTCGCAGAAATCAGCCCACGACGTGACTCAACAACCAAGATATCACCGGTCTTGAGTCCCATCTTTTTGAGGTCTTCCGGATTGATCATGACACAGGGACCGGGCTCGATGGCATCCAGTACCCTTGAATGGCGGGTCATGGTTCCCGTGTGCCAATGCTCAAGTTGGCGCCCGGTAATGAATATGTAAGGATAATCATCATCAGGCATTTCTGCGGCCTCGATGTAATCCGCAGGGACGAACCTGCCCTTGCCGTCTTCAGTCGGAAATACCCCATCCTTGAAAATAATGGGTTCTCCCGGGTCACCTTCTTTCAGCAGCGGGTAAGTCAGCGAGTCTTCCTCTTGCAGCCGTTTCCAGGTGATACCTGCCATGCTTGGCACGGCTTTGCGTATTTCCGCAAACACATCCTCCGGACCGTTGTAATTCCAGTTCAGACCCAGGCGTTTTGCCATTTCCTGTATGATCCAGAGATCCTGTCTGGCATCACCAGGCGGGTCAACGGCTTGGCGGCCGATCTGGACCCGTCGGTCAGTGTTGGTAAATGTCCCGGTTTTTTCCGGAAACGCTGATGTTGGCAGTATGACATCGGCATAACTGCAGGTCTCGGTAAAGAAGATGTCCTGTACCACCAGGTGATCGAGCAGGGAAAGCGCCTCACGGGCATGGTTAAGATTGGGATCAGACATGGCCGGATTCTCACCCATGATGTAAAGACCATTCAAGTCACCATCGTGGATGGCGTGCATGATTTCAACCACGGTCTTTCCGGGTCTGGGGTTTAACTTGCTGCCCCAGAGTTTTTCAAAATTAGCCTGGACCCGGTCATCAGCTACCGGTTGGTAGTCTGGATAGACCATGGGAATCAGTCCAACATCGGAAGCGCCCTGAACGTTATTCTGTCCACGCAAAGGATGCAGACCGGTACTGGGCCGGCCGATCTGACCTGTCATCAGTGCCAGTGAAATCAGGCAGCGGGCATTGTCGGTACCATGGATATGTTGGGAGATGCCCATACCCCAGAAGATGATCGCGGTTTTGGCCTTGGCATATAACCGTGCCACTTCCTTGATGGTTTCCGGGGGAATACCACAAAGCGGAGCAACGGTTTCCGGGCTGTATTTTTCAACTGTTTTCTTGAGTTCCTCGAAACCTTCGGTGTGCTCCTTGATGAATTCATCATTTTGCAGGTTCTCTGCAAGTATGGTGTGCATCATTCCATTGAGTAACAGGACATCAGTACCCGGCCTCAGTTTCAACAGGTGCGAGGCGTGCAGGTACATTTCTGAACCGTAGGGCTCAATCAAGATCATCTTGCTGCCACGTTCAGCAGCGTTTTTCATAAATGTGGCAGCAACGGGGTGATTATCATTGGGCCGGGCACCGATGACAATCATCACCTCGGCTTCAGTACCATCCGCTACCTGGTTGGAAACCGCCCCGGATCCTATTGTCTCCAGCAGGGCAGCGACCGACGAGGCATGGCATAAACGGGTGCAATGGTCGACGTTGTTGGTACCAAAGCCGGTTCGCACCAGTTTCTGGAACAAATAGGCTTCTTCGTTGCTGCCCTTGGCGCAGCCAAACCCGGCAAGTGCCTCCGAACCCTTTTGCACGCGTATTTTTTTCAGACCCTCAGCGGCCAGATCCAGTGCCTCTTCCCAGCTGGCTTCACGGAAATAGCGGTATATGTCTTGCTGGTCAATCAGCATTTTTGTCTTGGGCGCGTCTTCTCTCCGGATCAAGGGCTTGGTCAGGCGATCGGGATGATGAATATAATCAAAGCCGTAACGCCCTTTGACACAGAGGCGGCTTTGATTGGATGGCCCGTCCCGACCATCGACATATTGGATCTGGTTATTTTTAACATTGAAAGTCAGCAGGCAGCCGACCCCACAATAGGGGCAAACGGATTCCACTTTTTTATCGGGTTTAGCCAGGGCCACATTCTTTGCCGGCATCAGGGCACCGGTAGGGCAGGCCTGGACACATTCACCACAGGCGACACAAGTACTTTCACCCATGGGTTCAGCCATATCAAACACGATTTCAGCATGACTGCCACGGTAGGCATAACCAATGACATCATTGACTTGTTCTTCACGGCAGGCCCGGACACAACGGGTGCATTGAATGCAGGCGTCCAGATTGACGGCAATGGCCGTATGAGTCAGGTCAGGGGCGGGTTGCTGGCGTTGATGAAAGCGGGGGTGATACACGGATAACTTGTCTGCCCAGAAATCGAGTTCGGAATCCAGCCGGTAGGGGGATTTGCCCTGTTGCGGCATGTCTGCCAGGAGTAATTCCAGAATCATTTTCTGCGAGTGTACGCACCGTTCGTTATCTGAAGTCACTTTCATATCTTCGGTCGGTTTTCTGCAGCAGGATGGGGCCAACACCCGTTCTCCCTCAATTTCCACCATACAGGCACGACAATTGCCATCCGGCCGGTAGCCTTCCTTGTAACAAAGGTGGGGAATCTCAACACCCTGGCGCTTGGCCACCTGGAGGATGGTTTCATCTCCATAGGCCTCTACCTCTTTACCGTTGAGGGTAAATTTGGTGACTTTTTCATTCATGAATTTCGGGTTTGCAGCCATTATTCAAATTCCTCGGGAAAATATTTGATTGCACAACGCAAGGGGTTAGGCGCTGCCTGTCCAAGTCCGCAGATGGAGGTATCCTCCATGGCCTGTGCCAGTTCCTCGAGCAGGGGCGCGTCCCATTCATCTTTTTCCATCAAGTGGACTGCCTTGGCAGTCCCGGCCCGGCAGGGAGTACATTGACCACAGGATTCATCTTCGAAAAAGCGCATGGCATTCAAGGCCATGGCCTTGGCGCTGTCCCTGTGTGATAACACCACTATCGCCGCGGATCCGATAAAACAACCATGTTCCTGCAAGGTGTCAAAATCCAGCGGTACATCACCCAGGGAGGCTGGCAAAATGCCGCCGGATGCGCCGCCGGGGAAATAGCCATAGAACTCATGACCATCCAGCATGCCACCGCAATACTCGTCTATCAGTTCTTTCATGGTAATACCGGCCGGGGCGAGGTGTACGCCCGGTTTTTTAACCCGGCCACTGACAGAGAAAGAACGCAAGCCCTTGCGGTCATGCCGACCCTGTGATGCAAACCAGTCAGCGCCCTTTTCGATGATGTCGCGGACCCAGTGCATGGACTCCATGTTCTGTTCCAGGGTTGGATACCCGAAAAGGCCAACCTGGGCAACATAGGGAGGGCGTAGTCTCGGCATGCCCTTCTTACCCTCGATGGACTCAATCATGGCGGACTCTTCGCCACAGATATAGGCCCCGGCACCACGCCTGAGATATAGCGGTGGAATCTTGCAGGGCGGATCCTTGACGAGTTTGTCGATTTCATGTTCCAGCATTTCCCGGCAACCGGCGTATTCATCACGCAGGTAGATATAAACTTTATCGACATCCCCGATTGCCCAGCTGGCAATCAGTGTGCCCTCGATGAAGCGATGGGGGTCCTTCTCAAGATAAAAACGATCCTTGAAGGTACCCGGTTCACCCTCATCAATATTAATTGCGACCATTTTGGGCGCCGGTTGTTCGCACAGGATGCGCCATTTTTTGCCGACCGGGAAACCCGCACCACCCAAGCCGCGAAGATTCGAGTCTTCGAGGATCTTGATAATGTCATCGGCCTTATGCTTGCCGGCAATGCAGTCTGTCAGGGTCTGGTAACCGCCATCTTTTTTGTAAGCTTTATAATCGATGCAATCCGGGAGCTCAGGAGCAGTCTGCTTTTTGGACACGGCGTGTTCAACAGCATCTACCGAGGCGTTTCCTATGGGGTTCATGCCGACCACAGCCACCGGTGCCGAGTTGCAACGACCCACACAGGGGACTGCCTGAATGCGGATCTTGCCCGGTATTTTCTCTTCCAGGTCTTTAATCAGTTGCTTGGCACCGAACATTTCGCAAGTCAGGGACTCGCAGACACGGACTGTCAGTGCGGGCGGTGGTGTGCCGCCGGACTTGATGACATCAAAATGGTGATAAAAGGTTGCTGTTTCGTAAACCTCGGCCATGGGCAGTTCCATTTCAATAGCCAATGACAGGATATGTCGATTTGAAATGTGTTGATACTTATCCTGGATTTTGTGCAGGTGTTCTATCAGATACTCGCGTGTTCTGGGTTCATCACCAATCAAGTCACGGACTTCCGCCAGTGCTTTCCAGGGGGTGGTACGGCCCTCGACACGACCTTTTTTTCCTCGGGTGCGTTTCATGCAGACTTAGTTCCTGGTTTTATCGATTCTAGTATCGGTTGTAATATTAATATTTCTCCCTTGCCTTTATAGGCAAGATCACCGGCATAACGATGAACCTCGGGATCAATTTTCTTGAAGATATCGTACTGTTTGCCCATGTCGGCAATTTGTTTGAATAACAGCCTCAGAAACTGCATTTTCAGATTGCCACAACTGCGGAAAGTGGCGGCTATGTGTATGGGTCTTTTGGCCAGTACGATGGTGCCGCGACGCATGCTGAAACCAACATGTTCTCCGGCCTTGTCCAGCACGATGATCGTACCGGCATGCATCCTGCTGCCGCAATAATTTCCGGCACTGCCCTCAATTATTATCATACCACGGCGCATGCGATCACCAATACAGTTCCCGGCGTTACCATAGACGCAGATAAAGCCGTCCGTCATACCCTCAATTTCACCGGCGAGTGCACCACCAAGATAATCACCGACATTACCGTTGACCTGGATATAACCCTCGGACATAGCACAGCCCATCCAGGAACCGGCATTGCCATTGACAATAATCGTGCCACCTTTCATGCTCTGCCCGACGTAGTCACCGACATCCCCCTTGATAATAATGATACCCTCGCTCATGTCTCTGCCAATACGGATCAGCTTGTCGGTGCAGCGTCTGAATTCGATATTGTCATTTTTGGCGCTTTTGATCTTAAAGGCTTTATCAACAGCCAGCTTGCCCTTGCCATAATTAAGCTGAATGCGCTTGATCTCGGCCTGTGTCATGGACTGCAGGCGTTCGGGGATTAGTGGCGACAGGTCCAGCGCAAACCGGGGCTTGATTGACAGTGTGAAAATCATGCCCTTCATTTCAATAACTTCCTCAGGTGGAAGTGATAAGGACCGAGATTGCCACCGTAATTGCCTGCACTGACGCGATAGATGCCTTTCTTGGGTCCAAACGTGCAGATTTCCTTGATCCCGCTTCGCATGGCTTCGTTGATAGCCTTCTCAGTCAGTCCGTCGATAACGATTTCTAGGACAGAGCCTATTTCTTCTGTTAATTCCGACTTCACCTGGCCCTTGAGGGTGGGGCAATAGGCCTCGTTGGTCGAGGCACCAATGAATTTGTATTTTGAACCGACCTTGGATCCGGAACCAACCACACCACCCGGGAAGGCGGTGATCACGCCCGGTACTTTCTTGATAGCATCGACCGCTTTCTCGCATGCCGCGAGACCTTGCCGCGAAGTTTTAGCCAGCACCAGGAAGTTGCCGCCGCCGATTGCCGGCAGTACACCGGTGGTTTCCTCGCAAATGAATTCACCATGCATGACAGGGATACGCCAGAATCTGCGACGATTGATGACTTTTGAAATCTGGTAACCATCGCCGAAATACCTCAGGCTTTTACCAAGTGATATGGTGTCTTCGGAATGAATACCGGCGTAACAGGCTGTCGTGGCCGTGGTCATGACCGATTGACCGACACGAGTCGGAACATGTTTGTCCAGGTCCTTCTTGGACATGGCAAACATCATCACGGATATTCCGGGACGGCCATCCGGCGTCTCTTCGGGCAGAAGTTCTCTTTCTATATCACCTTCAATGCCACAGGCAATCACAGAGGAGGCAAAGCCACGAATGGAGTTGGCTGCCATGTAGGCCCACTTTAATGACATTGCCGTGATAATGATTCGCGTTGCCTTCATCGGAAAGGCTTCAGCGAATGTGTCATCAATGGTTACGCCGTTGATCTTCAAGAAATTACCTCACACATGGCTGGATGATGAGCCTGCCTTTGCCTAGATCGCTGATCTCATCATCCGCGATCTTGAAATTACCCAGCTTGATGTTCACGTAACGGTCAAAATATTTAACTAACGATTTCTCTATGCCCTTATCGTAGTCCGGGCGGAGTGTATGTGTCCCGCCGGATGTTACGTGGACCACCCTGCCTTTTTCCGCAACCAGTTCACCGTCCTTGAAGACATAATCCGGTTTACCGAACATTCGTTCCTTGTTTTTGTGTTCCGTGTAAACCGTGATATCAGCTGCAGCTCCGGTACCGAGATGACCGCGGTCCTTCAGTCCCAGGCTGCGGGCCGGCGCGGCCCGGGTCATGATGGCAATTTCATATAATGAATATTCACGGTCAAGGCTAGCCAGAACGCTGGATGATGCCGCTGCTTTATTGATCGTCGAGAGCATATCGTTGCGGAAACCCCGGTCCATTAATAAACGAATCAGATGAGGATAGGTGGTGAATGGCGCACCATTAGGGTGATCTGTTGTCAGGAATATCCGCCAGGGATCGTCGACCTGTAAAAATAATTCCAGGCCGATGGCCCATTGCAGGGCATTGACAAAATTCTTGTCCTCGTAGCGGAAGGGAACAACACCACAGCCCGCGTCACATTCAATGTCCATCAACAGCCATTTTTTGGGATGGGCGTGCCAGTGGCCTTCATACTGATGCATGGTATCACCGGATGCGGTTACGGTCTGACCAAAGAGAATCTGGCCGACATCAATGGAAATGTTTTTATGCCTGTTGACGGATTCTGCAATCTCGGCTGCACCTGATGAGAATTTCCGGTCACCCTCAGTGCCGTAACTATGGAACTGGATATGTGTCAGGTGCATGGGAAGACCTTCAACTCCTTCTATGGTATCCAGAGTGGATTGTTTGTTGCCCGGCACACCGAGGTTACAACCGTGTACATGCAGTGGATGAGGAATGCCCAGGTCATGCACAGCCCTGGACAGTGATATCAATATTTCCCTTGGGGAGACATTATAAAATGGGTTTTTGTCATCCAGGTCCAGTTTACGCTGGTTAAATTTGAAGGCGTTAATGCCGCCCGGATTGACGACCTTGATGCCCAATGCCTGGGATGACTGGATAATCCAGGCGACATAATCATTGATTGCAGCCTGGTCTTTTTTTGCGGCCAGCATCTGCAGGAAGAAATCATCATTACCCAGTAAGGCATATGCACCCTTGTCCACGATCGGTGTATCGGCCATTTCCATGTGGGCCTGGCGGGCATTGGCCGGCAGCATGGCCGGTTCGAAACAGGAGGTGTATCCCATCTCGGCATAGCGATAACCTGCCGTCAATGTCGATGGCACAGCATGTCCACAGCCTGCACGAGTGATAGAGGTTCTTTTCACCGGGTCATCCCGGTGGTCCTCCGGCAACATCATGCGCGCCAGGTTAACCTTGCCCCCGCCGATGTGAGTATGAATATCAATGGCGCCTGACATAATTACCTTGCCACGCAAATCATAGGTCTTGTCAATCCTCGCCTGGATGTCAGGTTTGTTGATGATCCTGCCATCCTTGATGTAGATATCCTGGCGCTTGCCATTGATGCCATTGGCAGGGTCATAGACTGTTCCACCTGATAACTTAATAATCATTCACACTCACCTGTATGCTTCAGTTATCCGGTTGATCACATCAGCAACTCCTGGATGCTCGGAATTTTGTAATTTTTTCAATTTGAAAGATACGACACCATCTGTTCTTACCATTTGACCAGTGTGGTTAATCCCTGGTATGCCAACCGGTATATAGACATGGGGTTTGCCGTTAATTTTGACTGACGGGGCGGCCAGAACGATGCTCGGTACTCTCCAGTCTGGTAAATCGATCGGTGCTCCAAGACTGGAAATCCAAAACAGGACATCCAGTTCATTGGTTTCCAGCAAGCGTTTTCCAGAGAACCGGTAAGCGTCAAAGTCCGGAAATCCCCTGGCATAACTGACCCGTGATGGATACCCGCTCTGCCAGGCCGTGACCTGGGTTGCCGTCATGCCACCTTCGCTGCCACCGAGACTGAAACCGGCAAAACGGGTCATCCGGTTCAGATACTTGATTATCTCAGTAATAGTCTGAACGGTGAGTTCAGCATAGGGAAAATCCAGTTCACCCGGTGCCCAGACAATCACACCATAACTGGCCTTAAGAAGCAGTTCTGTGAGATTTTTCAACTGGGATAACTTGATATTGCCAATTGTTGGCTTGTCAATTTCCAGGCCAACAGACAGGGCGTGCAATATTGAAAATACTTCACCAATATCATCCTGTTCGCATTGCAGTTTGATCGGGCGCTTACCCGGTGATTTGCCCGCAGGTGCACTATCCAGTTTATCGCCGATATAAACCAGTTGACGTTCTTTTTTATTGATTTTTACCAGGCTATGGGATGGATTGATGATCCGTTCAAAGAATCGGGGGAAGTTGGTATTGGCGTCTGTGCCCGCAAAGATGATCAGGTCTGCACGGTTCCTTATCTCGGCCAGGGTGGTCATGACATAACCATGATTCTGCAGCACATCCAGGTTCCTGAAAGCAGCATTGCTGTGCATGTGATCAATGACGGCACCGGCTTTCTCGGTAAGCCTGAGGGCGGCACGCATGCCATTGACATCTGTCCCCAATCCACCAATGAGTGCCTGGTTGGAACGTTTAAGAATCTTTGCAGCTTCCTTGATGGCGTCTTCGAGAGAGCAGGCCTTGCCTGCAATCGTAGGCGATACTCGGGGTTGGTTTTCTTCAAACCGGGTTTTGGCGAGCTTGCAACCATTCTGCTTGACCTTCAGGCTGTCTTTCAGTTGACTGATAACAAGGTCATCACAAAGGAGGCTGCAGAATGGGCAGGGCACCTCCTCAAATCTCTTGCTGTTCGTATCCTGGGTCATTCGTTCCTGAGAAAATCCGAGATTACGTCATTATTATTATGGTTTTCGCGTCTAGTCGGCGCGCGCGAGCGTCAAGCTACGGCGACAAATAAACTTCATTAAATCAGATAGATATACTTACTTTAGCCCTTCGGCGTGGAAGCAGTTATATGATACCTTGTCTGGGTTTGGCCGTCATCCGAAAAGCCCCGATCGGGTTCTGAAGGGAGGTGTGAAATCAGTCCAGCAGCCCAAGCATCTCTTTAACCCGGGTAAACTTTTCCCTAGGTTTATTTTTCTTTTTGCCAGCATTGATTTCAGCGGTATCGATCTTGCCCCAGTCCGAGTAGGTAACGTAACGTATATTTTTTGCCTGCAGCAGCGGAATGATCCCTTCAACCCCGGCTTTTTGATCTTTGGTGTCGTTTTTCTGAATATCTTCCAGCAAGGCATTTACTGTCGCAACACTGTCTGCGCGGTTGGTGCCGATAATGCCGGTTGGTCCCCGTTTGATCCAGCCAGCTGTATAAAGTTGTGACATGAACTTACCCGATTCATTCACTCTGCCATCTGTGTTTGGAATAATGCCGCGTTTGTCATCGAATGGGGCACCGGGAATGGGGACACCGCGATAGCCGATGCTGCGAAACAGGATGCCGGTTTCCAGCTCGATGGTTTCTCCGGTGCCGCGTGCCGATTGGTTGAAGGCATCGCCTGACAGAGTATTTTTTTCGAGGACTAATTTTTGCAGCCTGTCGTCACCAACAAGTTCTTTGGGACTGAGCAGAAACAGGAAATGGCAACGCTTTTGCTTACTGCTGGGTTCCCGCTCCGAGAAGTCACGGAATAACTGGTAAACCTTGGCGTTGCCTGCATTACCCTTGTCTTCGAGTTCTGCCTTGCTTGCAGGATTCAGCTCAAGCTCATCCGGATTAACTATCGGGTCGCAGTCTGCCAGTTCGCCAAATTCCCGCAGTTCCTTGGGCGTGAACTTGGCCTGTGCCGGGCCACGACGACCGATGACATAGATATCACGAACCCGGCTTTCTGCGAGTACATCCAGCGCGTGCTGGGCAATGTCCGTGTGTTTCAGCTCATCAACAGTTTTTGAGAGTATACGACTGACATCGGCCGCCACATTACCCTGGCCGATGATAACGGCATTGGGATGTGAGAGGTCAAATTCCCTGTCCCGGTAATCCGGGTGACCATTGTACCAGCCGACAAATTCGGTTGCGGTGTGACTGCCTTTCAGGTCCTCGCCTGGAATGCCCAGTTTACGATCAGATTCCGCCCCACAGGTAAAAATTACGGCATGGTAGTTTTGTTTTAATTCATCAACTGTCAGGTCCTTGCCAACAGTGACATTACCCAGGAAAGTAAAGCCGTCATTTTGTGCGATCTTGTCATAAAGTTTAATTGCCTGTTTGAGTTTTTGATGATCAGGGGCAACACCACTACGGACCAGGCCGAAAGGCGAGGGCAGGCGTTCGAGCATGGTAACCTGCACGGTCAGATCAGATTTAAACAGTGCCTCGGTGGCATAGAAGCCGCTCGGCCCGCTGCCCACGATCGCGACCCGTAAGGGATTATGCCCGGTGCCAGGATTGCTCATTATATACCCGTTTCAAATCTGATCAGAAACCCAGTTCTGCCTTCCGTTCCTCCGCTCCTGGCAGGGGGTCCATTTGCTCTTCACAGACCGGGAGTTCGGGTGCACGTTCTGCGTTAATGGCAATCCAGTGCTCCTTGTCATCGGGGATATCATCACCTTCATATATAGCCTGTACCGGACATTCCGGGATGCAGGCACTGCAATCGATACAAACGTCCGGATCGATATACAGCATTTCATCATCATAATGAAAACAGGATACCGGACAGACGGTAACGCAATCTGTAAATCGACACCCCTTGCAGTTGTCAGTCACTATCGTTGTCATCGTTCCCTCCTGATTGGTTTCATTGAATGCCTGGTTTACTTATGACTTGTAAATCAGTATTTCCCCCTTATTAAGCTCGACGCTGTCACCACTCCAGCGTTGGTACTTTCCAGTTAATTGCGCATCATTGATATTGAATCCCTGTGATTGCAGTGTCATGAATAACAATCGCAGGTAGACAGGATGGTAATCGCAGTCGTAACTGAACGTTGGCAGCATCTCGGCTGGATTCATAGTTATGATTGAACCCCGTTTCATCCCGGCCCCGCTACGAATACCCATCTCACCGAGGACAACGATTGTACCTGCCAACATATTGACACCGGTAAAGTCGCCGCAGTTGCCCCCGATCACAATCAGGCCGTTACGCATCCCGTGGCCTGTCTCATTTTTTGCATGGCCATGAATAAAGATTTCCCCGCCAAGCATACCGGCAGTACTGCCTCGATAGGCACTGCCGGCCAGATGTTTGGCATTACCCTTTATCACGATCCGGCCACCGGCCATTTCTGGTCCAACCCAGTCACCGGCATTACCTTCGACAGTAATTTCACCACCACTCATGCCGACGCCAAGATGTTCACCCACATCCCCATGGATGTATAAGTTTCCTGTTGTCATGCCACTCCCCAGATGCTTTACACGGGCGAGGTCACCTTCGAGGTGGATCTCACCCTCGCCCTTGCCCTTGACCTTGAAAAAATCACCGACGGTCACCTGTTCATTGCCATGCTGTATTTGTAATCTGGATACTGCGTTGCTATCAAGTCCCAGGGTTTTATCAGGACCAAGTAATTCTGCTTCCAGGGGAACCTGGGGCCGGGTATGCATGGACAGTTCGAGGCTCATGCTGCCTCCTCAAGCAGGTCTTTCAACTGGATCTTGAACTGACCGAGATTACCACCGTAATTGCCGGCGGTAATTTGTTTGATCCCGGGCTTTATTGCCGCATGCAGGCCAGCCTGCATGGCCTTACTGACAGCGTCCACATCCAGGCCATCAATCACGATCTCCAGTACACAGTTTGCTCCATCAACGACATTTGATTCGGGGGCTATACCGCGTAATGTTGGGCAGTAAGCATCATTGGTCGAGGCAATCAATGTCTTGTATTTTGATCCGACCTTGCTGCCACTTCTTACGACGCCATCTGGAAAGGGGAGAATGACACCTGCAATTTCCCGCATGGCCTTAGTTGAGGCATTGGCAGCACGCAGTGTGGTCTTCAGATCCCTGCCGATGATTAATATGTTTCCACCACCAACCGCGGGTTGCAAGGCAAAGGATTCATCCACCATGAATTCACCATCCATGACCGGAATTCGCCAGTAGCGGCGTTGCTGGATCTGTTTACTGTTTTGATAGCCGTCTCCAAAATATCGAAGTTGCCCGCCTACCATTACAGTTCGTTCTGCATCCAGGCCATTGAAACAGGCTGTGGTCGGACAGGTCATGACGCATTGTCCAATGCGTTCGACCAGCCGTTTACCTAGTCCCTCGGCATCTGTCGCGAAGATCAGAACGCTTACTCCGGGGCGTTGGTCTGGAGTTTCAGCAATGGAAAGTTCACGTTCAATACCTGCTTCACATTTGCAACCGATGACTGACGTTGCAAACCCGGTCATTGACCGTGCTGCAGCCATTGCCCATTGCCTGGTTTCAGCGGTAATCACAACCCGTGATGCCCACATCTTGAAGGCTTCAGCAAACGTATCTGCAATCTCGGTAGACTTGATCTTCATGAGTTAACTGTGGGGATTATTTCGTGTTCGTGCAGGTAATGATCGGCCACACCATAATTTTCAAATTCAATTGAATAGTATTTTTCAAAGAATGGCCGGATATCTTCGGAAATCTCTTCATCAAATTCTGGTGCTGAGTGTAAAATTTTTCCGTAATAGTCATTCCTGAACTCATGGTTCTCGATCACCATTTCACCGGACTTGATCACATAACGGGGGGCATTAAACATCATTTCCCTGTCTTCATGATCATCATAAACGGTGATATCGGCATCGGCTCCCGGTCCGAGCTGGCCCTTGTGTTTCAGGTTGAGGGCACGTGCGGGCGCGGCTCTGGAAATGATTGCAATCTCGTTAAGGGTATATTCACGATCCAGCGACGGCAGGTTGGTTTTGGCAATCGCCTTTGGATTAACTTTGCCGATTTCTTCCTTGCGAAACTCCTTGTCCATCAGTAGACGAATCAGTTTCGGGTAGTTCATAAACGATCCGCCATTGGGATGATCAGTTGAGAGCATGATACGCCAGGGATCTTGTGATAACAGGAAGAGTTCGAGTCCTATCGCCCATTGCAATGCATGCGTGAATACATGTTCCTGGTATGAAAAGGGCAGAATTCCACAACCGCTTTCACATTCGGAATCGGCATTTACCCATTTGCCTTTTTTGAACCCACGCAGGAGATAGGCGAGCGGTGCATCTGCCGTCATGATAGTGGATTTACCGAACATTACCTGGCCAACATCACAGGTGATGTTCGGATGTGTATTGACGTATTCAGCGATCTCGGCAGCCTTTGAGTCCGGATTTTTACCGGGTTCCCCACCGTAACTGTGAAACTGGATATGAGCCACGTGCATCCGCAGGTCCCCGGCAGTCTTCATGGTTTCCAGAGTGGTTTTATAATTACCACTATGGCCCAGGTTATTGCAGTGAACATGGGGTGGATGAGGCAGGCCGAGTTCATTCACGGTTTTAACAAAGCTCTCGATAACATCGCGTGGGGAGATGTTTAAGAGGTCGCTTTTCTCATCTATGTCTTTGACATTGGAATTACGCTTGCCTTTCCAGGGTTCATCGCCACCCGGATTGACCAGCTTCGCCGTATAGGCCTTGGTCCTGTTAATCCACCAGCCAACGGCCTGTTTGAATTCATCATGCCGTCCTTCCTTCAACAGGGTTTGCAGATAAATATTATTGCCCAGCAGGAGGTAGAAGCCTTTGTCGATGACCGGCGTATCATGCAGCTCTTCAACTGTATGCAACGCGCCGATAGGTGTAACGGCGGCTTCCATGACGGTGGTATATCCAAGGGTTGCATAGCGATAGCCGGTCGCAAACGTGGAGGGCACAGTGCCGCCGGAACCGGAACGGGTAAAGTTTGTCCCGGGATGTGGGTCATGGCGGTGGTCTTCGGGCTGGAGCTTGCGAGCAAGATTGACCTTGGGACCGGCAATGTGGCTATGAATATCCACGCCACCGGGCATGATCACCATGCCGCTGGCATCGATACTAGGTGCATTGTCTGGCAGGTTGTCGACTATCTTGCCATTCTTGATACAAATATCGCGTACTTCACCATCGATATTGTTTGCCGGGTCATATACCCTGCCATTGACGAAACGCAGCGTGGAAGCCATGAATTAATACCCTGATTATTTATTCTTATATATTAAGGTGTGTCGATTGGAAACACACCCTGATACTACAACATCAGTTTTGAGGCGACTCTGGCCTCTCCCGTTGCACCAGTTGCACCACGTTTGGATAAAATAAGTTCATGCACCCGCTTTTTAATCGCAGTGAGGATTTCCTCATCACCGGGATAGGGGGATTCAAATGCCGGGCGCAGGGGAATCGGGACATCATCCATACGATAGACAGTACCGGCCGTATTGATGCCATAGGTGGATGTGGCAAAGGCTACATGTGACAGTTTGCTGGTGCTGGTCTCCTTGGTATCCAGGGATATCACCGGGATCTTTTTCATATGTTCAATCGCAGCCTTCGGGAAATTCGAGGCCGGATCACTGGCGATAATTAGGGCCGCGTCGGCGTCACCACGTGTAAGGGTATCCACCGTGGTGAATTCCCCGGGGTTGAAGCGTGGGAATCCTCGGCTGAAATTTACCCCGAAAGGATAACCGGTCTGCCAGGAAACCACATTATCGGCACCAGTGACATTACCATGGCCGCGTACCGGCTTGGCAACGAAGTGGGTGAATTCATTCAGATCGGTGGCCAGTGCCAGCAGGGCACCAGAATTAAAATGCCGGCCCCGGGTCATGGTCAGCCCCATGCCAAAAAACAATACGCCGAAGTTGCAGTTCTTCATCCGTTCGACCAGGTCCGTCATGGTCTCCAGCGGGACACCGGTCATCGCTTCAATCTGCGGATCGACCTTCCGGCCCTTGACCAGGGCCCGCAGGGCCCAAAGCAGTTCAAAATCCTTGCCCGGTTTTACCTGAATCAGGATATCGGCCACCGGTGCACTGGGTGTTTTCCGCACGTCGATCATGACCACGGTCCGATCTTTCTTGCCATTGGGAATAAACATACCCTTTGGTGTTACTGAATAACGGAAGTGGCGGGGGTGAGACTCGGCTGGATTGCCGCCCCAGTAGATCACAAGATCGGCACGATTCTTGACTTCGCCCAGGGTACTGGTGCTTTCACCGATATCCTGGAAGGCCAGGCCAGATGGACCGTGACAGACCGAAGTTGTGGTATCGATTGTCCCCCGGATGATATCGGTGATGGCGACAGCCTGTTTCTGGGCCTCGCAAGTGGTGTCACTCAGACCGTAGGTAATCGGGAATTTGGCGTTTACCAGCACCTGCGCGGCTTCTTCGATAGCCTCTTCGAGGGGTACTTTCTTGCCATCGATCATGGCCACCGGTAGGTCGCCGATGTGGTGTTCTGCAAACCAGGCCCTGCCCAGAACACAGGCATTCTTGGCCTTGGTGATAACTTTCTTGTCCAGATCCACGGTGAGTTCCATATCGTCGCAAACGCAGCCGCAGAAGGTACAAGTTGCATTTTTTACGATTCGAGTATTCTCAGCCATTTCAGACTCCCGTCAGGTGATCGTCGTGGTCGCTATCATGCGGCCACCTTCTCAATTTTAACTTGCATATGCTTGGATAAAGGCATGCCACTGCCCGCGGTATCACCGTCCATGAGTTGACTGGATGGCGGGCCATAGGCGATGAAGAGAATGCCAGATGGCAAGTCATCGGGCTTGCGTCCCTTGCAGCGCACAACGGCACTACCTATCTCGTTACTGATCTTGACCTCATCCCCGTCCTTTAGTTTCAGGCGGGTCATATCGTCCATGTTCATCTCCAGGGTTGAGGTAACGTCAATGTATTCTTCCTTGAGTTTGCCCTTGTTCAGGGAGGTGCCCTGTTTACTGCTGCGACCGGGGATTAAAATCATGGTTTCTGTCATGAATGACTCCTCCTCAGGATCATCGCTTTGAGTATTCATGACAACAATGGTGGTAAAAACGCCAGCGCCTGCTTTTTATCAACGCAATATTGTCTGTATTTTCAAGATACTGATTTACACCCTAGCTTGATTAATGTCAAAAATCTACACACTGCATCGGGGTTGTTGTGTTGGTGTATATCAAACACCGCTCATGCAGTATGATATTAGGTTGATCATCGAATTCATCAAGAATTTTTTACGGATTTTCAGTGACAGAACAACAACATCCCGCGCAAACTCACAGCAAAAATCTGGTGGAGATCCGCGCTCCCGGACGCTTGCATCTCGGCTTCATCGATATGCACGGTGGTCTGGGCAGGAGCTTTGGCAGTCTGGGACTGTGTCTGGATGATATCTACACTCACCTGACGGCCCGTCCCTCCAGGGACGTCATTATTCATGGTCCATCAGGCCAGCGAGCCAGCATCTTTGCCGGCCGCATTCTGCAACATCTCGGGATAAAACAAGGGATAGAAATTAGCATCGTTAAATCCATCCCGGAGCATGCCGGGCTGGGTTCAGGTACTCAGTTATCACTGGCAGTGGGTACGGCGATAGCTGCCCTTTACGACAAGCCAATCAGTTTGCACGAAATAGCTGCACTGATGGGACGTGGAGCCCGTTCCGGCATCGGTATCGGAGCCTTCCTGTATGGGGGATTCCTGGTCGATGGCGGCAGAGGGACAGAGACCGAAGTCCCGCCGATTATCAGTCGCCTGCCTTTCCCTGAATCCTGGCGGTTATTACTGATTCTCGATACCGCACGCCAGGGCATGCATGGTATCTCTGAGACCAGGGCCTTCAGTGAACTGCCGCCAATGTCTGAGACCCAATCGGCATATCTGTGCCGGTTAACGCTCATGCAGCTGCTACCCGCACTGGCAGAAGGCAACTGCGAGTTGTTCGGTAACGCCATTACCGAGATCCAGTCCCATGTAGGCGATCATTTTGCCCCTGCACAAGGCGGGCGCTATTATAGCCGCCGGGTTGCCGGCGTCTTGCCCTGGCTATCCGAGCATGGCGCAACGGGGGTAGGGCAGAGCTCCTGGGGGCCCACTGGTTTCGCTCTTTTTCCGAATGAGACCAAGGCCTATCAGGCATTGAAGGGGGCGCGTGAACATTGGCAGTATGAACCCAGCTTATCCTTCAAGGTCTGTCGTGCACGTAATCAGAAGGCTGATATCTCGGCAGAGGATGTCGCTGGGGGCAGGCAATATCTGATTAACAAATAATAACTACAAACACACTGAAGGAAATCAGTCACAATGAAAAATCCGTACTTACTTCACATGTTTAATCCTACCGATAATGTCAGTCCGTTTGACGTCAATATGGCCTATGAAGCCGAATTTGATGGTGTCATACCTTATGCCAATGTAACTCTCGAAGATATCCATGCCATGACACAGGATACTATTTTCTCGAGGGGACCCAGCGGTGTAAAGCGTACCGGAATTTTTATCGGTGGCAGGGAATTCGGTCTGGCCATGGATATGCTTCAGCGAGCCAAGGTTGCCATGGTCCCGCCTTTCGAAGTCTCGGTATTTGCCGACCCAAGTGGTGCGATTACGACCGCCGCCGCACTAATTGCCTGTATCGAAGTCCAGTTGAAAAAGAAAACCGGTGACAGTCTGGAAGGCAAGAGTATCCATATCTTCGGCGGCACCGGGCCGGTGGGTGTTTGCGCTGGCATTCTGGCGACCAACTGTGGGGCCAATGTCTTTCTGGTATCCCGTCGCGGCAAAAAAGTAGGCGATGAAGTAGCCGATGAATACAACAAGCGCTTCGGTGTCAATATGCAAGGTGGTGATTCCAGTTCTGATGACGCCATTCTGAAGGTAATGGAAACCTCTGATGTGGCAATCGGTTCTGCAAAGGCAGGGCTTCAGATTTTATCGAAGGCACACCTGAAAGCGGGCAAAAAACTGCAGATTGCAGCAGATGTGAATGCCGTACCACCGGGTGGCATTGAAGGCGTGGGCGTACATGATATGGGAAAGGTCCTCGAAGATACTCCGCAAAAGGCACTGGGTATCGGGGCACTGGCCATTGGCAATGTGAAATACAAGGTCCATTACCATATGTTTGAGCTGATGAAGACAACTGACAAGCCTCTCTATCTGGACCATGAAAAGGCGTTTGAATCAGCCAGGGAATATGCCGCCAAGAAATGATTGCCTGATCATTTCGCAATCTGCGCGGGCACTGGCGGAATCAGCTGCCAGTTCGGCAATCCATAGCCATACCATCGATTGTTTTGCCGACCAGGAAACAAGAACAATCGCAGACAGCTGGCGCATGCTCGGCTGTCAAGATGGGATGCTGGATTCGATGGCATTGCTCGATCTGCTGAAGGACTATGAATCAATCCCAATCAGTCATGTGGTCACCGGCAGTGGTATGGAGGCGTGCAGTAAGGAAGTTTATGATTTCATTTCCCGCCGCTGGAGCCTTTGTGGCAATGACTATCACACGGTTCAGTCCTGCAAGGACCCGGCAGGATTGCAACATATCCTGGAAAAGGCCGCTATCCCGACTCCCGCCATAGCGTTAGAGAGAAAGCAGAACGGCCGCTGGAAAATCAAGAAAAGGGCGGGCAGTGGTGGCGGGCATGTCCGGGATTACGTTAATGGCAGCCCGTTACCGGAAGGTTCATTTCTGCAGGAATCAATCACTGGCGCCACGTATTCCGTGGTCTTTCTCGGGAATGGTCAGGATGCCCGGTTGATAGGTGTAAATGAAACCTGGCAAACCGGGCCGGGCAGCGGAGATTACCGTTACGCCGGTACAGCCACCTGTGGCCGGATGGTGCCAGAGAGGTTATATAAGGAATTGATTAATGCGATCATAATTCTGGTCCGGGAACTACAACTCAAAGGGCTTTGTGGGTTGGATATCATCGTAACCGATGCGCAGCACTGGTATGTCCTGGAACTCAATCCACGGCCTACTGCCAGTTTTGAACACTATGATGTGGGCAATCATCTTCTGCAAGCGCACATTCAGGCCTGCATGGGGCACCTGCCAGAGACCTATACCGAAGATGAGTGGCTCCGGGGCAGCCTGATTGTGTATGCTGACAGGGGCTTCATCATGCCTGTGCTGGATTGGCCTATATGGATCTCGGATCGCCCGCTACCAGGAACGGAAATTAACGCCGGCGAACCTGTTTGTAGCCTGAAGGCCAGGGCGGGGACACATGCAGGAATCAAAGAATTACTCGACCATCGGCAGTCAACATTTCAGCACCTACTGGAATCTGCCCGGCACGCAGCCTGAAACAAGAAAAAGCAAGAGAGGAAACGATGCAAGAACAGAAATTACCCAGTGTGAATACGCTCACCCAGCCACTGGTTGAGTCATTAATAAGCAACGCCATACCGCTGCGGTTGGCTGTCAGTAAACTTGAGAATGGCACCACAGTTATCGATGCCGGTATCAAGGTCGCCGGTGGTCTGGAGGCCGGTCGTCGGATTGGCGAAATCTGCATGGGCGGATTGGGTACCGTCAAGCTTCGCGCCTCAACCAATTTCGAAAACTGGTCCTGGCATCTGGATGTACACAGTTCCAACCCGGTCATCGCCTGTCTTGCAAGCCAATATGCGGGCTGGAGTCTCTCGCATGGGGAAGGCAAGGGCGCATTCAATGCCCTTGGATCCGGGCCGGGTCGGGCCATGGGTAGCAAGGAAGAATTGTTTGCTGAACTCAAATACCGGGACGAGGCGGAACAGGCCTGTATCGTGATCGAGGCCGATGCCCTGCCACCGGTTGAGATCGCAGACAAGATCAGCGAGCAATGTGGTCTCTTTGCCAAGCAACTGACCTTAATCATCACGCCGACCTCAAGCCTTGCAGGTTCCGTTCAGGTTGTTGCCCGGGTGCTGGAAACTGCCCTGCACAAGGTCCACGCCCTCGGATTTCATCTGGAGAACATCGTCGATGGGGCCGGAAGCGCCCCGATATGCCCGCCTTCAAAAGACTTTATGACGGCCATGAGCCGTACCAATGATGCCATCCTGTTTGCCGGTCAGGTGCATCTGTTTGTTAACGAGGATGATGATAGTGCTGATCAACTGGCCAGGCAATTGCCCAGCAGTGCATCGGGTGATTACGGTAAACCCTTCGGTAATATCTTCAAGGACGTGGGCTATGATTTTTACAAGATCGATCCGATGCTTTTCAGTCCTGCCAGAGTAACAGTGTCGTCATTGAAAACCGGAAACAGTTTTCATGCCGGCAAAATTGATTCAGTTCTGTTAAACAAATCATTCAGTGAAAAGTGTGGCTGATCTCGTTCCACAGATAGCTATCTTCACTGATGACCCGGGCTGGCATGGCCGCGAGCTGATCAACGCGCTGGCACAGCATGGCCTGGGTGCAAGTTATCTGTCACTGACAGAATGCGAGTTCCGGTTTGATGATGCTGGCTTGCCGGTTCATTTGCCTGGTTTCGAAGAGTGTTATCCCATCGGAGTTTTTGTCCGTGGCGTTCCCGGGGGGACCCTGGAGCAGGTGATTCACCGGCTGGATATCCTCCATGCCCTGGCGCAGTCCGGTGTAACCGTTTACAACGAGCCACGTGCCATCGAACGAACGGTTGACAAGGCCATGACCACGTTTCTCCTCAAACAGGCTGGCCTGCCGACTCCAGCCACCTGGGTTTTTGAATCCGTCGAGACGGCGGTTCATATATATGAGAAAGAGACGGCTGCCGGTCGCAGTCTGCTTATGAAACCCCTGTTTGGATCACAGGGATTGGGCATTCAGCGCCTCTCGAAAGAGACGCCAATGCTAATTGATGAAACATTTGCCGGTGTCTATTATCTGCAGTCGTTTGTCGAGAGAAAACAGACCGGCTGGTCAGATATCCGTGTATTTGTGATTGCTGGGAAGGCCATTGCCGCCATGCGCCGCTCCGGCCAGCACTGGATAACCAACCGGGCCCAGGGCGCGTCGTGCGAGTGCTTGCCATTGGACAGGCCGCTGTGTGATCTGGCAGAAGCGGCAGTCGACGCCGTGGCCATTGATTATGCGGGGGTCGATCTTTTGATTGATACGCAGGGTCAACTGCAGATCATTGAGGTAAACAGCATACCGGCCTGGTGGGGATTACAGTCCGTCACAGACTTTAACATCGCGGCCCAGCTGATTGATCATTTTGTCAGCAAGATCGCTCGCCGCCAGCCCCTGATATCCCAGTCCTGAATGAGCCGCGCATTGCCACCAAGCCAGACTGAGCTGGAAGAGCTCGTGCTGGCAAGTTTCAGTCAGGAGGTTAACGCCCTCAAGCCCGGAAATGTCAGTCGCTACTCGGATGGTCATGAGATGACGGTGAAGGATTTCATGAGCAGCGCCGAGCTGGTATCTCCGCTATTGTGCAACCGCACATTAAGCCTGGGCGAACGGGTACTGCTGTCGGTCGAAAAGACCATTGCCGCAGTGAATTGCAATACCAATCTCGGCATGATCCTCCTGTTTGCCCCGATAGTTATGGCAGCGGAACAGGCCAGTGGTGGTGACAACACCAGTGGCAGGGAAAAGCTCGAAATTGTGCTTAAAAATTCGACATTAAATGATGCACAAATGATTTTCCAGGCGATTCGAAAAGCGAACCCCGGAGGGCTTGGACATAGCGATCAATTTGACGTACATTTAGACCCGCAATGCAGCCTGCTGGCGGCCATGGAAGCAGCAAGAGAACGGGATAACATTGCGAAACAGTATGTTACATCGTTTAGTGATATCTTTACATTAGGTGTTGATTCTTTGAGGGGATTCACTGAGCGATGGAATGGTGTAGAATGGGCTATTGTTGCTTGTTACCTGAATTTCCTGTCGACACAGACAGATTCTCATATAGGTCGCAAGTTCGGTAACAAGCTGGCAGAGCAGGTCAAGACCCGTGCAAAAAAGGTGTTTGACCTGTTCAAAAATAACAAGAATCCAGAGGATGCCTTTCCCATCTTGCTGGAATTTGACAGGGAACTAAAAAGCGAAAATATCAACCCAGGCACCAGTGCGGACCTGACCGCTGCAAGTATTCTGGTTTTCATGTTGGGTGAAAAGTTTGCGGGAGGACAATTGAATGTTGTCTGACTGGCAAAGGTAATAAGGGGTTAACCTTATAAATTTACTTTCAAAAAACAAAGGAAAGCAGCAATGTCAATTTTGAGCAAAATATTTGGCTTTCTAACTGGAGGAGATAATAAGATGGCAGTCATAGACAGAGTATTAATAGGTGAATCTTTGGTTGGTGATGGTAACGAGGTTGCCCACATCGATTTGATTATGGGTCCCCGTGGCAGTGCGGCCGAAGCAGCATTCTGTAATGCGCTGACTAATAACAAGGATGGGTTCAGCACATTGCTGGCTGTTGTTGCACCAAACCTGGCTTGCAAGCCCAATACCATCTTGTTCAACAAGGTAACCATCAAGGGGGCAACCCAGGCAGTCCAGATGTTTGGTCCTGCCCAGCGTGCAGTTGCCATGGCTGTGATGGATTGTGTTGAAGACGGCACCATCCCTGCCAATGAAGCCGATGATATTTTTATTTGTGTTGGCGTATTCATTCACTGGCTGGCAGAAGACAACGACAAGATCCAGGACTACAACTATCAGGCAGTCAAGGAATCTATCAAGCGTGCAGTTGCTCGTGAGCCCAAGGCGGCTGAAGTGGTTGCCAAGAAGGGTACAGCAGATCATCCCTTCCAGGCTCATTCATAATAAAAAGAAGCTATATGCGGTCAGGCTGAAGTCATATTCGGCCTTTGCTATAACAATGCCCCGCTCTGCGGGGCATTTTTTTATGCTTCTTGCAAGGTAAACAGGTCTTGTTCTGTAACTTCACCGCGGTGTAATGCCGTCGCCAGCAAGACACCGCTGACACCACAGTGTTTCAATTCCAGAAGTTCAGATAAGTTATGAATGCCGCCGGCAATAAATACGTTGTGATCCCGGTAAGCTGTGAGGAAATTATTCAGTAATTCCCTGTCATGACCACTTCCCGTGCCGACCCGGTCAAGGTCCATTAGTATGATGTTTTCCGGCCACTCCCGTGCCGATTCCAGTAGTGAGGTATTACCCAGCAGTCGTTTGTCCCTGAAATCTAGTGACAACACTATATCGTTATGCTGTTTTCTAATATCAGCCAGCTCCGTCTCGGTGATATTCGTTTCGCTGCCTATGATAGGAACAAGGTTTGTCATACTGGGCGATGTCCCGGTTATATTCGCTCCGGCATCCAGCCAGAACAAATACCGGGGATATTTTGTTATCAGTTTTTCGATCACCGCGGCATTGTTTCCCTTGTTCATGATCGCATTGAGATCGGCAATATAGAATGTCTCAAAAGGGTAAAGTCCCAGAAAGCCCTGTAGAATATTGTGCGGTTGGGAACAACGACTGAGACTGGAAGTGATAGGTTGATAAGCGTTACGTTGGCCACGGATAGCGTGGACAACCTTTCCATCGAGAATATCAATGACCGGTATAATTCGCATTTCTCTTGTGTTTTTTTTATTCAGTAAACCACGATTGTGAAATCTGGGTAACCGCATGCGCATTTTCGTTTATGAGTTTATCACGGGGGGTGGTTTGCTGGATAAACCGCTGCCATTTTCCCTGTTGCAGGAAGGTCACATGATGCTGACCAGTCTGCTAAAGGATTTAATCGATAGCGGTTATAAGGACATTATCTGTATGCAAGATGACAGGGTGGAACGGCCAGACGTGGATATTGAATTTCTCCCGGCCGGCCCGAATCATGAGAAGAAACGAGTTACATATATTGCTGACGCTGATGCTGTCTGGATCATCGCACCGGAAACCGCTGGGATCCTGCAAGGACTGGTACAGGAAGCCTGTCATTACGATTGCCTGTTGTTGGGCAGCACGGCCGAGACCATACGACTGGCCAGCAGCAAGCATGAAACACTGGACCGCTTGATTAATCACGGAATTCCCTGCGTGCCTGAGTTACACGATATTAATCCCTGGCCGCAATTGGGTTGTGTGATCAAACCTGATGATGGTGTGGGTGGAGAAGGTTGTCTCTGGTTCAGAGAGGCCGGTGAATTGCAGGATTATCTTGCGGAACAGGACAGGCAGTCATGCATTCTTCAGCCTTACACAGCCGGTGTGCCAGCCAGCCTCTCTCTATTATGCCTGGAAGGTAACTGCCGGATCCTGTCATGCAACCGCCAGTTATTCGAATTCAGTGAGGGTCGCGGGCAATTCAGAGGGGTTATCGTTAATGAACTGGCTCAGCAAAGGCCTGAGCTGGAAGATCTTTCTGTCAAATTAGTACAGGCTTTCAAGGGCTTGCGAGGTTATGTCGGCGTGGACTTGATCCTTACAGACAACGGCCCCCGGGTACTGGAGATCAATCCGAGACTGACCACAGCTTATGCCGGTCTACGGCAATCCCTTGAAATCAACCCGGCCAGGTTGATCATCAATGCGTTTCGCTCCGGAAGATTACCTGATATCGGGGCCTTATCATGTCAAGTGGTACCCATCAGGCTATAATGGCGCATGGTTGAGGAAAGATTTATTGGCTGGGATATAGGGGGAGCCCATCTCAAGATGGCCGAGATCGGTCCTGCCGGTGAAATCATCAGTGTGCATCAGAGTTGTACCCCATTATGGCAGGGGATTGAGAGTCTTGGCCTGGCACTGGCCGATATAAACAAACGTGTATCCGGCAAAACACAGACACATTCATTTACGACAACGGCTGAACTGGTGGATATCTTTCCGGACCGGCGAAATGGATTAAAACAGCTCACCTGCCTGGTTTCATCATTGTACGGCGATGTGCGGACACAGTTTTATGCCGGCCAGACCGGCTGGATACCGTGCGAACAGACAGGCCGCTATTATCAACAAATTGCATCAGCCAACTGGCACGCGACCGCGAGTTTTCTTGCCCGGGTAATCGAGGAAGGTATTCTGGTTGATATCGGCAGTACCACCACAGATATTATTCCGTTCAGGGAGCAAACTTTGCTCAATTGTGGTTATACCGATTTTGAACGACTTGCCGCCAATGAGTTGATTTATTCTGGCGTAGTGCGCACGCCGATCATGGCACTTACCGACAGGGTAACATTGTCAGGAAAATCACACCCACTGGTCGCTGAACTATTTGCTACCACGGCGGATGTTTACCGTCTTACCGATGAGTTGCGCGAACAGGATGACATGCAGGCGACTGCAGATGGTGCGGCCAAGACCCGTAATGCCAGTGCCCGCCGTCTTGCACGTATGGCAGGTTCTGACCTTGGAGACATGAGCGAAGCGGTGTGTGTGGAAATGGCAGATGACCTGGCGAACAGACAGTTACAACGGATTAAACAGGCCGTTGCTAAGATTTCAGGCAGATCCGGAATCAGTAAAAACCTGGTTGGTGCCGGTGCCGGGAAATTTCTGGTTGCCAAATTGGCAAAGGAGTGTGGTATTAATTATATTGATTTTACTGATTTACTGGAGGCAAAGGAGGATATCAAGCCCGGAATTTCCCGATCGGCCACGGCAGTTGCCGTAGCACAGCTTGCGAGGTTGTCGACTTGAGTGTCAAGTTAACCGAATTACCCTATCACCGGGATTCATCACAGCTTTTTACGCTGATTGCTCATGAACCTTGGAGTATTTTCCTGGACAGTGGCTTTCCGAACATTGATCTCGGCCGTTACGATATCCTGGCATGCCGCCCATTCATAACATTGACCACACGTGGTCAGCTAACCATGATTACTGACCCCCAAGGCAAAGAGGAACAATCGAATGTTGATCCCTTTGCGCTGGTAAAGGAATACCTGGGAGCAAAAGAAGAAAATTTTACCGGCTTGCCCTTTTGTGGTGGGGCGCTGGGTTATTTCGCCTATGATCTCGGCAGGCGCATTGAGTCTCTGCCCGTGATTGCCACTGATGACCTGCCCTTACCGGACATGGCGATCGGGATTTATGACTGGGCGGTGGTCGTCGATCATCATCAGCGACGTAGCTGGCTCGTGGGTAATTGCCGTGATACCCGAACCATTGAACAATGGCAGGAACTGGTTCAGCTTTTTAATACACCTGTAAAAAAACAGACACCGTATTTCACACCGCGTACAGAAATTACATCTAACCTTGACAAGCCCGCTTACGAAAAAGCGTTTTGTAAAATAAAACATTACATTCATGAAGGTGATTGTTACCAGGTCAACCTGGCGCAGCGTTTCATGATAGAGGTCAGTGGTTCGCACTGGGATGCCTATACTCGTCTGCGTTCGCTTAATCCAGCACCGTTTGCCGCCTATATGCATACTCCTGATGGCGCGGTATTGAGTTCATCACCTGAACGTTTTTTGAAAGTAACGGGTGGTTTGGTTGAAACCAGGCCGATCAAGGGTACCCGTCGGCGCTCGTCCTATGCCTATGAAGACAAGGCCCTGGCGGTTGAGCTCCTGGAGAGCGAAAAGGACAGGGCTGAGAATGTCATGATTGTGGATCTACTTCGCAATGACCTTGGAAAAAATTGTATTAATGGCACAGTTTCTGTACCAAAATTATTTGCACTTGAAAGTTATGCAACTGTTCATCATCTTGTCAGTACGGTAACGGGTCAGTTGAAACCGGATCGCCACGCAGTGGATTTACTGCGTGGATGTTTCCCCGGCGGTTCGATTACCGGTGCCCCAAAACTGAGGTCGATGGAAATCATTGAAGAACTGGAACCCCATCGCCGTACCGTATATTGCGGATCCATGGGATACATCGGGTTTGATGGCAACATGGACTGCAATATTGCCATACGTACTCTGGTGCATCACCAGGACAAGATGTATTGCTGGGCAGGAGGAGGCATAATCAATGATTCAGTAATGGAATCTGAATACCAGGAATGCTATGACAAGGCGGCCGCGCTATTGAAATTGCTGGAGAAAAAACAAATAAAAGACATGGCCAGTTGATGTGGGTGCTTAAGCTGGGTGGTAGTTTGCTGGAGACCGGAGACTTACCGGAGACTCTGAAGCAATTGTCCGAACACGGGGCAGGACAAGTCGTGATAGTTCCCGGGGGTGGCGTATTCGCCGATCAGGTCAGGCTGCTTTATGAGGAGCTGAAACTGGATGACCTCACAGCGCATAGACTTGCCCTCAGAGCAATGGAAGAATTCGGGGATCTCCTGATTACCATGAACCCTTGCTTGCATGCTGCCGAGTCCCTTGAAGCAATCAACCACTGGCTTGATCAGAAACAGATCCCGGTCTGGTTTCCGTACAAAATGACATTTGATAATCCTGCGATCAAGGCCAGCTGGGACATTACCTCGGACAGTCTTTCCTTCTGGCTTGCCAGCCAGCTTGAATGTCAGAATCTGGTCTTGTTAAAGCCGGCAGAACCTCAGGAGAATAACTACAGCGCCGCGTATTTATCGAGTTCGGGATTCATCGACGAAGCATTCGGTGACATGTTGGTCGACACGTTTGTAAAACCCTGGTGGCTGTATTACAAGTATTTATCGTCTTTTCTTGACCTGCTGGAAAATAAAAATCCTGAATCAACTCACCTGAAGCCTATTACCACTTAATTTCTCAGAGTCTCACTGAAATTCATTTTCGAGTATGTGCTGATATTCGCGGATTCGTTGGACATAACGAACTGGTTCATTTCCCCTTGCGTAACCGTAACGCAGCTTTTTATATACCGATTTTCTTGAGAGCAGGGGCAATACCTCACGAATATCACTCCACATGTAAGGATTATTGCCCTGTTGTCGTGCCAGGGTTTGTGCATCATGAATATGACCACGGCCGATATTATATGCGGCCAGTGCAAGCCAGGTGAGATCAGGTTCATGCACGAGATTTTCATCAAAGCGTTTTTTCATCTTGGCCAAGTACTTTGCTCCACCCATGATACTCTGTTCCGGGTTCAGACGATCTTCAACGCCCATGGCATGCGCCGTATTAATGGTCAGCATCATGATGCCACGTACCCCGGTAGGGCTTTTGGCCCTGGGATTCCAATGTGATTCTTGGTAGGCCTGTGCAGCCAATAGTGTAAACGGAAGTTCGTATTTTTCACTGGCATTTTCGAAATATTTCCTGTACTTGGGAAGGCGGTTGTCGATGCGTTTGAGAAATTTGCGTATATCGACATAATCAAAGGCCTCAAAGAAACCATAATATTTTTCCATTACCCGGGCATGATTGCCGCTCTTTTTATAGTTTGCCAGCCAGAGATCCATTTCTTTTTTCAGATCAGTTTGTGCCTCGTTCATTACCCATCCCAGTTGTTGTACTCTGGAAAGATTGAATGGCGCAATTAATTCAGGGTAATAACGGCGATTTATGTCGACCACATTTGAATCAGCAACCGTGCAATCAATCTTTCGCTCCCATACGTCCTCCAGTAATTGCACAGTTGTCACATCGCTGGTTTCTTCCCAATGAAGTTCCGGATAATCTTTTTTTAAAGCAGTCAATAACTCGCTATAACTGCTTTTGGCAATTACCTTGATATCCAGTCCAACAAGTTCAGCAACGGATTCCGGTTGGACATTATCACGACGGCAAACGACCTGTTGCGTGACGTCCTGGTATGGTTTACTGAATAAATATTTTTTCTGACGTTCCGGTGTAATCGTGATTGTTGCAGCGGCAAGATCGCCATTGCCCTTGTCCAGTTCTTCAAAAATATCTTTCAGTGAATCCTCAATTTCAAATTCAACTTCAACACCGAGATGTTTGGCAAAAGACGTCATCATGTCATATTCAGGGCCAGTGGGATTCCCTTCACGATCAATGTACCAGATGGTGGGTGCATTTTCAGACAGGACGATGAGCGTACCAGAATCTTTTATGTCCTTGAGTGATCTTGTAGCAGTAGTTCCTGAATCACAGCCGCTGATTGTAAATAGTAAAATAAAAAATAATGCGGCAGTGAGCCGATCAACCATAGTCCCTCTCCGGTTGAGGTTCTGTGATTATTAAATGATGAGCGAACCTGATGCCAACTTACTTTAATACCACTCGGGTATCAAGCTTGCTGACAGGCTGGAGAAATGATAACGAAAATGAAATAGCCGCAAGATGGGCTGGAATGCTGAATTAGTACAGTTTTACCAGTACTTCTTCATTACTTACCAGTAAGCGTCTCACCATGCCAAACAGTTCCTCACCGAGTACACGAATGTCGTAAACCCGGTACCAGTCGCCTTCACGGACAATGCTGCCCTGTTCAATAAGCTCATATACGCGTGGCGTTGCAGATATGGGTGTTTTAGGGGCATGCCAACGGGATGATTTTGGTGAATTTTTACTGGTCATGGTTCCCCCGGTTCCATATCAACTATAATTTGAAAGAGGACTCCCACATCATGCGGGCAGCCCTCTGACAGAATAAGAAGGCCTGGTATCCGGAAGAGGCTGGAGATACCAGGCAATAGTCGAGCATCCATCTCGACTTCCCGCTACGGCGGTCACGGTAAGGCAAACTTTTTCAGCACCCTAGTCCCAGGTGAGAGTTCCACCTGTCTGATATTCCGTCACGCGCGTTTCAAAAAAGTTCTTCTCTTTTTTCAGGTCCATTAATTCACTCATCCACGGGAACGGATTGCTTGCCTTGGGATATTGTTCCGGCAGGCCAATCTGTGCACAGCGGCGGTTGGCAATGAACTTGAGATAATCTTCAAACATCTTGGCATTCAGGCCGAGCACGCCACGCGGCATGGTGTCATAGGCATAGCGTATTTCCAGATCAACGGACTGCTTGATCATCTTTATGATTTCCTGCTTAAAGTCTTCCGTCCACAGATGCGGATTCTCGATCTTGATCTGGTTGATGACATCAATACCGAAATTCATGTGCATGGATTCATCACGCAGGATGTACTGGAACTGCTCGGCACAGCCGGTCATCTTGTTACGCCGACCCATGGACAGGACCTGTACAAACCCGACATAGAAAAAGATGCCCTCGAAGATCACATAGAAGGCAATCAGGTCGCGGAGCAGGCGTTGATCATCTTCAGTGGTGCCGGTATGGAAATTCGGATCCCCCAGGCTCTTGGTGTATTTCATCGCCCAGGATGCCTTGTCATGGATCGAAGGGATTTCACGGTACATATTAAAGACCTCGGCCTCATCCAGCCCCAGGGATTCCACGCAGTACTGGTAGGCATGGGTATGCAGGGCTTCTTCAAAGGCCTGGCGTAGCAGGTACTGGCGACATTCCGGGTTGGTGATATGCCGGTATACGGCCAGCACCAGGTTATTGGCCACCAGTGAATCGGCGGAGGCAAAGAAACCCAGATTGCGCTTGATGATGGTACGCTCATCTTCGGTCAGGCCCTGCGGATTTTTCCACAAGGCAATGTCAGCGTTCATGTTGATTTCCTGGGGCATCCAGTGGTTGGCACAGCCATCAAGATACTTCTGCCAGGCCCACTTGTACTTGAATGGAACCAGCTGGTTCAGGTCGGCCTTGCAGTTGATCATCTGTTTGTCATCGACCGTAATGCGATCTGCACCAAACTCGATTTCCTCGAGTCCGGTCACGCCATGTTGTTCTTCATGGGACTCCGGTTGCGGTACCGGCGAGTGCTCGTCGCTGGCTTTCAGGGAATACACATCAGCGGGTACCGTCGGTTCATCAGAAATATCCTCTTCCTCAGCGGGCTCATAAGCCGGTTGCACGCGTTTAACCATGGGTTTCCTGGTTTGAGTGTTTGCTGTTCTGACGGCAGCTAATGGATCATCCCAATTCAACATTATTTAATTCCTCCGACGTTAACTTTTCGCGTTCAACTTTTTTGTTTATTCCTTACTGGCAGGCCTCACAATCCGGATCGTCGATAGAGCAGGCCTCGGGGGCGTTGTTATCCCTGTTAACCGCAGCCAGTTTGTTTTCCCGGCCACCGGACAAGGTGCTCTTCTCAACGTGGGTTGCACCCATGCTGCGCAGGTAATAGGTGGTCTTCAGACCCCTGATCCAGGCCAGCTTGTAGAGATTGTCGAGTTTCTTGCCATCCGGGTTGGACATGTACAGGTTCAGTGACTGTGCCTGGTCTATCCATTTTTGCCGGCGTGCTGCCGCTTCAACCAGCCAGCGCGGATCGATCTCAAAGGCCGTGGCATACAACTGCTTGATATCGTCCGGGATGCGATCAATCGGCAAGACGCTGCCATCGAAGTACTTCAGATCATTGACCATCACTTCGTCCCACAGATCACGGCTCTTCAGGTCGTGAACCAGGCAGGGATTGATAACCGTAAACTCACCGGACAGGTTCGATTTCACGAACAGGTTCTGGTAAGTCGGTTCGATCGACTGGCAGACGCCGCAAATATTGGAAATCGTTGCAGTAGGGGCGATGGCCATGCAGTTGGAATTACGCATGCCGACAGTCCGGATGCGTTCACGCAGGCTGTCCCAGTCCAGGGTCTGGCTCATATCGGCCTGCAGATACTCCTGGCGATGTTCGGCCATGAGCTGCAGGGAATCGATAGGCAGTATGCCCTTGCTCCACAGGGAACCCGGGAAGCTGGCATAGGGGCCACGTTCCTCGGCCAGATTGGTTGAGGCCTTGATGGCATAATAACTAATGGTTTCCATGCTGGTGTCGGCAAATTGCACGGCCTCATCCGAAGCATAAGGCAGCCGCAGCTTGTACAGGGCATCCTGGAAACCCATGATGCCCATGCCTACCGGACGGTGGCGCAGGTTGGAACGGCGTGCCTGCGGCACACTGTAGTAGTTGTAATCAATCACGTTGTCCAGCATGCGCATGGCCGTGTTGATCGTCTTTTCCAGTTTTTCCGTGTCCAGCGTCCCCGTGGCCTCGTCGATATGCTGGGCCAGGTTGACAGAACCCAGGTTGCAAACCGCGATTTCCTCGGTTGAGGTATTCAGGGTGATCTCGGTGCAGAGGTTCGACGAGTGCACCACGCCCGTGTGCTGTTGCGGGGAACGCAAGTTGCATGGGTCCTTGAAAGTGAACCAGGGATGGCCGGTCTCGAACAGCATGGACAGCATCTTGCGCCAGAGGTCCACAGCCTTGATGCGCTTGAAGTTGCGGATCTCACCACGGTCGGCCCTGGCTTCGTATTGCAGGTAGGCTTCTTCAAAATCCTTGCCGTAATGATCATGCAGATCCGGGACTTCGTCCGGGGAAAACAGGGTCCAGGGACCTCCCTCAGCTACCCGCTTCATGAACAGGTCCGGGATCCAGTTGGCAGTATTCATGTCATGGGTGCGGCGGCGGTCGTCGCCGGTGTTCTTGCGCAGTTCCAGGAATTCTTCCACGTCTATGTGCCAGGTCTCCAGGTAGGCGCACATGGCGCCCTTGCGCTTGCCTCCCTGGTTAACGGCAACCGCGGTATCGTTGGCGACTTTCAGGAAGGGCACAACGCCCTGGGATTTGCCGTTGGTGCCCTTGATGTGTGCACCCATGCCCCTGACCGGGGTCCAGTCATTGCCCAGGCCACCGGCAAATTTCGACAGCAGGGCGTCGTCCTTGATGGCACTGAAGATGCCATCCAGGTCATCCGGCACTGTGGACAGATAACAACTCGACAACTGCGGGCGGCAGGTGCCGGAATTGAACAGCGTTGGCGTTGAGCTCATGAAATCAAAGGATGACAACAGTTCGTAGAACTCGATCGCCCGGTTTTCACGATCCATCTCGTTAATAGCTAGGCCCATGGCGACACGCATGAAGAAAGCCTGTGGCAATTCGAGGCGGATCCCATCGCAGTGGATGAAGTAGCGGTCATAGAGGGTTTGCAGACCCAGATACGTAAACTGGTTGTCGCGATCTGCTCGCAATGCTTTGCCCAGCCGTTTCAGATCGTACTTGCCCAGTTCCTCATCCAACATGCCCAGGTCGGCGCCTTTCTGGATGTATCTGGCAAAGTATTCCGGGTAGAGGATCTCCATCTCCCGTTGCGTGGCCTCGGTAGGTTCATCATATAAGAAGCTCAGGGCCTCGCGCCGCAGGTTGTCCAGTAACAAACGGGCGGTGGCATAGGTGTAATTGGGTTCTTTTTCAATCAAGGTCCGGGCACTCATCACCAGCGCCGGATTGACATCCTTCTCGTTAACACCGTCAAACAGGTTGCGCAGGGTTTCCTCGATGATGAGCTGCCCGTCCACGCCTGCCAGGCCCTGGCAGGCCTCAATCACGATGGCCTTCAGGCGGATAACATTCAGCGGGGCCTTGCTGCCGTCAGCCAGGGTCACGCTGACCGGGGTGGCATCCGGCTGCTTGGGCACAACCGGGGCCGTGGCGGCCATAGCCGCGGCCCGTTCCTTGGCCCGTTCTTCACGGTAAATGACGTAGGCACGGGCCACTTTCTGCTCACCGGCCCGCATCAACGCCAGTTCGACCTGGTCCTGGATGTCCTCGATGTGGACAGTGCCACCGCCGGGCATACGCCGGGTCAGGGCGTATTCAACCTGATCGGCGAGCTCCGCGATCTTTTCATGGACACGCCGGGACGCTGCTGCGGCTCGACCCTCCACTTCAAGAAAGGCCTTGGTCATGGCCACGCTGATCTTGCTGCTGTCAAAACGGGTGACCTTGCCGTTTCTGCGGATCACCCGGTATTCACCGGGCTGATTGGCCTGCAGTTCCAGTGTCTCTTGTGATTTCTGGTCGGGTTGTAATCCTGCGTTGGTGTGTTTTTCTGTGCCTTTATTCGAGTCCTTGATGGATTCAACCAGTTTTTCAGCCTCCATTAACCCCTCCGTACTGCGGTTTTATGACATTTTTGTTTAATTGTGTTCCAAGAAACTTCAAGAATTCTTGGAAAGGCATTGATATTTGTAGGTTAAGCGTGATCTATAGCACCACAAGAAAATGTGGTCAAGCGCTTATTAAACCACAAGATGATGTGTATTTCCCTGTGCTTAGGCATTGCAAAAGCTGTGGATAACTAGGCCTCAAAAGTGTTGCTTTGCACCAAAGGCAGGTAACTCATACGCTTACAAAGGCGCGACAAAGAAGGACAGGTAATTTTGCAAAAGTGAATAGATCCGTTTGCACGGATCAGGGTGCAAAAAAATTGGGAATTATGTGAAAAAGATCAAAAAAATTTTTGTAGGCCTGATTCATGAAATTGATCAGTCATTACTTGTCACGCGGTTTAATGACCAGTCGTAGGGCAGAAACTGAATCTCAGGATCCGCGTGCACCAGGTCCTCGATAGCAGCGGCGTTATCCAGGAAGAGATAAGGGGCAACAAAGGCCACAAGGCTGCCTGAGTGGGCAATAAAGTCTTTCTTGTACCATTTGAACAGCGACGAGAGTTCCAGGACATTATCACCACTCCGGTAGCGGTTCCGTTCCGGATCGGTTAGAAACCGGCGGGTAACGGTTGCAAGCTGCTCATCGAGCCGTGCTCCCTGGTACGGTGTCTTGACCAGGGGCGGACAGCTTATCGCTGCGCACACCAGGGCAAAATGGATGCGGGGTTCAGGAAACGTATTCCGGATCAACTCATGCTCGATGTAATCGAGGTGCTGCATTTCACCGAACAGACTGAAGAAGCGGATTTTCCAGGGACTGCCAAAGAAACCGCCGATGTCCTTGATGGAGTCGATGTCCGGGTAATGGCGGGTCACCAGTTGCAGGGTGAAGAGGTTATAGGCATTGATGAGAAAGGCCAGTTGCTGTTCGCTGTTCCAGGTGGTGTAGGTGGACAAAGGAACGCGGCTGAATTCTGTGGTTAGCTTATCCAGACGATCGCTCTGGCGTTTCAGGGCGGCGTAATCCACCCGGGTCTGCTGCCCCTTGGGAATGACCACCTCATCAAGCAGCAGGCCATAATCCCGGTAGGTGTGATCAAAGGCCTCTGCTGTTGCCACTGACAACAGGCTAATCAGGAAAATCGAGAGTTTAACCGCCATAGCCCTTGGACTGCCGCGGTGAGTAAACGGTTTCAGATTTTTGAATGGCTGCCGTCGCAAAGGGGCTGGTTACCGGTCTGCTTGCAAACACAAAACCAGACCGTGCCTGACTCTGTGGGCGTGTATTTCAGGGGTGAAAGCGAGGTCTCTTTGTGTGAGCCGTCACAGAAGGGCTGGGTCTTGCTCTTGCCGCAGGCGCACCACCAGTACTCCTTGCCCGCCTCGACGTCGATTGCAATCGGTTGTTTGTTGGTGAGCTCGGACATGACCTATCTCCCTGAAAATATGAAGGAATACCCCACTATTCTAAAGCATGGCTAAAGTTTCTCAAATCTGCCGATCAGGGTATAGTGGAGGAAAGCAGAATAAATCACTCGGAGACCTGTATGTCAGCACAACTCAAACCCGGCCGCCAGGAATTCCATGGCGGTTGTCCCCACGATTGTCCCGATACCTGTTCCATGGTCTTCGAGGTCGAAGATGGCAAACTGGTCGGTGTTCGCGGTAACAAAGACCATCCCATGACCCGTGGTGGCTTGTGCGTAAAACTCAAGGATTACGAAAAACGACACTACCATCCCGATCGCATCTTGCACCCGATGAAACGGGTCGGCCCAAAAGGCTCCAAACAATTCGAACAAATCACCTGGGATGAAGCACTGGACACGATTACCACAAAATGGAAACAGATTATCGAAACCGATGGCCCGCAGGCTATCCTGCCGGTCAGTTACCTGGGTCACCAGGGACTGGTCCATGGTCTGAACGGTGGTGACGCCTTCTTTAACCGTATGGGTGCAACAGTCTGCGAACGCACCTATTGCGGGGAAGGTTCCTGCACCGCCTGGCTGTTAACCATCGGTCCGACCGCCGGTCTTGATCCCGAGAGTTACATCCATTCCAAGTACATTGTCATCTGGGCCTGCAACAGCATCAGCACCAACCTGCATCACTGGCACATCGTTAAGGATGCACAAAAGAAAGGCGCGAAAGTCGTGGTCATTGATGCCTACAAGTCCCGTACGGCAAAAGAGGCCGACTGGCACATTGCCCCCAAACCAGCGACGGATGGAGCCCTGGCCATGGCTGTTATTAACAGCATCATCGAGCAGGGTCTGGTCGATAAGGAATATGTTAAAAATTACACCGTAGGTTATGAAGACCTGGCCGAACATTCGAAAAAGCATACACCGGAATGGGCCGAGGCCATCACCGGTATACCTGCAGATGATATTCGCAAGCTCGCGAGAGAACTTGCTACCGAGCAGCCGGCCGCGATCCGTATGGGTGTGGCGCTGGAACGTCACTATGGTGGTGGCCAGACCATCCGCGCCGTCACCTGCATCCCGGCCCTGACCGGCGCCTGGCGCCACGTGGGTGGCGGCGTCACCCAGTTCCCGGTGTGGGAACATCCGTATAAGTTTGATGTGATCTGTCGCCCGGACTGGATCCCGGAAGGCACACAGGTGGTCAGCATCCTGCAGCTGGGCCGGGCACTGACCGGCGAGCAAAAACTCAAGACACCGATCAAGTCGGTCATGACCTGGAATACCAACCCGGTAACGCAATCACCGGAAGCCGACAAGGTTGTGAAGGGGCTGGAACGCGAAGATATTTTCCATGTGGCCGCGGATCATTTTATTTCCGATACCGCCTCCTATGCCGATATCGTGTTGCCGGCGGCCATGGGCGCAGAGATGGAAGACATCATCCTGTCCTGGGGACATCTTTACCTCACCTATAACGAGAAGTGTGTGGATGTCCCGGGCGAAGCCTTGTCCAACAACGAGATCTTCCGCCGACTCGCCGACAAGATGGGTTATGAAGAGGACCGTTTGAAATGGTCAGACACGGAATGCCTGGAAAACTTCATCGACTGGGACTCCCCGGCCTGTGAAGGTGCCAGCATGGATTACATGCGCGAGCATGGTTTTTTCCGTTTGAATGTCGGTACCAAAGACGACCGTTGCCCACATAAGGAAGGAAACTTCCCGACCGAGACCGGCAAGTGTCATTTCCGGGTGGACGGTGCCAAGAACTTTGTTGCCCCGCCGTTCCGGCAAATGTACGAGGGCATGCAACCGGGGCAGGACATCGATCCGTTGCCGGATTACCTGCCGCCGTATGAACGGCCGGAGACCAACCCGGAACTGGCGAAGAAATACCCACTGAATATTGTGACGCCAAAGAGCCATGCCTTCCTCAATTCCTGTTACGCGAATATGGAAGGCAAGCAGAAAGAGCAGGGCGATCAATTCGTGCTGATCAATCCTGCCGATGCCAAATCACGCAACGTTAAAGATGGTAGCAATGTCCGCGTCTTTAATGACCGTGGTGCATTCGAGTGTGTCGCGAAAGTCACTGATGATGTGAACGAGGGTGTTTGTGTTGCCACGCTCGGCTACTGGCGCCAGCTCAACAAGGGCACGGTGAACATCACTAGCTCTGCAGAGTTTTGCGAAATGGGTAATGCACCGACCTTCTTCGATAATCTGGTGCAAGTCGAAACTGCTTAGCAAGAGACAAACAAATGAATATCAGGGATGAGAGAGAGTAGCTGCCAGTATCAACACCGATGAGCCGGAGAGGCACCGGCACACTCGCGGAGAGGTCATGGCCGCAATCGGGTTGAGTTCTGGCAGTCTAATAAGCTGGCCAAGGTCGCCGGTTAATTATTATTGCCAGCCCTGAACCTCGGCCATGTCCGGTAGTTCATGGGCAATGCCTTTATGGCAATCGATACAAGTCTTTTCGCCGGACTCCAAACCACTTCTGTGCTCCTTTTCCGCACGCGGCGACTGGCGGGTGAAATCCATATATTGGAAATCATGGCAATTCCGGCATTCAAGAGAATCGTTGGCCTTTAATCGATGCCATTCATGCTGCGCTAACTCCTTGCGCTTGGCCAGGAATTTCTCTCGTGTACTGATGGTACCGAAGATCTTGCCCCAAACTTCCTTAGAGGCCTGCATCTTTCTGGTGATCTTGTCCGTCCAGTTATGAGGCACATGACAGTCCGGACAGGTCGCACGAACACCGGATCCATTGGAATAGTGAATTGTGTATTTCAATTCCTGATACAGATTATCGTTCATCTCATGGCAACTGATACAGAAGGCTTCTGTATTGGTCGCTTCCAGTGTCGTGTTAAAACCACCCCAGAAGATGATCCCGGCAAGAAACCCGGCAATTACCAGGATACCCAGGCTGTAATACCGGCTCGGACTTTTAATCGTATGCCAGAGTTGTTTAAGCTTGTTAATCATAGGTAATCAGGTCTTGTTTTTTTTACTGTCCAGAATGGCATCAATATCTTTAAAATCATTCTCTACCAATGGCCTCGCATCAATCTGCGAAACATGGCATTGGTTACAAAAATAACGCCGGGGTGACACCTCCGCCAAAAAGTTCCCATCACGGTCCATATAATGCGTGACACTGACCATCGGCGCCTGCGATTCTTCGACTCGTCGCCGGCTGTGACAGGACAAACATTTGTTACTGTTCAGGTCGATCTGATAGCCCGCTATCTTGTGTGGAATGGTTGGCGGTTGCATCGGATAGTTCCGTTTTCTTTTCATATCCTTGTTTTCTTCAACACCCATGCGTGGTGCATCAGGTTCAGTCGCGATGTCCGCTGAACGCATGGTTGCGATATTTTGTTCGGCCATAACGAACATCGGTATCAACAGGAAAAGTAATAGTAGTTTTTTCATAAGCAATGCCCTCACACGGCCCTGATCTTGACTGCACACTTTTTGAAATCGGTTTGTTTGGAGATCGGGTCAGTTGCGTCCAAGGTGACTTTATTTATTAATTGACTGGCATCAAACCAGGGGACAAATATCAGTCCGCGCGGTGGTTTGTTACGGCCCCGTGTTTCGACACGGGTACGAATACTGCCACGACGCGATTCCACGATGATCTCACTGCCACGTCTGACGCCAAGTTTGAATGCATCATCCGGGTGCATATAAGCAACGGCATCAGGAAATGATTTATATAACTCGGGGACGCGTTGCGTCATTGAACCGGAATGCCAATGTTCCAGGACACGACCTGTCGACAGCCAAAAAGGATATTCCTCATCGGGCGATTCTGCCGCTGGCTCATACGGCAAGGCAAAGATATTGGCACGATTATCTTTATTGCCATAAAACTGGAAACCGGTTCCGGCTTTAACATAAGGATCACTGCCTTCGCGAAAACGCCAGCGTGTTTCCTTGCCATTGACCACTGGCCAGCGAAGACCACGCGTTTCATGATAAACATCGAAGTCGGCCAGATCATGCGCATGTCCGCGACCAAACTGTGCGTATTCTTCAAACAGGCCTTTCTGGATATAAAACCCAAAGTGTTCGGCCTCACGGTTAATATTACCCTCTTCAATGTCCGAGTTAGGATACTTGTCCACCTGGCCATTCGTGTAAAGTACTTCGTACAGGGTCTTGCCCTTGTACTCGGGGTTCTTGTCCAGGATGTCCTTAGGCCAGACTTCATCGGTCTTGAAACGCTTGGAAAATTCAACAAGCTGCCAAAGATCGGACTTTGATTCACCCGGCGCATCGACCATTTGATGCCAAAACTGGGTGCGGCGTTCTGCATTACCGTACGCGCCTTCCTTTTCCACCCACATCGCTGTTGGCAAAATCAGGTCCGCCGCCTGTGCAGTAACGGTCGGATAGGCATCAGACACAACAATAAAATTATCCGGGTTACGATAACCCGGATAACCTTCCTCATTCAGGTTAGGGGCGGCCTGCATATTATTATTGGTCTGTACCCAATAGGCATTGAGCTTACCGTCTTTTAACATGCGGTTTTGTAACACAGCATGGTAACCGGGTTTGCCGGGAATAATACCTGCCGGCAACTTCCAGATTTTCTCAGCAATGTCGCGATGTTCTTTTTTATTCACGACCAGGTCAGCCGGTAAACGATGAGCAAAGGTGCCAACTTCACGTGCCGTACCACAGGCTGAGGGCTGCCCCGTTAATGAGAACGGGCTATTACCCGGTGTTGAAATCTTCCCGGTCAACAAATGAATATTGTAGATCAGATTATTACACCAGACCCCACGGGTATGCTGATTAAAACCCATGGTCCAGAAAGAGGTTACCTTTGTATTGGGATCAGCATAAAGTTCAGCCAGCTTCTGTAATGTATCTCGCGATACACCGGAGAGTTTTTCAACATAGTCTTCGTCATACTTTGCGACATACTGTGCAAACTCTTCAAAGCTGATAGGTTTTGAGCCTCCGGCCTTGTCGGAATTCTTCGCTGCCTTTTGCAAAGCATGCTCGGGACGCAGCCCGTAACCGATATCGTCGTTACCCAGTTTGAAATTAACATGTTTATCGACAAACGCTTTATTGACCTTATTGTTCTTAATTATGTAGTTCGCAATATAATTGAGGATGGCTAGGTCGGTTTGTGGAGTAAATACCACAGGGACATCGGCCAGTTCAAAACAACGGTTCTCAAACGTCGATAACACGGCCACCTTGACATGCGGGGCACTCAAGCGACGATCAGTAACGCGAGTCCACAGTATCGGATGCATCTCCGCCATGTTAGATCCCCACAACACGAACGCATCTGCATTCTCGATATCGTCATAACACCCCATCGGTTCATCGATACCAAAGGTGCGTATGAAACCACCTACGGCTGAGGCCATACAATGACGTGCATTGGGGTCGATATTGTTGGAACGAAAACCGGCCTTATACAATTTGGAAGCGGCATAACCTTCCCAAACAGTCCATTGACCGGAGCCAAACATACCTACAGATGTCGGTCCTTTTTCTTTCAGGGCCTTTTTAAATTTTTCTTCCATGATGTCGAAGGCCTGGTCCCAACTTACCGGGGTAAAATCACCTTCTTTATGGTATTTGCCATTCTTCATTCTCAACAACGGTGTTGTTAAGCGATCCTTGCCATACATGATCTTGGAAAGGAAATATCCCTTTACACAATTCAGGCCTCGATTGACCTCGGATTTGATATCACCGTGTGTTGCCACGACTTTGCCGTCTTTGGTAGCAACATTGACACTGCAGCCGGTGCCGCAAAAGCGGCACGGGGCCTTGGCCCATTTGAGCCGGGTGTACTCGGAATCTGTTATTAAGTTGGTGGCGGTAACAGGAGCGGCAATCCCGGCTGCCATAGCTGCGGAACTGACCGCACTTGCCCGAATAAAATCACGACGTGTAATTTTCATTTGGCATTTCCTCGTTTAACAATTCATCTGCTTCATAATGATGGTAACAAAGACGTACCGACAAGACGCCTTCCCAGTTGTTTATGTCATCCATATAGGAAGTAAGCGCTGATTCGGAGTTAACCTCAACGACCAAAACAAATTTGGCTTCTTCTTCCTTTCCATGACATTCTGCCTTTGGCAGTTGCTTTGCTTTATGCAAAACATTTTTCCAGTTCTCCGGCCTGGCATGAACAACCAAACCGGCGATATGTGTTTCACTGGTCATTGGAAACACGCTCATTGCTGCTGATTGTGATGGCATTGACCGGACATGCCGGTATACATTCCCGGCAATGGGTGCATTTGTCTTCGTCAATGGCAGGTAAACGAACCCCCATCTTTGTTTGCGTAAACACGATAGCCTGCTCATCACAAAAGTCCTTACAAGACTGACAATAGACGCCCTTATGGTTCAGGCATTGCTGACTGATCCCGGTCCGATTGCGCCAACGCCCTCTAAGAAAGGCCCGGCGTCCTGGATCAACCCCTGTATTATGCTTCATGGTTCTCTTATCCTGTCGGCGGCCCCATAAAGAGCTGATAAAGCCAGGTCAATAAGCCATAACCGCCTACAATGGCAACGGCCATGGCGGGTGCTATAACGCCGGTTAAAAACAGGAAGGCGTAAAGTTCCTTTTTCTGTTCAGTTTTTTCATCTGACATAAATATATGACCACTGTATATAAATCGGGCAAAGGCCCGGAATATGGATTTATTTTGCTTTTTTGTATTATGGGTCAGGAAGTATATCACTCCATAGTAATATCTTGGTGAATGACAAACCCAGCTTACGGCCTCCCTGAAAAAGGACGGCTATTGCTCCCTAAGCCCCTTTTATTGCTGAAAAATCCGGTTTGCAGATGCTAAATTATATCTTGATGAGAACAGAACCATCTTGACCTGGATCAAGAGAAAGCCAGCGTGTTTAAAGGTGTCGCAAAAGTTACCGAGGATGTGAATGAAGGTGTGGTCGTTGCCACGCTGGGCTATTGGCGCCAGCTCGACAAGGGCACGGTGAACATCACCAGTTCTGCCGAGTTTGTCGAAATGGGCAATGCACCGACATTCTTTGATAACCTGGTCCAGGTCGAAGCGGTAAACTGAAACTGATCGGCGTTCATTCACAGTACGCCACCGCGGGATAACAATCGCCGGTGGCATTTGTCCTTGCTTGAATACCCGGTTCAGCATATTCTTAAATCAGATGACAAGATATATCAAACATTAAGTGTAAGCCATAACTTATTGATATATAAGTTTTTTATAATTGATTTTTGCGAGTGCAGTTAAACCCAAGGGCTGACTATGACGTATTGTGTTGCGGCTTCGATCGATGCCGGTATCGTCTTTGTTTCTGATTCCAGGACCAATGCAGGAGTTGATAATGTCAGCACCTACAGCAAGATGTACAAATTCGGCGTCGATGGTGAACGTCAGTTTGTCATTCTTTGTTCCGGCAACCTTGCCACGACGCAAGGCGTGATATCCCAGGTCAAACGCGACATCAAGCAATTTATGCCGGTCAATCTGATGACCGTAAGCCACATGGCCGATGCGGCTGATTACCTGGGAAACATCAGCCGTTCTGCCCAGGAAAAATACACCGATGGCGGCGCTAATTATGAAGCCAGTTTCATCATCGGTGGCCAGATCATGGACGCTAAGCATTCCGCCTATCTGGTCTACCCGCAAGGCAATTACATTACCACATCCGCCGATACGACTTATCTGCAAATAGGGGAGAGCAAGTACGGTAAACCCATCCTGGACCGCATACTTGATCCCTCTTCCAGTCTGGACACAGCCACACTGTCCACCTTGGTTTCTATGGATTCAACCATGCGCAGCAACCTTACCGTGGGCCCGCCGATTGAAGTGATGGTCTATGAGGCGAACAGCCTATTGCTGAATCGCTATTACCGCTTCGAGGAGGACAGTGAATACCTCAGGGAACTCAAGCGCAGCTGGGACAGGAACCTGAAAGAGGCCTTCAGTAAACTGCCGCCTATCGCCTGGAGCAGCAACTGGGATAAAACCAAAAATAACGAAGGATTTGAAAACAAGTAAGTCATCCGTTCCTCCCGAACATTCTATTTCTGTGATTCATGTGCCCGCCTGGCCGGTACGAGTTAATCAGTCACCTCGAATTTGTTATGCTCGGTTTATAATCATAATCAGGTCTGTATATAAATAATGACTATCAAGGTTGCCCTCAGGCACGACACGGAATACGAATACGATCGGCTAGTTACACTCACCCCGCATGTTGTCAGACTACGTCCTGCACCCCATTGCAGGACACCGATTGAATCCTATTCAATCAAGGTGCAACCCGGTGAACACTTTATTAACTGGCAACAGGATCCCTTTGGGAATTACCTCGCCCGGTATGTATTCCCGGAAAAAACCCACTCGCTGAAAATTCATGTTGAATTGATTGCCAGCATGACGGTAATCAATCCGTTTGATTTTTTTCTGGAGGAATCAGCGGAAAAGTTTCCCTTTAAATACGAAAAACTGTTGACCCAGGACCTGCAGCCCTATCTCGAGATCAATGAAAAAGGTCCCGGATTAATGAAGTGGATTAAATCAATCGAAAAAAAGAAAACGCCGACTATCGATTTTCTGGTTGAAATAAATCAGAGGCTGTCACAGGAGATCAGTTACCTCATCAGGATGGAACCCGGGGTGCAAAACTGTGAGGAAACGCTACAGAAAAAATCCGGATCCTGCAGGGACAGTGCCTGGTTACTGGTTCAGATTCTTCGTCATTTCGGACTTGCGGCCAGATTTGTTTCCGGTTACCTGGTGCAGTTAACCGCTGATATCAAGGCACTTGATGGACCATCCGGTCCTGAACAGGACTTTACCGATTTGCATGCATGGGTCGAGGTTTTCCTGCCGGGTGCCGGGTGGGTAGGGCTGGATCCAACATCAGGACTGTTTGCCGGTGAAGGTCATATACCACTGGCCTGTACACCCAGTCACCTCACGGCAGCACCGGTAACAGGTACAACCACCTCAGCCAACGTCAGCTTCCATCATTCCAACACGGTGGAACGAATTTATGAGGATCCTCGTGTCACCAAACCCTATTCAGACAGCCAGTGGCAAAACATCATGTCCTTGGGCGAGAAAACGGATCAACAGTTACAGGAAAATGATGTGCGCCTGACCATGGGCGGTGAGCCAACGTTTGTTTCAATCGATGATATGGAAGGTGCCCAGTGGAATAAGGAGGCATTAGGTAAGGAAAAACGGCAACTGGCAGGTGAACTGTTATTGCGCCTGAAAGATAAATTTTCCAAAGGTTCATTAATACACACAGGCCAGGGCAAGTGGTACCCTGGTGAACCCCTGCCACGCTGGGCCTTGTCTGCTATCTGGCGCAAGGACGGTCACCCCGTCTGGAAAAACGAAAACCTGCTGGCCGCAGAACAAACAGATTCAAAAAACTCCACCGAGGATGCTGAGAGATTTATCATGCATCTTACGTGTTTACTCGGGATTGATGCGAAGAGAATCGTCCCCGGCTATGAAGACAAGGAACATTACGAGGCTATCCGATCAAAACTGCCGCATAATGTCACTGTTGAAGATAACAAGCTGGAGGACACGCTCGAACGAAAACAGGTGGCAAGGGTATTCAAGCGTGGCCTCGACAGTATCACAGGTTATGCCTTACCGCTGAAATGGAAGGAGGATAAGAAAGAGGGTTACTGGATCAGCAGCGTATGGCCGTTTCGCAACGACGTTATGTCATTGGTGCCGGGAGATTCACCGATGGGCCTGAGATTGCCGCTGGCATCATTACCCTGGAGCCTGTCGGAAGATTCAGAAGACATTCCGGAAATTGATCCGTTTGCCGAGCACAAGAATCTGCCTGACTACGACAAGAAGTCACAACGAAACAAATCAGGTGATAACCGGAATTCCAATGAAATTGTTCATACGGCAATTTGTGTTGAATGCAGGGAAGGGCGGATTCATATTTTCATGCCACCTTTATCACGTATTGAGCCTTATCTGGAGTTAGTTGCCATGGTCGAAGCGACTGCAGAAAGCCTGAAACTGCCTGTGGTTATTGAAGGCTATGAACCGCCCCGCGATCCGCGCGTTGAAAAATTGCAAATTACGCCGGATCCCGGTGTCATCGAGGTGAATATCCATCCGGCAACAGGCTGGAGTGAGATGGTTGAGAACACGGTGACCCTGTATGACACGGCCAGGGAAACACGGCTGGGCACTGAAAAGTTCATGATCGATGGCCGCCATACCGGTACCGGGGGTGGCAACCACGTCACCCTGGGCGGTCCGGGTTCCGCTGATAGTCCCTTTCTCAGGCGTCCGGAATTATTACGCAGCCTGGTAACCTACTGGCAGCATCATCCGGCACTCTCTTATCTTTTTTCCGGGATGTTTATTGGCCCGACCAGCCAGGCACCGCGTGTCGATGAGGCCCGTGACGATAATCTTTATGAACTCGAAATCGCATTTGAGCTATTGCCGGAGGGGGACTGTGAGTCTCCATGGCTGGTCGACCGGGTCCTGAGAAACTTCCTGGTTGATCTTACCGGTAATACCCATCGTTCCGAGTTTTGTATCGACAAGTTATATTCCCCGGACAGTCCAACCGGTCGACTGGGACTGGTCGAGTTGCGTGCTTTTGAAATGCCACCACATGCACGCATGAGCCTGGTACAAATGCTGCTGTTACGGAGTCTGGTATCGTGGTTCTGGAACAAACCTTACAGGCAACCGTTAATTCGTTGGGGTACAGAACTGCACGATAAATTCATGCTCAGACATTTTATCTGGGAAGATATGAAAACCATTGTCCACGATCTCAGGGAAGCCGGTTACGGATTCGAACTGGACTGGTTTGCACCATTCCGCGAATTCAGGTTTCCACACATCGGTACTATCCACGCGGTGGGAATGCAGCTGGATCTGCATACGGCCCTGGAGCCCTGGCATGTGCTGGGCGAGGAATCAACCGAACAGGGAACCGCGCGCTATGTAGATTCCTCGGTGGAACGGATTCAGGTCAGCGTTCATGGTATGGCCGGCGATCGTTACCTCGTCACCTGTAACGGCCGCAGGGTTCCGTTACGCCCGACCGGAATGCGCGGCAGTTTCATTGCCGGTGTCCGCTACAAGGCGTGGGACCCACATTCCAGTCTGCACCCGACCATCCGGCCCCATACACCATTGGTGTTTGATATTGTTGATACGCTGAACAGCCGTTCTGTTGGCGGTTGTACCTATCATGTATCCCACCCGGGCGGGAGAAATTACGAAACCTTCCCGGTCAATGCCAATGAAGCAGAGGCCCGTCGTATTTCCCGTTTTTGGGAGCTGGGAAATACCCAGGGGGAAATGGAGGTTCCTATGGAAGAACCGCACCCTGAGCAACCCATGACGCTGGACTTGAGGTTCATGAAAACAACCTGAACCCGAGCATCAGGATTGTGCCTGTGCCTCCTGGGTAGTTTCGCTGTCTGTGAGGTAATCGAACCAGGTATGCATAACCAGTTCATGGATTTTACCCAGCTCTATCTGAAGGTCATCCAGGGTTTCATGTAATTTTCCTGATGCTATTATCTTTTCGACCTCGAGTTCACCGACAATCCGTTGCATGCGCGTGATTTGTCGCAAGGCATGATCATTTCTCGGTAGAATGGATATGCAACGATTCAGTTCCGACAACGCAAAGGCCACGGTACGCGGAAAATATTCATCCTGAATCAGGAAGGACACCACATCGTTGCTGTTGACCCGGTCATGGATGTGCTGCTTGTACATCTGGTAGGCGCTGAGTGAACGCAATACATTCATCCAGAGTATATTATCGAAAGCATCCGGTATTGTTTCCTTGTGTCCCAGCAAATCCATACAGCCAACATCCACAATTCTTGAAGTCATGTCAGCTCTTTCCAGATTCATACCAACCTGAATGAAATTAAAGGTTTCATCATGGCTCATGTTACTGCTGAGAAAACCATTGATCTGGTTACAATAATTGATTATCTCATCCAGGAATTCATGACGACCCTCCCGGTTCTGGGCATTGTTGACATGCTGTTTCACAAACAGGTGAAGTTCATTGATCTGTTCCCAGGATTCACTCGGCATAATTTCTCGGGTGGTGCGAACATTTTCGCGGCACATTCTGACGGAATAGGTAATGGATCCGGGGTTGGAGGTGTCAGCAAGTATGAAGCGAATGACATTACGTTCCTCGACCTTGCCATGTTTTTCGAAGAAAAGTTCACCACTGCCGGTAATGTGGATCAGACTGTCCCAGATATGTTTCACAGACTTGGGCAGGTCAAGCAGCAGATTGGCATTAACATTTACAAGTCGTGCTGTGTTTTCGACACGTTCAAGGTAACGTCCAAACCAGTACATTCTTTCTGCAACTCGTGAGAGCATGTTTTCAGTCCCTGTTTGGCGCGACGATCCAGGTGTCTTTGCTGCCACCACCTTGTGATGAATTTACAACCAGCGAACCTTTGACCAGTGCCACACGGGTCAGTCCACCTGCGGTGACATACATCCGGTCACTGTGAAGAATAAACGGCCTCAAGTCCACATGACGCGGTTCAATTGAATTTTCAGTAAGTGTTGGTACGGTGGATATCGAGATGACAGGCTGGGCAATATAATTTCTTGGCCTGGCCTTGATCAGACGGGCAAACTCTGCCCGTTCACGCTTGCTGGATTTGGGCCCGATTAACATGCCATAACCGCCGGATTCATTCGCTGGCTTGACCACCAGTTTATCCAGATTGGCCAGAACATGTTTGCGTTCTTTTTCATTATTACAGGAAAAGCTCGGAACATTGGGCAGGATCGCATCCTCGTCGAGGTAATAGCGGATCATGTCCGGTACATAGGTATAAACCACCTTGTCATCGGCAACGCCTGCCCCTGGTGCATTAGCAAGCGCCACATTGCCTTTCTTCCAGGCCCGACTTAGTCCCGGTACGCCAAGTAAAGAATCCTTGTTGAATACTTCCGGATCTATAAAGAGATCATCGATACGACGATAGATCACATCAACCCGGGAAAGTCCGCCGATGGTTTTCATGTAGACACAGTCATCTTCACCCACCACCAGGTCTGAACCTTCGACCAGCTCAGCTCCCATCTGTTGCGCCAGGAACGAATGTTCAAAATAGGCAGAGTTATAAATGCCGGGTGTGAGGACCGCCACTTCAGGATAATCCATTGGCCTCGGCGAGATGGAACTGAGGGTATCGAAAAGCTGGCTGGGATAATCACCCATAGGCAAAATGTTATAGTCCTCAAACAATTCCGGAAAAACCCGCTTGGTAACTTTCCTGTTTTCAATCATATAGGAAACTCCCGAAGGCACTCGCAGGTTATCTTCCAGCACATAAATTGTGCCATCACTGTCACGCACCAGGTCAGTGCCACAAATATGCGCCCATACTCCGTAGACCGGTTTGATGCCACGACACTGTTCACGATAGTTTTTTGAACTCTTGAGCAGATCTCTTGGAATGATTTTATCTTTCAGGATCTTCTGTTCGTTATAGAGATCATTAATGAAATGATTCAGTGCGGTGAGCCTTTGTTTAAGCCCGGCTTCAACCTTTTCCCATTCCCTCAGGGAAATGACTCGGGGGATAATGTCATAGGGCCATTCCCGATCAATGTTTTCCCCTTCACTGTAAACAGTAAAAGTAATGCCCATGGTTTTAATGGCAAGTTCAGCGGCGTGTTTGCGTTTTTGCAGGTTATCATTGGTGGCTTTTTTGAGATAATTGATGAGTCTGCCTGATCCGGGGCGTGCTTTACCATCCGGTGTAAGTAATTCATCGTAAAAATGACTGGAATTATAATTTTTTAGGGTCATTAGCTCCGTTGATGATTGATTACTCTGGGTTATTTATTTAAACATATTTTTTTATAACTGTCTGTTAGTTTTAGCAAAATCCGGCCGCTTGTTTTGTTACTTTGCTTGGACAGTAAATCCGGGATGGGATATGCTAGTCAAACCAGATTTCTTTCTCCCGGACCCATTATTTCTTATCAAGACACTTGTTGATGGAAGAGATAACCCAGCTAAAAGTCTATCTTCTTGAGAGCCTTAACAAGTTCCTGGAAACATTGGCGGCTTATCTGCCAAACATCCTCTCAGCCATTATTCTAATCATTCTTGGCATTGTCCTGGCCTGGATTTGCCGCTGGATCATTTTGCGCCTGGGTGTCGGAATCGACCGATTGGTAAGTGCGGTGGGAATATCTGCTGCCCAGGTACGGCTACGCTGGCCTGTTGCTGTGATACTCGGTTCAGTAGTCTACTGGGTCATAATCCTGCTTTTCCTGCGGGCAGCGCTTGCCAGCCTGAAGCTGCCATTTATTGTCGATTTACTTGGCAGGTTAATCACCCATTTACCAAACCTGTTAATCGCAGCATTATTTATTACGGCCGGTATATTCTTTGGTAACCTCTTCAAGTACAAGATCACTGAAGGTGCGAGATCGGCAGGCATACGTCAAGCAGCCGATCTGGGTAACCTTGTCCGGTTAACCTTGATCGTATTGTCAGTGGTTGCCGGGCTGGCACAGATTGGACTTGATGTCAGGTTGTTTGAACAGATTCTGACGATTGTTATTGCTGCGCTGGCAGGCGCAATTGCACTGGCATTCGGGTTAGGTGCGGGATCAACCGTATCCAATATTATTTCGTCTCGCTATGTCCGAAAAAATTATCAGGAAGGCCAGCAAATCCGTATCAAGGACATGACCGGTGAGATACTCGAGATATTGCCCAATGGTGTAATACTGGAAACCAAGGAAGGAAGAACATTTATCCCGGCCAAGTTATTTGACGAAGAGGCTTCAGTACTGCTGGATAATGAGTCCCTCTAGATGGAGACAAACAGACTCACTGCCTATTTTCTGAGGCAACATCCTAAAATATCTGCACGAACACTCCAACAATATACACCGGAGGAAGCGGCAGACTTTCTTGAAAATACGCCACCTGTGATCATTGCCAGCATTACGCAAGAATTGATTCCATCTTATGCTGCAGACTGCCTGAAACTCTTGCCGGTGGATATCGCTGCAAAAGTGCTTTCTATTCTTGGGGCGGAACAGGCGTCTCTGCTGATGAGGAGAATGAAAAGCAGTCAGCGGGTAAAACTGATTAGAGCCATGCCAACTGTATTTGCAAACATGGTCAGGCTGGTTCTACGTTACCCGGACAGCACGGTCGGTTACCTGATGAACCCGGATGTTTTCACCGTTAATCAGGAAATGACTGTCTCAGAAGTAGTCAGGGTATTAAAGCAGTCGAATCTTGAACTCCAGGACAGAGTATATGTGCTGGATAGTCAACAACGACTGACAGGCATAATTCCCGTGTCCAGGTTATTGATTTCTGATGACGCCGACATGAAATCAATCATGTCAGAACCGGATGAAACAGTATCAGCAAGAACAAGAATTGATAACCTGAAAATCAACTCAATCCAGGATGCTATTCCGGTTGTTGATCATGCCGGCGTGTTTGTTGGCGTTATAAATATGAAGACAGTAACCGTTGCACTTGAGTCTAAACGTGAACACCAGGGAATTGAAAATTTATCAGAAACCGCATTCTCTCTGGCTGAAATCCTTTGGGATGCATGTGCCAATATGATATCACCTGATTACCATACAGATTCCAGGAAAAGAAAGCATGATGATTGAATCCAACCCGATTGAACTTGCCCTGAATGAACAATTATTCAACCGCTACCCTGCCGAAGCAGTAAGGGAACTTGAGCAAATGGACTATGACGAAGCGCGAAAAATACTTTCAGAAATTCCAGTCAGTAAAAGCATGAAAGTCTGGGAACGCTATTCTCCACAGCTTGCTGCAAAAGTACTCATAGATATGCCTCTGGATTATGTAACCGCTGTAATCAGCCAACTGGAACCCAATCGTGCAGCCAGTTTCATTCTTGCCATAACAGACAAGGAAAGAAAAGAGGAAATTATACGTTCATGTGGTGCAGCGGTTGCCAATGATTTAAGACGTGCAATTTCCCAGGAACCTGATTCTGCAGGCGCCTTGATGGATACACGGGTCATTTATTTCAGACCGGAAATGACGGTGTCTGAGACTATTAATATTCTGCGCGGTCGCCCCAGAAGAGCATACAGAAAACTGTTTACCGTTGATGATGATAATCATTTGACTGGCATGGTGGAAATTGAGGACATAGCCCTGGCTAAACATGAAACAAGCTTGGCAGAGTTACAACTTACACCTCCGGAAGTAGTAAATGTTAATACCAAGCGGGAGGATATCGTTTCCCTGTTTGAAAAAAAGCGGATCTACGATTTGCCGGTTGTTGACTTTGAGGGCAGGCTTGTTGGCGTATTGCGCTACCATACGCTGCTCGATGCTGCTCTTGAGGAGACGAGTGCAGATCTCCAGACCATGGTGGGTGTAAGCAAGGATGAACGGGCATTATCACCCGCTTTCTTTTCGGTAAGGAAAAGGATGCCATGGCTTCAAATCAACCTGTTAACCGCGTTCATGGCAGCAGCAGTGGTTGGTATTTTTGAATCAACCATTGCGAAATATACCGCACTGGCAGTGTTATTACCTGTGGTAGCCGGTCAGTCAGGCAATACCGGTGCCCAGGCGTTGGCTGTCACCATGCGGGGACTGGCACTGAAAGAGATTTATCCCAGAATGTGGCCACGCATAGTATTCAAGGAGATTAATGTCGGCTTATGGAATGGCATCCTGGTGGCAATAACTACGGCCCTTGGTGTGTTTTTATGGAGTGAATCTGCCGGCCTGACATTGGTTATCATTTTATCAATGATTCTTTCCATGATTGTTGCCAGTATTGCCGGAGCAGTGATACCTATCCTGCTTACAGTGACCGGCCAGGATCCTGCACAGTCTTCTTCGATATTTTTGACGACTGTCACAGACATTGCCGGGTTTTTCAGTTTCCTGGGCATAGCAACCCTGTTTATTTCCATTTTATAATTTCTATCATTACAGGGTATTTGAAATATACCCCATTCGAGCGATTAATAATTGCTTTTGTTTCGGTAAATTTTTTGCCAGTTTTTTGCCTGTCAAGATTACTAATGTTTAATATAATAAATTCAATCGGAATGATAACCTCTTATCAATGATATCTGTAACATAAAAACAATGCAGAACAATGCGGGCAAAATACTTGTCGTAGACGACAGCGAAGATAACCTTGAGTTGTATGTGAGAAAGCTCCGCAGTCAGCATTATATTCCTACTGCGGCAAATTCAGGTGATGCTGCATTGGAATTGATAAACAGGGAGTCGTTTGACCTGGTATTACTCGATATCAAAATGCCCGGTCTGAACGGTTACCAGACTCTCGTGCGAATACGCGAAGTCAGTAGCCCTTCCGAATTACCGGTCATTATGATAACTGCAACGCATGAGGGTAATTCGGCAATAAACTTCCTCTCTCTTGGTGCGAATGACTATGTTTCCAAGCCTATTGACTTTTCGGTACTGTTTGCGCGTGCTGGCGCTCAGATTCAAATCAAGCGCTCCACAGATGAATTAAACAAATGGTCACAGGAACTTGAAAAACGCATTGAAGAGCGTTCCAGGGAACTGGTCGAGAGCGAGGCCAGGTTCAGGATGCTCTACGATCAAAATCCTGCCATGTATTTTACTGTGACCAACACGGGGAAAATTATATCGGTTAACGAGTTTGCTGCGAAAAGGCTGGGATATAAAAAGGAGGATATCAAGGATTCATCGATTACAGATTATATTTCGCCGGATTTCAGAATTGAAGCCATGGGCAGACTGAAATTTGCATTCAGACAGGCACAGGAACTGACTATTTGGGAAGTGCCTGTTATGAAGAAAGACATGACAACTATCTGGATCAAGGTGATATCCAGGATTATTCACGACGATCTTGCAGATCAATCGGTCATGCTACTTGTTTGTGAAGATGTTACAGTCCAGAGGCAAATCACGGAAGATCTGGCCTATAAAATGACGCATGATCCTTTGACGGGGCTTACAAGCCGTAAGGATTTTGAAAATAAATTAAATTTTTTGTTCGGTGCCCAGGATGAGGATAAAGGGAAATATACATTGTGTTATATCGATCTGGATCAATTTAAGGTCATAAACGAGACCAGCGGTCATATTGCTGGTGATAAATTGCTTAAAGAAATTGGCAATTTGATTGATTCGCATGTAAGGGAAGATGAATTACTCGCCAGCATGGGCGGCGATAACTTCGTTATTTTGATGAAAGGGGAATCGTTTGAAGAGTCAAGACAACGGGCAGAAGACATTAAATATGACATATCAGAGTATCGGTTTAACTGGCAAGATAAAAAGTTCAGTGTGACAGCCAGTGTTGGACTGGTCGAAATCAGCGAATCTTTTGATTCTTTCGATTCAGTCTCACATTTACTGAGTCTGGCTGACGCCGCTTGTTATATGGCCAAGGAAAGTGGGCGAAACAGAATACACATACTCAATCGTGAAAATATAGACATTCAGCAAAGACATGACGAAATGTTATGGGTCAACAGAGTGAATGACAGTCTTGAGAAAGACTATTTTCAGTTATGGTGTCAAAAAATTAAACCACTTTCAAAAAAAGGAGGTAAACACCATTACGAGATTCTTCTCAGGATGTTGGATAATGACAGGCTCATAGCGCCAGGTAACTTCCTGCCTGCTGCGGAGCGTTTCGGGTTATCAGCAAAAATTGATAAGTGGGTCATCGATAAAACCTTTAGTTGGATGTCGCAACATTCAGAGAAATCCAGAGACCTATATTTTTCTGTCAACCTGTCGGGCCAAACCCTGTCAAACCATGAAGTACTGGACTATATCAAGGAAAAACTTCAGGAATATACTGTGCCATCAGGAAATATTTGTTTCGAAATTACCGAAACAGCTGCAATTGGTAATCTGAAAATTGCAGTTGACTTTATCCTGGAACTGAAGTCTGCGGGTTGCAGTTTTTCTCTTGATGACTTTGGCTCTGGTATGTCTTCGCTGAGTTACCTGAAAACCCTCCCGGTTGATTACCTGAAAATTGATGGTGTCTTTGTAAAGAACATAGTCAAGGATAATCTTGACAGGACGCTGGTTGAATCGATCAGTGATATTGGCAGGGCAATGGGCAAGGAAATCATCGCCGAGTTCGTGGAGAATGATGAAATTATCTCTTTATTGAAAAAAATTGGTATCGATTACGCACAAGGATACGGTGTAGAAAAACCGAAACCGATTGCCTTATTGCTCGAACAGTCTTGATTACAGATTACCTTCCTGGTAATCCCTGACTGCCTGTTCTATCTCATCCCGGGTATTCATGACAAACGGGCCACCCCTGGCGACCGGTTCATTTAATGGCAAGGCACTCAAGAACAGGCAATTTGCCCCGTCAGCTCCCGCTGTAATGCATAATTTTTCACCCTGACCGAGAACTGCGAGGTCGCCTGTTTCCAGTTTCGTTATCCTGTTACCTGTATCTGGAAGACTGAGAGAGCCCGAGTAAATATAAATGAATTTATTATTAGAAGTAACAACGGGCTCACTAAATTCTGTGCCAGCGGGCAACCTAATATCCAGATAAACAGGATTCGTGGCAATATTCTTAACCGGTCCCTTGGTGCCCAGGGATGTCTCGCCGGTGATGACACGTACAATGATATTTCCGTCCCTTGTTTCACTGGGTATCTCATCTTTACTGACTTCCTGGTACCTGGGCTCCGTCATTTTTTGTGTGGCGGGCAGGTTGATCCATAACTGGAACCCCCATAACAACCCGTCTTCCTGTTCCGGCATCTCGGAGTGAATGATACCCCGGCCTGCCGTCATCCACTGTATGCCGCCGGGCTCGATAACGCCCTGATGCCCGGCATTGTCCTTGTGCCTTATTTTTCCGGCGAGCATATAGGTGACGGTTTCAAACCCCCGGTGAGGATGGTCCGGAAACCCGGCGATATAATCATCTGCCTTGTCCGACCGGAATTCATCGAGCAGGAGGAACGGGTCCAGCATATTCAGCTCGGGGGTTCCCATGATACGGGTCAGATTCACACCCGCCCCGTCACTGGTCGCCCGGCCGGTTACTTTTTTGATGATTTTTAACGCTGAATTGTCCCTGGACATCAGTTGCCGTGCCCCCTGTTTTTGATAAAAAAATCAGATTGTCACCATAAAAATTATTTGTTTTACAACAATAACTGGAATTTCTATATAGAGCCAAATTCTATTGCGAAGTTAGAATTAATCAACAGCAGCAAGTGTATTTTGTTGTTTTTACTAAAATTAATATCTCTCAGAGGGTTTGCCATGGGTAGCATGAACGACCGTGATTATGATGAATATGAGGATGATGAACCAATCTTGGAAGATGAAGTAACCAATTTTGAGGGTACTGATTCAGAATTCAGTGAAACACCGTTCCTGGCAAAAATGCAACAACAGGTCACCCGTACCTGGCGTGATGCAGAAAAATACAAGGAGATGAAGGAACTAAACCGCCTGATAAATGACGAATTGTATATAGGTTTTAACGCGAGAGATTTTTTAGGAGATGAAGAATACTGACGGTCTAGCAATCAACCATTTCAGAGGCAGCAGCCAGGGAGTCCTTTCCGTCCCGGATAGACATTCAGCGGACAATAAAGCCGGTATAAAACCACAACAGACAGATGGGAATTATATCAAACCTGTGGATTTATCATGGAAAGAAGTTCGACAACAAAATCCTGGTTTTCATTCTGACGATAGACAGCAAACGATTTACGATTGATACCGGGTGCATCTTCAACCCGGTATAACCTCTTCCTGGACAGGTCTTCCCGCACTATCGGTTCCGGTAAATAGGCAGAACCTCCTTCTTTCTTGATCAGGTAATGCGCGGTATGCCCCAGGTTTATCCTCAGGTCAAGCGCCGGACTATCCGGGAAATGCCGGGCATGCTCCCTTAAAAATGAACTGCCCCAGTCAACATAGATGTAATTTTTTGTGAAGGCATCCTGCACTGTCTGTTTTTTTTCCGAACTGACCATAATCAATTCGAATGACATCGCATCCTTGATTTCCAGATCAGGTATCTGGGGATAGTCATACATAAACGCCACATCGATAGATTGTCCAAGTAATGCCCTTACCAGGCTTTCTGATGATGAAGCTTCTGCTACAATCGCCATGTCTGGGTACTGGGAACGCAGCCTGATAATTAAATTTCCGAGATAAACATCCCATAGGCTGGGAACAGCGCCAATCACAAAAGGGGTTTTGCCTTCTTCCTGTATGTTGATGTCCAGGCAGGCCCTGTTCCATACATTAAGTATTGACTCGGCATGCTTTAAAAATTTTTGACCTGCTGTCGTTAACTGGATATTGTTCCTGTTACGTTTAAACAATTCGACACCAAGTTCAGTTTCCAGTTGCCTTATCCTCGCACTGACGGTTGACTGTGTGACAAAGAGATTTTCCGCGGCCTTGCCAAAATGGCAGGTCCGGTGGACCTCAATAAATGTTTTTAAAATGGTTACATCCATATCGGTTACTATAGTGACTGATTCCAGCAAATGTATACCCCGTTTTTTAGCGTATGAACAGTAAAAATCAAAATCATCCGATGGAAATTGGCTGGCGGGAATGGGTGACATTACCTGGCTTGAAGGTACCAGCCATCAAGGCAAAGATTGATACCGGTGCCAGGACGTCAGCTCTGCATACTTTTCATATTGAAACCTTCTCAGAGCAGGGCGTTGAAAAGGTTCGCTTTAAGCTTCATCCATTACAAAGAAATACCGATCTGGTCATCGAATGCATATCACCGGTCATTGATACTAGAACCGTCAAGGATTCCGGTGGCCATGCCGAGGAACGCATTGTTATAGAAACACCGTTAAAAATCGGCGATCGGGAATGGCCAATAGAGATCACTCTGACCAGCCGTGATGATATGATGTTCAGAATGCTGTTGGGGCGAACAGCAATCAAAGATGGGAACCTGTTTGTCAGTCCCGGCAAATCATACATAAACGGCAGATCACTCAGAAAGGCATACAAATAATACCCAGCGAGGGAGAGAGAGTTTATGAAAATCGCACTGTTGTCGCGAAATCCGAATTTATACTCGACAAAACGACTTATCGAAGCTGCCGAAGAGGCCGGTCATGAAATCCGCAGGCTCGATGTGTTGCGTTGTTACATGAACATTACCTCAGCCATGCCCAGTATTCATTACAAGGGCACACAACTGGAAAAATTTGATTCTGTAATCCCGCGAATCGGCGCCTCGGTCACATTTTATGGTGCGGCCGTCTTGCGGCAGTTTGAAATGATGGGAGTCTATCCCCTGAATGAATCAGTCGCCATTACCCGGTCACGTGACAAGTTAAGGGCGTCCCAATTGCTCGCCCGCAAGGGGATTGGCCTACCGGTAACCGGCTTTGCCAATAAGCCCGATGACATTGATGACTTGATCAAGCTGGTGGGTGGTGCGCCACTGGTTATTAAACTGTTGCAGGGTACCCAGGGTATCGGCGTGGTGTTGGCCGAAACCCGCAAGGCCGCGGAAAGTGTGATTGAATCTTTCCTGGGCCTGAATGCCAGTGCCCTGGTACAGGAATTCATTAAAGAGGCCGGTGGATCGGACATTCGTTGTTTTGTTGTGGGAGAAAAAGTCGTGGCCGCCATGATGCGCGAAGCAAAAGAAGGGGAGTTTCGTTCCAATATCCATCGCGGTGGCAGCGCCAGGCTGGTAAAGATTACGCCGATGGAACGGGAAACGGCAACCCGTGCTGCCCGTACCATGGGACTGAATGTTTGCGGTGTTGATATCCTGCGATCCAATCATGGACCGGTGGTCATGGAAGTGAATTCCTCACCCGGCCTGGAAGGCATCGAGAAGGCCACAGGCAAGGACATTGCCGGCATGATCATCAAATTTATTGAAAACAATGCCAAACAAGGAAAGACCCGCACCCGTGGCAAAGGCTAAAAAAACAAAACGCAAGGCCATGGAAATTGGTGGCGTCACGGTTGAGCCGGGCCAACGCGAGGTCATCGATCTTTCCATCCCCGATCTGTACATGCATACCTCATTGACTATCCCGGTACAGGTGATCCATGGCAAGGAAGAGGGGCCAACCTTGTTTGTTTGCGCGGCCATTCACGGTGACGAGATCAATGGCGTGGAAATCATACGTCGCTTGATGAAATCGAAACGGATCAACCGCATCAAGGGCACGTTACTGGCCGTGCCGGTGGTGAATGTATACGGCTTTATTGACAAGTCGCGTTACCTGCCGGATCGCCGCGACCTGAACCGTGCTTTCCCCGGATCGGAATCCGGTTCACTGGCGGCCAGACTGTCACATGTTTTCTTTAACGAAATCGCGGCCAAGTCCACGCATGGTATCGATTTACATACGGCCGCCATCCACCGCGATAACCTGCCGCAGATACGCGCCTACCTGGATGATGATGAAACCAAGCGCATGGCCGAGGCGTTCTCCGTCCCGGTCATTTTAAATACCCCGATCCTGGAAGGCTCCATGCGCGAGGCTTTGGAGAAAATGGACATCTCCGTGATCGTTTACGAGGCTGGTGAAGCCCTCCGCTTTAACGAGGTATCCATCCGGGCCGGGGTAAAGGGTATTGTGAATGTTATGCGGGCAATCGGTATGTTACCAAAATTAAAATCACCGAAACGTTCCATCAAAACACTGACATGCAAGTCCAGCACCTGGGTGCGTGCACCCCAGAGCGGCATCCTGCGCAGCCTGATACCACTGGGCAAGGTCGTGGAGAAAGATCAGATCATGGGTGTGGTTGCCGATCCCTTCGGCGAGAAAGAAGAAGAGGTGATTGCCACCACCTCGGGTATCGTGGTTGGTCGTACCAATATTCCATTAGTGAACGAAGGCGAAGCCCTGTTTCATATTGCAAGGTACAAGGAAACCGGCACGGCTACTGACAGCGTTGAAGTCTTCCAGCAGGAAATGGATCCCGACTCCGATCTCAAGCCGCCGTCAGAGCCACCTATAGTTTAGTCATATTTAACGTTTTATCTGTAGGGCACGCAGCGAAGCAAGTGCCCCACACAAGCGCCTTGTTAGGCAGCTTGTTTACACAATGGGACACCTGTGGTGCAAATTGTCTGGTATGTTAGTGGTTTTCCAGTGCCGCAATCCGCTCTTCCAGTGGCGGGTGGGTCATGAACAAACGTTTAAGGCCCTGGCCAATACCACCGCGGATACCAAAGGCCTTCATGGAATCCGGTAATTGATTGGGTGTGTGTGCCTGTTGCAGTCGCTTCAACGCATTGATCATTTTATGCCGGCCTGCCAGTGCAGCGCCGCCGGCATCGGCGCGGAATTCCCGTTGACGTGAGAACCAGAAGACAATGATGCTGGCGAGTACGGCAAGCACCATCTCGGCAATAATTGCCGTAATCCAGAAGGCCGGGCCATGACCGCGTTCAACCTTGAAGACAACCCGGTCGACAACATGTCCGATCACGCGCGAGAAGAAGATCACAAAGGTATTCACCACACCCTGGATTAGGGATAAAGTGATCATGTCGCCGTTGGCGACGTGGCTGACCTCATGTCCCAACACGGCCTCGAGTTCATCACGGTTCATTTGTTCCAGGATGCCGGTACTGACGGCCACCAAAGCATTGTTGCGGTTGGCGCCGGTGGCAAAGGCGTTAATGTCCGGCGAGGGATAGATCGCGACTTCCGGCATGCCGATGCCGGCTGCCTGTGCTTGCTGCCGCACAGTGTTCAACAACCATTGTTCTGCCTCGTTGCGTGGTTGCTCGATGACCCGAGCGCCGGTGGATTTCTTCGCCATCCACTTGGAAATCAGCAGGGAAATGATCGACCCTGCCATGCCGAACACAGCAGAGAAGATGAGCAGGGCGTTGAAGTCAAGGCCAGCCCCCTGTTCGTCAAGGATCCGTTCCACCCCGAGTAGACGCAGGGTGATACTCATGACAATCAGGATGGCAAAGTTGGTGGCAAGGAACAGAGTAATACGTTTCATGATTATTGTTTTTCCAGGTAAAAATTAACGATACCTATATAGGGCTGGGCCGGCGGATTTCAAGGTCTAATGAGTTACCCGGGCGACGTGACGGATTGTTTGCTTGAGGGCGTCCAGGCTGTGGGCCGGGGCGAGCAAATCAAGTTTGGGGACTATCTGTTGTTCAAAGTCCTGCTCCAGTTGAAATCCTTCCCGGCCGACCATAGGATTCAGCCAGAGTACCTGGCCGCAACGATCTTTCAGTTCCGTAATCACATTGGAAAGATAGGGTGTTTCATTGGTATCAAAGCCATCACTGATGATGAGTACAATGCTATTAGGACGAATCGTATCGTGGTAATGGCGGATAAAGTATTCGATTGATTCCGCGATACACGTGCCGCCCATCCAGAGATGATTCTTTTCTTCCAACCGGGCTTTCATGGTGGCAATCGATTGTTCCCGAAACAGTGAAGTGACACAAAACAGTCGGGTATGAAAGACAAAGGCATTGCTGGTTTTGAAAGTGCGGACCAGACCACGGGCAAAGCGGAAGAGCAGGGGATTGTTCCAGGCCATGGAATGCGAAACATCATGTAGGATGATGAGGTGCGGTTCTTCCCGTAGTTTCCTTGCAAACAGAGGCTTCAGGGGCAAACCGCCGTAGGCCATATTCCCCCGCAAGGTTTTTCGGATGTCGATCCGGTTGCCCCGGGTAGCCGTCAGGGTCCGGCGCTTCATTTTCTTGCGCAGCATCAGGGCCAGTTGTTCTGCCAGCCGTTCGATTTTCCTGGCCGCGTTTCGATCGTTAAGAAATCTGAAATCGGCTTTACTGATGCTCTTTTGCTTGCCTGCACCGGAGCCTGTGACAGCAGACAGTTCTTCCGTGAACCGGTTTGTATGTTCTGTGGTGCCGGAAAGTCCGGTTTGAGTTTTTTTATGCTGTTTTCTGCTAATAAACCAGACGTGTTTGTCGTTATCCGTCTCCGGTGGATTGCGGTCCGGATACCAGAACTGGTCAAATAAGCGGTCAAAGCGTTTCCATTCGTCAGGGTCCCTGCAGGTCAGGCTGCGGATGGCATTGCGGGTCCAGGTTTCATCATGAATCAATCCCTGGTTCATGATCCTGAATGTGTCCGTGGTTTCACTAGGGCCTAGGACATAACCTTGCTGGCGCAGATAGTTCATGAAACCCAGCAATCTTTCATGAGAAAATTGCAGGGTCATTGGCTTTGTTTCAACAAATTCCTGATATTGGTTTCGGTAAGACTGAGAATGTCATCCTGGGTTTTAAGAAGACAGGACCTGGTCCTGTAGACCACATCACTCGTCAGATCCTGGTCTTTCTGATTCAGGCCCAGCAGGGCCGCAGACCAGTCCAGGGTTTCGGCAATGCCTGGTTTTTTCCTGAGTTCCGTGAGTCGAAGTTTTTGCACGAAGTTGACAATTTGTTGGGAAAGGCTGGTGGTAATTCCGGGTATCTTCCTGCGGATAATCTCCAGTTCTTTTTCCGTGTCCGGGTAATCGAGGTAATGGTAGACACAGCGGCGGCGCAAGGCGTCGCTTAGTTCCCGCATAGCATTGGACGTCAATATCACCAGGGGAATGGTATGGGCCTTGATCGTACCCAGCTCGGGGATACTGATCTGGAAATCCGAGAGCAATTCCAGCAGGTAGGCCTCAAAGGCCTCATCGGCGCGATCGATTTCATCGATCAGTAATACCGGCCGGGTGTCCTGGCGGATAGCTTTCAATAATGGACGTTCGAGCAGGTACTTCTCGGAAAAGATGCCGGACTCATCGATGCCGGCCGTGTCATCGCGGGACTCCTGGAGTTTAATAGAGAGTAACTGATGCGAGTAATTCCACTCGTACACCGCGGCATTGGTATCCAGCCCTTCATAACATTGCAGTCTGATCAGGGGACAACTGTGCACGGCTGCCAGGCTCTTGGCAATCTCGGTCTTGCCGACACCGGCTTCACCTTCGATTAGCAGGGGACGCTGGAGTTGTTCCATGAGTAACAGGGTCATCACCAACGTGTCTTCGGCGATGTACCCCTGGCCCTCAAGCTTGCTGCGCAGCTGTTCTAACGATTTTTCCATGGGCAGATCATGCATGAGAGCCATTGAAAAATAAAATCATCTTAATACAGGAGAAAGGAGCTTGACCGGCCACTTTATTTAAATGATAATTATTCTCATTAACGAATGTGGAAATCAATTACTCTTTTAAATTCAATAATGTAAAAATGAAAGATTCTCTAAAAATCGATACTTGCGCCTCAGAATCACACGACCTGGATAGCCTGCAGGCCGGATTGTTTTACCTGACGACCCAGTACAGCATTCACCCCTGTACCCGAATTGCCAGTAAGATCATCGAACACTTGGACATGCTTTGCAGCCATCCACACATTACACTGGTCCCGGAACAAAACCGCATCTACTCGAAACTGATTAACCTGTGGCGGGCACGCCTGGTACAGAACGTCTCCGGGCTGAACTGGAGTCTGCATTAGGCAAGTCAGATCGTGGACTGTATTGTATTGACTTTTTGCGGCTGGATTTTGAGAATAACAGCCCGAAACCAAACCAGTTGCCATCCAGATGAATTCCCGGGAACCCACAGTCATTATTGCCACGTTTTACAAGTTTGTCAGAGTGCTGGATACACAGGCGCTGCGTGATGAGCTGTATGATAAATGCAAGCGAGCCGGTATTAAAGGCACCATCATTATCGCAAAAGAGGGTATTAATGGAACCGTTGCCGGCAGCAGGAAAGCGATAGACTCTCTGTTGGCCTGTTTCAGGGGTGATGAAAGATTCCGGGACATGGAACACAAGGAATCACTGGCATCACACATCCCGTTTCACAGGTTAAAGATCAAGAGTAAGCAGGAAATAGTCACCATGGGCCAGCCGGATATCGATCCGAGGCTCAAAGTTGGCACACACGTGAACAGCCGCATGTGGAATGAGCTGGTTAATGACCCGGATGTCCTCGTCATTGATACGCGCAATGATTATGAATGCACGGTGGGAACATTCAAGAATGCGGTGTCACCCAACACCGGGAGCTTCCGTGAATTCCCGGACTACGTAAAAAAGAACCTGGACCCGGAAAAGAATAAAAAGATCGCCATGTTCTGCACCGGTGGTATCCGTTGTGAAAAGGCCACGTCCTATCTGCTAAGCCAGGGATTTGACGAGGTCTATCACCTCAAGGGCGGTATTCTTAAATACCTTGAAGAAATTTCGCCGGAAAATAATCTTTGGCAAGGTGAATGTTTCGTGTTTGATGGCAGGGTAAGCATTAACAAGAAGCTTGAAAAGGGCAAACATGTCATGTGTTATGCCTGCCGGATGCCGCTTTCAGAAGGAGAACTGAAATCTGATAAATACGAAGAAGGCATTTCATGTCCATACTGTTGTGATGATTTGACCGAGGAGAAACGCCAACGACTAAAGGAACGGCAGTACCAGGTCAAGCTGGCGGAGGCACGTAACGACGTTCATATCGGGAAAGTCATGGAGGATTAATCCGCTCCGTCCTTGATGAATTACCCCATACTTTATTTCTACAGTGAAAACCGGGTGAAACTGCTGAAAAGATGGCCTAGTCTGTGCGGGTGGTGACTTCCAGTAAGTGATAACCGAACTGGGTCTTCACCGGGCCCTGAATCTGGTTCAGTTCAGCGCTGAAAACGACCTCGTCAAATTCTTTTACCATTTGCCCGGGAGCGAATTCGCCAAGTTCACCGCCGCGTCTTCCCGAGGGACACCTGGAATGTTGTTTTGCCAGGTCAGCAAAATCAGCACCGGATTCGATCTGGTTTTTAAGGTCAATACATTGTTCTTCTGTATCTACCAGGATATGTCTTGCACTTGCTTTAGCCAATGTTATTCTCCGCAGCGAGTAGGTTTTCGGATATGATAGCAATATATCATCATTGATAAAAACAGATTATGAATCAACCGATTGAACACGGAACAAGTGAGAATATCCAGAAAGCGGCATTGTTTATGGTGTTGTTAAATGCTTTCACAACGCCGATGATGCTGTCAGCAGCCAATGTCGCCCTGCCAGAAATTGCCAGGGATCTGAACGTACATGCGGTGATGTTGAGCTGGATTCCAATGGCTTATCTCATGGCCAGTGCCATGTTTGTACTTGTGTTCGGACGTTTGGCAGACATGTATGGGCGTAAGCGTATCTTTATACTGGGCACAAGCAGTGTGATTGTGACATCACTGCTGGCGGCTGCCGCACCCACTGGTGAATTCTTGATCACGGCACGGTTCCTTCAAGGTGTCAGTGCGGCAATGTTGTATGCCACACAGATAGCCATTGTCTCGTCCGTCTTCCCGCCTAAACTGAGAGGTCGTGCCATTGGCCTGACCGTATCGATGATATATCTAGGCCTTACCTTTGGC
>JBFFIE010000002.1:0-146091 GCA_041556555.1 Gammaproteobacteria bacterium
ATCATCTCCCGCATCCTGCACATGCGCGATATCCACTTTACCGCACTCGATAATGATCCAAAGCAGGTGGATTTTGTGCGTAAGTTCGGCAACAAGATCTATTACGGTGATGCCACGCGTCTGGACCTGTTACGCGCAGCGCGTATCGGGGAAGCGAAACTGGTCGTACTTGCCATCAGTGACATCGAAACGTCAATGACGATCGCCAACCTACTGCAAACGCATTACCAGGCTGTACCGATCTATGCACGAGCACATAACCGCCTGCATTGTTACAAGCTCATGGATCTGGGCATTAAAGTAATGGTTCGTGATACCTATTACTCCAGTCTGAAGATGGGGAAAGAAGTTTTAGAGAGTCTGGGGTTACCGCCAGATGAAGCTGATCAAACGGTGGTAACATTCCGGGAACACGACGAGGAACTGTTAAAACGCCAGCACGCGATTTACAAGGACGAGGAGAAAATGATCGAAAGCGTAGCGAAATCGAGGGCGGAATTGCAAAGCTTGTTTGAAGAGGATATTAGCTCTTCTATATCTTCTGAAAAGCCTGACGGATAAATCTCGTCCATTATTATTTTTATTCAGCTGCATAGCGGCTGACAAATCGTTTCAGTATTTCCTGCGCATAGGGTGTTTCGGCATGGCTAATTCTTTCAATCAGGTCTTCCGCTTCTTCTGGCTTGAAATAACCATGATGGTTGTAGACATTGATGCGTACGGTAAATCCATCCGGATCACCTTCCGGGTGAAACTGGGTTGCATAGACGTTACGGCGAACCCGGAACATTTGCACGGGACACGCTGACCCGCGCATTAGCAGAGTTGCACCTTCAGGTAAGGTATCACAGGCCTCTTTGTGCCCGAGTAATACAGAAATCCGGTCGGGGAAGCCTGTTAACAGGGGATCGTTCTTGCCTTCCTCGGTAAGATGCAACGTCACACAGCTGACAGGTTCACGATAACGAGTGGAGACGGAAGCACCCAGGTACTTACCCAGTAAAGCATTGCCGGAACATGCGCCGAAAAAAGGAAAGTCGCGATCAACAATTTCATCGAATAATCGCATGAAATCCTGCTCGATTTTGATCTGTATTGCAGACTTTTCCTGCTGCGGTGTGGAAATATCAAACGGACTGCCACCGACGATGATTGCCGAGTAATCATCCAGGACCAGATCAGTGGGGATCCCGGTCTTTTCTATCCGGATACGCTGTACCCGCTTATTATCCAGCCCACCGTATTTCAATATCGCCTGGAATTCGCTGTCTGAAGTTTCGTCTTCCGGGCGCAACTGCAGGATCAGTACAGGTTTTGTCATGGGAAGTTGCAGGTTCGCCGTTTATTTATGAATAATATCGGGATTATGATTATCCGGAATTTTTACTCAGACCTCTACTTTTACAACCTGCAGATCAACATAAAGGTTACTGAAAAAACCGTGATCTGTCCCAATTATTACCAAATACTTGCCTATAATTTATTAAAACCGGGGCACCACACAGCGACGCCCTGTAACTCCGTAAACTGAGAGAAAAGGTGCAACAAACGATACTTAGGGCGAGGGGTTGTATTCGCTCGCGAGTAAGGCATTACGTACTTCTAATCGTTTTGATTGCCTTGCCTGGTGGGTCTGCATTTGCGGATATTTACAAGTGGACTGACAAGGATGGCAATATCTACTTTGGTGATAAGCCACCGCAGGACGTGGAGAGCGAGCACATACAGGTAAAGCCCAAGGCTGTTCCCGCACAGCCGGATGAAGGGGAGTTGCGTCGGCTGCGTCAACTCGAGCAAGCCGAGAGAGACGCTACACGCCGAATCGAATCGCAGCGAGCAAGGACTGCTGCAGAGAGAAGAGAGAAGCAGGAAGATTTGGCTCAAAAGCAGCGTTGTAGTGAAGCAAGACAGCAACTCCATGAGCTCCAACAGCAACTGCCGGTCTATCGTATCGAGGGAGGTAAATTTCATGCAGCGTGGTGGGGCGACTCATATGAAGGTGAGCGCGAATATATCGATGATGCAACGCGCACCACAGAAATCAAGCGTATGCGGCAGCTAATCGCGAAAAATTGTAATTAAAGGGGCTAGATTTATTTTTACACTGATACCAAAAAAATATATCTGTGCCCTTTTATTTAATGATCAAGCAAGACAGTGTCATAACAGCAATTGTTCTCGGTCTGCTTTGGGAGATACCGTACCTCGGTACCTTGATATTTATATTGGTGTGGTTATGCGGCCTGGGTTGCGTAAAACTTGCCTTGATTCGTGAGTTACGCCAAATTAAATTGTAAGCTGTCAATACAGAATCAGGGGGTCAGAGTATTTGATTTGTAAAAACAAAAACGGCCCCTTTCGGGGCCGTCTGTTCGCTGTAAATCTCATCCCTGATTTCTCTCTCAATCAAACTGCAAAAGACGTTCGCAGTTTCTTCATCGCATTGTTTTCTATTTGCCGTATCCGTTCAGCTGAAACATTGTGTTGTGCAGCCAGTTCATGCAGCGTGGCCTTGTCCTCAGCCAGCCAGCGCTTGCTGATGATGTCACGACTGCGTTCATCGAGCGCTTCAATGGCATACATGAGACGTTCCTGGTTCAGGTCGTCTTCCTGCTCCTCGGCCAGCGTGGCTTCCGGATCCAGGCGCTTGTCTTCCAGGTAGGCTGCTGGTGCAAAGACTTTATCATCATCATCGCTGCCCACCGGGCCATCGAACGAGGCATCGATGTTGCTCATGCGTTTTTCCATTTCAATGACATCTTCGCTGCGGACACCCAGGTCCTCGGCGACTTCATCAATCTCCTGCTGGTTTAACCAGCCCAGGCGTTTCTTGGCGGAGCGCAGGTTGAAGAATAATTTTCTCTGGGCCTTGGTGGTAGCCACCTTGACAATTTTCCAGTTCTTTAAAATAAACTCGTGGATCTCGGCGCGGATCCAGTGCACGGCGAAGGACACCAGCCGCACACCCAGTGTCGGGTCGAAGCGTTTTACGGCCTTCATCAGGCCGATGTTACCTTCCTGGATCAGGTCACCCAGCGGCAGGCCATAGCCGTTATAGCCGCGCGCCACTTTAACCACGAAACGCAGGTGCGCCAGCACCAGTTGACGGGCGGCCTCCAGGTCGTTTTCATCGCGGTAACGTACAGCCAGTTCGCGCTCTTCCTCGGCCGTGACCATGGGAATACGGTTCACGCCCTGGATGTAGGTTTCCAGGGAACCTGAGGGTAAGGCGATGGGCATTGCCAGGGTATTGTTCATCAATTCATGTCCTCCAGGATGATTTAGCACTCAACTTCTTAGAGTGCTAAATGCCATTATAGTTTCCCTGTCAGTGACTGCAACCATCGGCGTACAGAAAGCCCGCAACCCGTTGTTATTATAGATTTTATGAGAGCCTCGTGGTCAGTGTCAGGAGGGCGATGAGGAGGATAAAGACCGAGAAGATCTTCTGTAACAGCAGGGCGGGAATTTGCTTGGCCAGGAGCCGCCCCAAGAGCATACCAATGATACCGCCAAGCATAAAAAGTCCCAGTACCATGATATCCAGCGTCCTGCCCTGGCCGATGGCTGAGAGGACACCGGATAGCCCTATTATGGTAATGATGGCCAGAGAGGTGGCCACGGCCCGGTTGATACCAATGTCGGTGATGAAGATGAGGGCCGGTACGATCAGGAAACCTCCGCCAACACCGAACAGGCCAGATAACAGCCCGGTAACCGCACCAGTAACTATCAAGACCACCGTGCAGGGCGCTGCCAAGGTGAGCTTCCTGTCGTCCGAGAGCTGGCAGATGGCAGTTTGCTCGTCCTGTTGCCTGAGGAAGTTCACGCGGACAACAGACAACTGTTCCGGCTGGCGGATGGCCCGGTACCACATGGAAACCGCTATCAGGAGCATTAATATGCCGAAACCGGTGATCAAGGTCGACCCGTCGATACGATCGGCGATCCGGACACCCAAAGGCGCAGCCACGATACCGCCAATGAGAAAGAACAGGCTGGCCCGCCACTCAATCATTTTGTTGAGGCCGGCCTCAACCGCACCGAAAGCGGCGACCACGGTGATGGCGGCGAGTGATATGGTGGTGGCTGCCTGTGGCTGGATGTGTAAGACGTAAATCAACAGCGGCACTGCAAACAGGGACCCGCCACTGCCGGTCAGGCCCAGCGCCAGGCCAACCAGGATACCAAGGATAACGGTCAGCATGCCTAACCCTGCGGGCTTTCCGTCATCTGGTGACAGAAATTCGCCATGTCTTGCGGCAGGTGAGACGGGCACACCCCGCACTTCTGGTTACCGGGCACGGCATAATCGATGAATTTGGGATAAGGCAGATCAAGATTCTCCATGATGGTCCTGAATTCAGACAGTCCCCGCTGTCCACCGAGGCGTGGGTTGCGTTCTTTTTCCTGTTGTATGGTGGTGACGTGGCGCTGATGGTAATCATGCGCCGGGTATACCAACGTATCATCCGGCAGGGTAAACAATTTATCCATCACACTCTGGTAGAGGTCATCGGTGTTGCCATTCTGGAAGTCGGTACGGCCACAACCGTCGATCAACAGGGCGTCACCGGTCAACACCCGGCTGTTTAGACGGTAACAGAGATGATCATCGGTGTGCCCGGGGGTATAGATCGGATCCAGGGTAATACTGCCGGCAATGATGGGCACGCCTTCCTCGGCCCTCAGGTCCGGACATTCACATTGTGAGTGTGCCGGGAAGATCATCTGGCTGCCGGTCTCTTCCCTGAGTTTCAGGGCAGAGGTGATGTGATCGGCATGAATGTGGGTCTCTAGCGTAAACATCAGTGTCAAGCCCAGGAAATTGATCTCGGCTAGGTCCCGCTCCCAGGCGGGATAGACCGGGTCAACCAGCAAGGCCTGGCCGGTTTCCTCACAACCCAGCAGGTAAGTGTAGGTGGAACTGTATTCTTCGAAGAGCTGGCGAAATATCATCGTGTTTTCTTCATGCAGGCTCGATGGCGCGCAAGTGACGTTGCACGGAAAGCCAGGAACCGGCACTGCCCAGCAGGATCCCGGCAGCCAGCAGGGTCAGGGCCCGGTCGAAGGCCAGACCCCTAAGACTGAAATTACTTTGGTAGAGCTGGGCCAGTGTGTCCGTGGGTGATTGCAGGAAAAACAGGGCCAGCGTGACCAGGCACCAGGCAAACAACCCGCCGCCGAGACCGTACCAGAGACCACTATAGACAAACGGCCGCTGAATAAAGGCATTGGTGGCACCGAATAATTTTTCCACCTCGATCTCGGCCCGCCGGTTATAGATCGACATGCGAATGGTATTGCCGACGATCAAAAGCACGGCGAGACCAAGAAAGACGGCCAGCATCACCACCACCCGCTGAATGATTGAAATGATCGCGTTGAGCCGTTGCACCCATTTTTGATCATATTGTGCCTTATCTACTTCCCTGCGTTCACTTAATTGCTTCACTAGCTGCTCTATCGTTGCAGCATCCTTATCGTCCGTTGCCGGCTTGATCAATAACAACGATGGCAAGGGGTTTTCCTCCAACGCATCGATGGCATCGCCGAAGCCGGAGAGTTGTCGATACTCTTCCAATGCCTTGTCCCGGTTGATGAAGATGACCTTTTCAATATTATCCTGAGATTGCAGCTCTTGCTGCAGTTTTTGCCCCGTGGCATCACTGATGTCTTTTTTCAGGAAGGCCGTAATCTCTACCGATCCTTCCCAGCCGGCTGAGATCAGGCGAGCGTTTTCCAGTAACACGTAAAATCCGGCCGGCAGCGCTAATGAAATGCCGATTACCGCGATGGTCAACGCGCTACCCACCGGGTTGCGGAATAACTGCCCGAAGCTTGAGATCAGTGCCTGTGCATGCTGGGCCAGCCAGCTTTTAATGGCCAGCCGAAAATCAACCTTGCGCTTTCGTCGTGGTACAGCATTTTCGCTGACCTGCGGTTTCTGTTTTTTTCGCTTGGCCTGCGCCGGGCTCATATGGTGCGGCCTTCTTTCAAGGTAATGATGCGTTTGCGCATGCGCTTGATCATGTCGAAGTCATGGCTGGCTATCAGTACGGTCACACCCACCTGGTTGAACTGCTCAAACAGGCACATGATTTCCCAGGACAAAGCCGGGTCGAGATTGCCCGTGGGTTCATCGGCAAGCAACAGGGGAGGCCGGTGGACTACGGCGCGGGCAATGCCCACGCGTTGTTGTTCACCTCCGGAAAGCGTCATCGGCATGGAATTGATCTTGTTTAACAGGCTGACCTTATCCAGTGCCGCCTGCACTCGTTTCTTGATTTCCCGGTGTTCATAGCCCGAGACCACAAGTGGGAGAGCAACATTATCGAAGACGGTACGGTCAGCCAGCAGACGGTGCTCCTGGAAGGTAAAACCGATATTGCGACGGAACAGCGCCACACGATTTCTGCGCACGCGCTCGAGGTTCTGGCCGTTAACGATAATCTGGCCGCGGCTGTGTCGTTCAATCAGGGCGATGAGGCGCAGCAAGGTGCTTTTGCCGGCCCCCGAACGTCCGGTGATGAAGGCCATGGCACCCTGTTCAATATTCAGGTTGATGTTTTTCAGGGCATCCACACTGCCATCGTAATGCATGTGGACATTGGTAAACCGGATCATGCCGCTGTCTCGAAAAGGGCCTGGATAAAATCCTTGCTGTTAAACACCTGCAGGTCATCGGCCTGTTCACCGACACCGATGAAACGAATCGGGATGCCGAGTTCTTTCGCCAGGGCAAAAATAATACCGCCCTTGGCCGTGCCATCGAGCTTGGTCAGCATAATGCCGGTGACACCGATGGCATCGTTGAACTGCCTGGCCTGCACCAGTGCATTTTGCCCGGTGCCGGCATCCAGCACCAGCAGGCATTCAGGTTCGATGTCGGGATCAAATTTGTTAATGACCTTGCGGATCTTTTTCAGCTCGTCCATCAGGTTGCCCTGGGTGTGTAATCGACCGGCGGTGTCGGCAATCAGGACTTCAATGTTTCTGGAACGTGCCGATTGCAGGGCGTCGAAGATTACCGCGGCAGAGTCTGCGCCTTTATGCTGGGCAACCACGGGTACCCCGTTGCGTTCGCCCCAGTTTTGTAATTGTTCGATCGCGGCAGCGCGATAGGTATCGCCGGCGGCAAGCATGACGCTTTTGCCTTGTTGTTGCAGCCAGGCCGCAAGTTTACCGATGCTGGTGGTCTTGCCGACGCCGTTGACACCGGTCATGAGGATAACAAACGGTTTGCTTTCCGTTGCTGGAATGCTAAGGGGTTGATCCACGGGTTCAAGGACATGCAGCATGCTTTGCTGGAGCTTTTCCACGAGACTTACCCCGTTGGTCTTGCGGTTTTGCATTTCCTCGAGGATGGCCGTGGTGACGTTAATACCCAGGTCCGCCATTAACAGGTGTTCTTCCAGGGTATCGATCAGCTCCGGGTCCAGCGTGTCCCTGCCGCTGAACAGCTTGTCCACGTCGGTAAAGAGAACATCCTTGGTGCGGTTCAGTCCCCGCTTGAGGCGATCAAACAAGCGGTTGGGCTGGTTCATGCTGGTTTCCGGCATGGATCAATTTGGCAATCTGGGTAATCAGGTTAAAGGCAGCAGTTAATCTCGTGTATCCTACCATCATCTTGTAACGAACTACCAAGCCGAAACAGGCTCTAACATCGTTGTAATTGAACCCCGAACCTGCTTCATTCACAAGTTAAAAGAAAAATGAAAATCCGAACAGGACCTGCCTTATTGATTAAAATTGCCTGCGCGTACCTGCTTCTATGCACTACGGCACTGGCACAGACCCACGAATTTATGCTGGATAACGGCCTCAAGTTACTGGTAAAAGAAGACCATCGCGCCCCGGTTGTGGTTTCCCAGGTGTGGTACAAGGTCGGCGCGAGCTATGAAGTTGCCGGTCAGACCGGGGTATCACATGCCCTGGAGCACATGATGTTCAAGGGCACGGAAAAGTACGGGCCCGGCGAATTCTCGCGCATTATCTCGGCCAACGGTGGCAATGAGAATGCGTTTACCGGCAGCGATTTCACAGCCTATTTCCAGACACTGGAAAAAACGCGCCTGCCAATCAGCTTCGAAATGGAGTCAGATCGCATGCGCAACCTGAGCTTGCCGGCCGAAGAATTCGCCAAGGAGATAGAGGTGGTGATGGAAGAACGCCGGCTACGCACCGAAGACAATCCGCAATCCTTTGTTTATGAGTCAATGATGGCAACGGCATTTCAGACCAGCCCCTATCGGCAGCCGATCATCGGTTGGATGGAAGACCTGGAACAGATGAGCGTTGACCAGTTGGCCAAATGGTATGAACGTTATTACGCGCCAAACAATGCCGTGGTAGTGGTGGTTGGTGATGTCGATGCCAGGGAAGTTTATAAGCTGGCTAAAAAACATTTTGGCCCATTGACGGGTGACGAGATTGAAACTGACAGAACATTATCCGAGGTTGCGCAGAATGGAAAAAAACGAATTGTTGTTAAGCGCCCGGCCGAACTGCCTTACCTGTTGATGGCCTACAAGACCCCGTCGCTGAAATCAGCCATCGATAATCCGGATATTCCTGACTGGGAGCCCTATGCTCTTGAGGTGTTGGCCGGGATCATGGACGGTGGCATGAGCGCGCGGCTGGAGACCGAACTGGTACGCGGCAGTGAACTGGCGTCCGCCATCAATTTGAATTACCGGTTTAACTCCCGACTGGACACCGTGTTGACCATCGGCAGTGTCCCGGCCAATGATGTTACTGTTGAACAACTGGAACAGGCCATCCGCGATCAGGTGCAGAAGATTAAAACTGAAACAGTCAGCCAGGCTGAACTCGAACGGGTCAAGGCCCAGGTGATCGCCGATGATGTATATCAGCGAGATTCGATCTTTTACCAGGGCATGGTGATAGGGATCTTTGAAAGCATCGGCTTGTCCTGGAAACAAGTTGAGGATTACGTGCCTGCCATCAAGCAGATTACGGCCGAACAGGTCATGACGGTTGCCAACAAGTACCTCGTCGATGACGGATTGACAGTCGCGGTCCTGGATCCGCAACCCATCGATCCTTCTGCGGCAGTAGGCAGAACACCGGGAGGACCAGCACATGATATACATTAAGCGTATCCTGTTCTGTGTGGTTCTCTTGTTCCCGGCTACCTTGCTGGCTAACCCGGAAATACAGCACTGGACCACAGAAAAAGGTGCCCGGGTTTACTTGGTTGAAACCCATGAGTTGCCCATGGTGGACATTGAACTGGTATTTGCTGCCGGCAGCAGTCGCGACGGTAACCAGCCCGGACTTGCGCTCATGACCAACGGCCTGTTATCAGAAGGCGCGGGCGGTAAGACAGTGGATGAGATCAGCCGGGGCTTCGAAGACCTGGGAGCCCAGTTTGGAAACACTGCCGGCAAGGATACAGCATCGCTTAGTCTCAGAAGCCTGGTCGAAGAGTCGTTACTATCGCCGGCGCTGAACTATCTGAGGTTGGTCCTGAGCAAACCGGATTTTCCAGCCCAGGCCTTTGAACGGGAACGCGCCCGTGCCTTGGTATCAATCAGGCAAAAGCAACAGTCGCCGGGCAGTCTTGCCGGTGATGCCTTTAACAAGGCCATCTATGGTGATCATCCCTATGCCCAACCGGAAGAGGGAACGGAGGCATCCTTGCTGGCGATGCAACTGACAGATCTCAAGAATTTTTACCGTGAATACTATGTTGCGAAAAACCTGACGGTTGCCATTGTCGGTGACCTCGATCGCAAGCAGGCGGAAGAACTCGTGGATAAATTGCTGGCCGAATTGCCCTCGGGAAGAAAGGCCCCGCCACTGCCCGAGGTCAAACCATTAACCGAAGACAAGCTGATCCGTATCACCCATCCTTCCCAGCAGACGCATCTGCTGATTGGCCAGCCTGGCATCAGACGTACTGACCCGGACCTGTTCCCGCTATACGTTGGCAACCACATTCTTGGCGGCGGGGGACTGGTCTCCCGCCTGTTTGAAGAGATCCGTGAAAAACGCGGTCTGTCCTACAGTAGCTACAGTTACTTTATGCCGATGCAACAACGTGGCCCGTTCATCGCCGGCCTGCAAACCCGTGCCGAACAGGCCATGGAGGCCAGGGATATTGTCTTCAGGGAAATAAAACGCTTCATAAAGGAAGGCCCCACCGAGGAAGAATTAAAGGCCACGAAGCAGAACCTGACTGGTGGTTTCCCATTGCGGGTCGACAGTAACAGCGACATCCTCGGTTACCTGGCGCTGATTGGTTTCTATGAACTGCCGCTGGATTATCTTGATACCTATAACCAGAAAGTCGAACAAGTAACCGCAACACAAATCAAGGAGGCCTTCGCCCGCAAACTGCAGCCGGAAAACATGGTGACCATCATGGTGGGACCGGAAACCAATCTGGCTGATGGCGGTGACAGTAAGTAGACCACCAGGCAAGGTCCGAATCATTGGCGGTGAATGGCGCAGTCGCAAACTGCCTGTACCCGACAGTCAGGGTCTGCGGCCGACGCCGGATCGGATCCGTGAAACGCTGTTTAACTGGTTGCAGAATGATATTGCCGGTGCCAAGTGTCTAGATCTTTATGCCGGCAGCGGCATCCTTGGTTTTGAGGCTGTTTCTCGCGGGGCCAGCAGCGCAACCCTGGTGGAACAGGATCAGAAAACCTGCAGGCAACTAGAAGATAATGTTGTCCTGCTGAAGGCTGATAACATTCGTATCATTAATGCTGAGGCACTGGCCTGGCTCAAGAATAACAGGGAAAGCTATGATCTGATTTTTCTTGATCCGCCTTTTTCCGAGAGCCTGATTGAGAAAAGCTGCCGGCTGATCAGGGACACAGGATGCCTGAACGCGAAGGGAATGATTTATATTGAAACCAGTCATAAACAGCCTTTACCATCTTTTCTTGATATAAAAAAACAGGGGACCGCCGGTCAGGTCATGTATCTGCTGGCCGACTTGGTATAATCCGCTACTATGAATATCACTGCAATTTATCCCGGGACCTTCGATCCGATCACCAATGGTCATCGCCAGGTTGTCGAAAGGGCCGCGCAATTATTTGATGAAGTGATCTTTGCCATCGCCGGCACCTCCAGCAAAACAACATTATTTCCTGTTCAGGAAAGAATTCGCCTGGCTGAAGCCGCACTTAAAGATCTGTCCAACGTTAAGGTATGCAGCTTCAACAATCTGGTGGTAGATATTGCGCGGGAAGCAAAGGCCAAGGTAATTATCCGCGGTTTAAGGGCAGTATCGGATTTCGATTATGAATTCCAGATGGCGAGCATGAACAAGCAATTGTATCCCGAGGCTGAGACCGTTTTTTTGACGCCATCTGAAAACCAGGCCTGTCTGTCATCAAGCCTGGTAAGAGAGATCGCAACACTCGGTGGTGATGTCAGTCCATTTGTTCACCCGGAAGTCGTGCAGGCACTGAAAAAAAGACTCGGTTAATTCATGGGTTGTTTGATCAATAGCAATTGCGACCATTGTCATTTTTGCGAAACCATTAATCGATACCCTTCCCACTTTCACGGCATAATTCTGGTTTGACCTGTCCCGGAGGATGTCTGACGGTTTTATGTTTATTGATCGCATGAAAAAGTTTTTTGCTGGACTATTAGTTTCCTGTTTTGCCCTGAACCTCAGTGCCGCCGAAACACCCTACCAGGCAGCGATTGCTACGGCCCATCCGTATGCAACTGAGGCCGGGCGGGAAATCCTGGAACATGGTGGTAATGCCTTTGATGCGGCGGTTGCCATCAGTGCGGTTCTCGCCGTGGTCGAGCCTTACAGTTCCGGGCTCGGTGGTGGCGGGTTCTGGTTGCTGCACCGGCAAAGTGATCAATACCAGATAATGGTGGATGGTCGTGAGACAGCCCCGGAGAGTTCCTCGAAGAATATGTACCTTGATCGCGCTGGCAACGTCATACCCGGCGCCTCGATTAACGGGCCACTGGCGGCCGCGATCCCCGGCGTGCCGGCAGCATTGTTTTACATTAACAAACATTACGGCCGGATATCACTTGCCGATTGTCTGGAGCCCGCCATTCGTTATGCCCGGGAGGGATTCCCGGTTACGGATCGCTACCAAAAGCTGGCCGGTTATCGCTTGGACGAATTACGCCGCTGGCCGGCCACGGCGCGCATCTTTTTACAGGACAATGATATTCCGGAAAAAGGTCACCTGATCATCCAGACGGATCTCGCTGACACACTGATGAGACTGGCCAGGGAGGGTCATACTGGATTTTACAGCGGGCCGGTGGCAGAGAAACTGGTCAAGAGCGTGCAACTTAATCGTGGCATCTGGAAGATGCGCGATCTTCTGCATTATCGTATCAAGGAACGCCGCCCGGTCGTGGCGCAATACAAACGGTTTCGACTGGTGTCTGCGCCGCCACCATCATCTGGCGGTATCGTGCTCGCACAAATGCTGAACATGCTGGAGCGGTTTAACCTGTCCAGCTTTGATCCGGTAACACGCAAACATATCATTGTTGAGGTCATGCGCCGTGCCTACCGGGACCGCGCCGTCCACCTGGGTGATCCTGATTTTGTCAACGTGCCAGTCTCGCGTTTACTGGACCTGGATTATGCCGAGGGCCTGGCGCTAAGTATCGATCTGGATCACGCCACGCCCAGCAAGGACCTGTCTGGTGTTGTTGCAGAAGAAAACATTGGCGAGGACACCACCCATTTTTCGGTGCTGGACGACGAAGGTAACCGGGTTTCGGCAACGCTCAGTATCAACCTGCCGTTTGGCTCCGGGTTTGTCGCTAACGGTACTGGTATCTTGCTGAATAATGAGATGGATGATTTCGCAATCAAGCCCCAGACACCGAACAGCTATGGCCTCGTCGGCAACGAGGCCAACAGCGTTGCCCCTGGCAAACGGCCGCTTTCAAGCATGAGCCCGACTTTTCTTGAGTCCGAAGATGAAGTGGCCATTCTTGGCACACCTGGCGGCAGCCGCATTATTACTATGGTGCTGTTGGGCATACTCGATTTTGCCGAAGGCAATCCACCTGAGTCCTGGGTCAGCCTGCCGCGTTTCCATCATCAGTATTTGCCCGATGAAATCCAGTTTGAAAAAGACGGTCTAACGCCCCCAGAACAGGAACAGTTGCGAGCATATGGTCACAGGCTCAATGAAAAGAACCGCGAGTACGGCAACATGCAGGCCATTCTCTGGTACAAACCCAGGCAACTGGTATTTGCAGCCAGTGACCCCCGGGGTGAAGGTACGGCCGATGTGTTTGACGTGATCGAGCAACCCAGGCTGGCAAGCGAGAAAGCCATTCCCTGATTGCTATCGTATAGTTTACGGCCCGGATAATGTGGGCAGGGAACTATAGCCAGTGTCCTGATTCATGCCAGACTGGCGCCATAATTATCAGCTATAACTGCTAAAAATACATTGGCACCGGCATATTAAGTCTGGCAATGCTTGCAGTAATAACTGGCACGCTGGCCAATCCGAATGGTTTTAATCGGGCAATTGCATTTGAAACAGGCAAGGTCACCACGCTCATAGACTTGCAGTTCATGGCGGAAATAACCGGGTTCGCCGCTGCCGTTTACAAAATCGCGCAATGTGGTACCGCCTTTTTTCAGCGCTTTCTGTAAAACTGACTTTATGGCTACCACCAGTTTTTCATATCGCTGACTGGAAATCCTTCCGGCCTGCCTTAAAGGGTGTATGCCAGCTCGGAACAGGGCTTCATTGGCGTAAATATTACCAATACCAACCACTGTATGGCTGTCCATAATAAAGCTTTTGATTGATTGGCTGCGTTTCCGGGAGCGTTGGTAAAGATAGTCTGCATTGAGATCATCACTCAATGGCTCCGGCCCCAGGGATTGGAGTAATGGATGTTCCAAAGGCGAGTCATGGGTCAGGTGAATTGAACCGAAGCGGCGTGGATCCCGGAAACGCAAGGTATGGCCCTTGTTGAACAGGATATCCACGTGATCGTGCTTGCCGGGCACATGTTTGTCATAGAGGATACGCAGGCTGCCGGACATGCCCAGGTGCAACAGGACATGGCAATCTTCGACATCCAGCACCAGGTATTTACCACGGCGCCAGATTTTACGAATGGTCTTCCCTTTTAGATCATCTTCAAGTGAGCTGATTACCGGCCAGCGCAAACGCCGATCGCGCACCAATACTTGTTTGATTTTTTCTCCCAGTATGTGCGCAGCAATTCCCCTGCGCGTGGTTTCGACTTCGGGCAGTTCGGGCATGGATCTACAGTTTATTGCCCGGGCTGTTCCATAGCAGGAGTTTCATCGGTGGACGATACATTATTATCAACCGGCTGCAGGAACAAATGTCCAGCATTCTCCTGGCTGACGTGGTACTGGATACCAATATCTGCACGACCCAGTATCAACTTGGGGAAAGGCGAGACAATATCAAAAATAATATTACCGAATTGTTCACGGGCCACGGTGATCGTTTCTTCTACCTCTTCCCGTGGGATATAGGGTTGCAGGGTAATCGCATTTACGGTTTGCCATGCTGATATCAGGTCCTCTATCGGCTGTGTTTCGGCCTCCATCTCCGGTATCACCATCCAGCGTTGATCAACCTGTGTGACCTGGTGTTCAGGATACGACAGCCCGGTAATGATCGTTCCCGGCGGCAGGAGCTGGGTATCCAGGAAAAAGGTTGCCGGTGCCTGCAGTTGTTGAAACAGGCTGTCGTTGATCAGGTGAATCTGTTGACCGGTCATGACATAACGCGTTTTGTCCAGTGGGTTTTCGCTGCCGAAGTCAATCCGGGTATTGTTAAACACCAGTGACACCCGGGGACTGTCCAGGTCAAAGCGGGACAACTCCAGGCCTTCCAGATCAAACCGGGCATAACTGTATGCTGACAGTAAATTCAGCATGCTGTTTATCCGCACCGGGTTGGCAGCATGCACATAGGGTTTTTGCATCATCCAGTGATCATTTTCCCTCTTGAAGATGCTCCTTTCTTCGCCCTCAAGCAGAATACTGATTGAGCTTACGGAGTCCGGCGACAGGCTGGTGAGTAAGGTATCGGTTTCCACGGATTTATTGTTATCAGTCAGGCTTAATGTAATCGCCATGACAGTAATAACTGCTATTAGTAAAAGATTGATAATCAGACGGGAACGCATGAATTACTGTTTTCGACGAAACCACCAGATACTGACGCCGGTGGCACCAAGCGCCAGGGGCAAGATGATCAGGAAACCAAAGGCAATCAATCCGGTTGCAAATGTACTGAGCTGAAGCTGGGAATCAGCGGCTGTTGTTGTCGGTATGGATATCAGATCATCATCAAAGCTGAGCCAGTTCATGATCCGGGTGCCAAACTCCATATTGCCGGCATTAGCAACATAGGTGTTTGATAAAAAATCACCATCACCAATCACAATAATGCGTTGATCCCTGTTATATTGCCGGTTTTCTTCCTCTATTAATAACGTTCGTTCCAGGCTAATGCCCAGGGTAAGCGGGCCTGCCATATCTTTCCCTTCATCAAAATTTACCTCGCTTTCAAGCTTTCCGGTTTCAAGCCAGGTGTGATCCCCGGTCGAGATAAGCGGGCTGAATACCCAGTTACTCTCATTTTTACTGCTGATTACTGTTGCTGTAGGGAAAAAGGTCGTTAAATCAAAATTATTGATTGCCGGATGTGGCGGATTAAGACTGGGTGTCTGCATAACGATGGATGGATCATCCAGGCCGATCAGTCTGCCGGCAAAATCGATTATCAATCCCGGTTCGATCTTTATATCGAGTTTATCCGCAATGGTTTCAAGACCATGTTGATCGCCAGGGTCGACCAGCCAGAGCAGGTTGCCGCCGCTTTCAATGTAGGTAGCGATCAGATCCAACTCACCCGGCAGTAATTTAACGGACGGTCCGGCTATGACCAGCACCCGGGTGCTGACGGGAATAGACTGTATCTCTGCCAGGTTAATTGGCTGCACTGTAAAACCCTTGTTTTGTAATTGCCTGCCCCATTCCTGCAGATCATGGTTTGCCTTGCCCAGCGGATTTCTCTCACCATGGCCCTCGATAAAGGCGATCCAGCGCTCAGCACCGCGGGCCAGTCGCTGCAGGGCATTGGTGATTTCCTGTTCGGTGATTGACTGCACATGTTCGCTACGTCCCTGGTAGGTAAGGATCAATTCGACTGCGGCACTGATCCCCAGCTCACGTACTTCATCCGGGGCAATATCGGGGTTAACAAAACGCAAATGGATATCGGATTTCTGCCGCTGGTAACGCTCGATGATATTACGTATGGCATTGCGCAGGTTCACGTCATCGCGCGCATAGGCAACAATGTGGACCGGGTCGCCGAGCTTGTCGAGCAAGGCTTTACTGGCCTCGGACAATGTGTGTCGCCCTTCGCGCGTCCAGTCAAACTGGAACTCAACTCGCGAACTGAGCCAGGACAATAAAACGGCCGCCACAATAATTAATAATCCCGTGAGATAATTATTGATACGCGAGCGGGCAATCTTTGAAAGTTTTATATCCATGGCATTAAGCCGGTAACCTGTCCATATCAAGCCGCCATATGCTCAGGCCGATGAATGTCAGGCATACAATCAGGTAATAGAACACATCAGCCGAGTTGAAAACACCAACGATCAGGTTGTTGTAGTGATTCAGCAGTGACAGGTATTCGAACACCAGGCGTGTGGTTTCATTACCGGTATTGGCAGCCATATTGATGATCCAGAGCATAAACAGAATGCCAAAGGTCATTATGGCGGCAGCGGCAGGTTGTGCGCTCAGTGTGGAAACAAACACTCCAATCGCTGCGAAACTCGCGGTCAACAAAAACAGACCCAACAGGCCCGAGGCTGTTTGCAGCAAATCGATTGGTGTACCTAACAACAGTGATAAAGGCATCAAGGTAATGAGGGCAAGCATGATTACAAAGAACGCCAGCAGTCCCAGATATTTACCAAGCACAAGTTCAGTCAGGGAGACGGGTGAGGATAACAGCAGGTTTATTGTGCCGGTGCGACGCTCTTCACTGAAAATACGCATAGTGACCAGTGGCGCGATCAATAAAATGATAATACCGGATACCTGAAACACTCCTGCGACCACAATCTCGGTAACACCACGTCCGGCATACCAGGGCGCGGGGTTGAGGAACTGGTTGAGCAACAGGAAGAAAAACACGGCGAGCAAAAACTCGACAACCCCAAGAATGATCCATGCCAACGGCGATTTGAAGAGACGACGTAATTCGTGGGCAGCGATGGTAAAAATGTTATTCATGGATCTGTGTAGACTCCTCGCGTTTGCCCGATACCAGCATGGTAAAGGTTTCTTCCAGCGAATCAGTTGCCGCTTGTAACTGACACAGACCCCAGCCTGATTTCACCACCTCCTCTATGAGTTTATCCAGGCTTTCCTGGTCGTCAGTCAGTTCCAGCAGGAAGCTGGAGGAGTCCAGTTTTTCGGCGTTCAGCACGCCAGTGATTTTTAATAGTTCTGCTTCAGAGGGCGGCTGCCGAAAAGCAACCTTGAGACGTTGTTTTGATTCATTGTCCATAAGATTATCAATCTCTTTATCCAGCACCAGTTCTCCCTGGTTGATGATCAATACCCGATCGCAGACGGATTGCACTTCGGGCAGGATATGGGTTGAGAGAATCACGCCCTGATCCCTGCCCAGTTCACGGATGAGGTTGCGAATCTCGCGGATCTGGATCGGATCCAGCCCGCTGGTTGGTTCATCCAGCACAATCACTGAGGGAGAATGAATAATCGCCTGGGCAATTCCGGCGCGTTGTTGATAACCGTGTGACAGATTACGCAACAGTCGATGGCCGACCTGGGTCAATCCACAAAGTTTCTTGGCATGTTCTGTCGAGTTTAGAGCCGATCGCCTGGACAGCCCCCTCAGTCTGGCACAATAGACAAGGTATTCATCGACTGTGAGGTCATGATAAAGCGGCGGTTGTTCCGGGAGAAAGCCGAGGTGTGATTTTGCCAATCGTGGTTGAGTGGAGATATCATGCCCGGCAACACTGACCTCGCCTTTGCTGGCAGCCAGGACTCCACTGATGATTTGCATGGTCGTCGACTTACCGGCACCATTTGGGCCGAGAAACCCCAATACCTCCCCACGATTGAGATCAAAACTAACATTTTTGACAGCACAGTAATTGCCGTAGTACCGGTAAAGTCCTTTAACTGAAATTAGGGTTTCATTCTCCATCGCGAAGCTATTATTCTGAATAAAAATCGAGTTGCAAGGAAAGAATATCCGGAATGTTATGTTGTTAGGTATCGATACAGGGGGCACGTTTACCGATTTTGTCTGGTTTGATGGCGAACGAATCCATCTGCACAAGGTGCTTTCTACACCCGCTGCACCAGAAAAAGCAATCCTTCAGGGTATCAGGGAACTGCAGATTGCATTGCCGGATATCCAGCGTGTGGTGCATGGCTCAACCGTAGCGACCAACGCCGTCCTGGAGGGCAAGGGTGTCCGCACGGTTTACATTACCAACCGCGGGCTCGGCGATGTCCTGACCATCGGTCGTCAATCGAGGCCGGCATTATATGAACTGAAGCCCCGATGTCCTCCACCGCCGGTGCCAGCGGATCATTGTCTTGAGACCGGGGGTCGTCTCGGTGCGGATGGCAGCGTCGTTGAAGCGCTGAGTGGAGATGATCTGGTGGACCTGTTGCAGCAGGTCAATAAGCTGCAGCCAACGGCCGCGGCAATCAATCTCCTGTATTCCTATCTGGATGATCATTTTGAGAGGGAAATCGAAGCTGCTTTACCAGAATCACTGTTCATCTCGCGCTCATCAGCGATCCTGCCGGAGCAGAAAGAGTATGAGCGCGGCATTACTACCTGGCTGAATGCATATGTTGGACCACTGGTCGAGGGCTATCTGCAGCGTCTCGGTCAGGCCCTCGCGCCTGCACACCTGGCCGTGATGCGCAGTTCCGGACAGACTGCCAACGCCGGGCAGGCCGGGCAGGCCGGGCAGGAGGCCGTGCACCTCCTGCTGTCTGGACCTGCTGGCGGCCTGAGTGCTGCCCGTTTCATCGGCGGTCTCTGCGGCGAACCACGGTTGCTGACCTTTGACATGGGAGGCACCTCGACCGATGTGGCCTTGATCGACGCGGAAATTGCCCTGACCAGTCGCGGCCGGATTGGCCATTATCCAATAGCGGTACCCATGGTCGATATGCATACCATCGGCGCGGGCGGGGGTTCACTGGCTTATGCTGATCCGGGTGGCGTCTTGCAGGTGGGTCCGGAATCTGCCGGGGCCGACCCGGGACCGGCCTGTTATGGCAAGGGGGGTGAGCAGGCTACCGTGACTGACGCCAATCTGGTGCTGGGCCGGATCCCCAGGGATGCCCGGCTGGCCGGGAAGCTGCCACTGGATTACCAGGCCGCCTATTCGTCTCTATCCCAACTTGCCGAACAACTCGGCCTCGAATCAGCCGAGGAGGCGGCCAGCGGCGTGATCCGGATCGCCGATGAACACATGACTCAGGCATTGCGGGTCATCTCGATACAGCAAGGCGCCGATCCCAGGGAATTTGCCCTGATGGCCTTCGGCGGGGCCGGCGGCTTACACCTCTGCGCCCTGGCCGAGGCCTTGGGGATGACCCGCGCGGTGGCCCCGATAAACGCCGGCGTACTCTCCGCACTGGGCATGCTGACGGCACCCGCAGGCAAACAACTCTCTAAAACTCTGGGCATCTCCTTAAGTGAATGCCCACTAACAACGATTGAGACGGCTTTTGAGGAACTGGCCGAGCAAGGCGAAGCCGCATTACAAGCCGAGGGGCTTGTCAGCGGTGAACGCACGATAACGGCCAGCGTTGATCTTTGTTATCGGGGCCAGTCCTTCACCCTCAACCTGCCTTGGCAGGGCAAAGACCCCACCTGCGAGGCCTTTCACCAGGAACACGAATCCCGCTATGGACACCGCCTGAGCACGCCGGTGGAATTGGTCAATGTCCGGCTTGGGATCTCGGTCAAGACGGCTGCACCGGAACTGGCCGACATGCCAATGACCGGCGAGCCTGGGACAACTTGCCAGGTCCACGGCATTGACCAGCCGGTGCCAGTGTATCCGCGGCACGCACTGGCTACCAAGCCGCTTGCCGGCCCTCTGATCGTGATGGATGATCATGCCACGGTATATGTGGCGCCCGGCTGGCGTTGCCAGCGGGATAAATTGGGGAACCTGTTGCTCCGTCAGCGATAACTATTGGATTTTTGAGCCCGGACCGGGTTAGCATACGTCGCCAGAATGTTCACGAATTTTAGGAGGCCTCTTGTCTTTGATCCCGATATTTGATTTGCCCTGGTGGGGCATCGTTTTGGCCATACTTGGCCTGACTCACATTACCATCGCCTCAGTCACGATTTACCTGCATCGCCACCAGGCCCACCGTGCGCTGGACCTGCACCCGCTGCTGGCCCATTTTTTCCGCTTCTGGCTGTGGCTGACCACGGGTATGAATACCCGGGCCTGGGTTGCCGTGCACCGCAAACATCACGCTTTCGTCGAACAGGAGGCGGACCCCCATAGTCCGCAGCAACGCGGGATTAACAAGGTGTTGTTTGAGGGTGCCGAGCTCTACAAGCAGGAAGCGACGAACCAGGAGACCTTGGCAAGCTATGGTCATCAGACTCCCGATGACTGGTTCGAAAGAAATGTTTATCGGCCTTTCCAGAATTACGGTATTGTCCTGATGCTGTTACTGGATATCGCGATGTTCGGTATCATTGGTATTACAGTCTGGGCCGTGCAGATGGCCTGGATCCCGTTTTTTGCCGCCGGTGTCATCAATGGTATTGGTCACTGGGGTGGTTATCGGAATTATGAGTGTGCCGATGCCTCAACCAATATTGTGCCCTGGGGTATCCTGATTGGCGGTGAGGAATTGCACAACAATCATCATGCCTTCGCCAGTTCTGCCCGGTTCTCCAGCAAGTGGTGGGAACTGGACATTGGCTGGTTTTATATCCGGCTACTGTCTGTTTTCCGCCTCGCCCGGATCCGGCGCCTGGCACCCCGCTTGCGGCTAAACGTCAGTAAGCCCGAGATCGATATGGAATCAACGCGGGCCCTGATTTCCAATCGCCTGCAAATCATGTCCCGCTATGCCCGTCATGTGATTCGCCAGGTCTACCAGGAAGAAAAGGCCAAGGCGGACAGCGCCGGCCGACGCTTATTGAAACAAGGCAGAAAGTTTCTCCACCGTTCCGACTACCGAATGGATCACAAGGCCCGTCAAAGGCTGGAATTACTAATCCAGGAAAATTACAGCATGCGGGTGGTATACGAATTCAGCCAGCGCCTGCAGTCGCTCTGGACGGAAAAGGCCATGAGTTACGAAGCACTGACCAAGGCCCTCAGAGAGTGGTGTGAGCAGGCCGAGGCCACCGGGATAGAAGCATTAAAAGAATTTGCCCGCGAGATCAGGATGTATACCATGGCGCCTGCCATGGTCTGAAACTGGCAACAACTGGTATAAAAAAACCCGCTTTCGCGGGTTTTTTTATTTAATCTTGGCTTCCTTATAGATCACATGCTTGCGTACAACGGGATCAAACTTCTTGATCTCCATCTTGTCGGGCATGTTGCGCTTGTTTTTCGTGGTCGTGTAGTAATGGCCGGTGCCGGCTGATGAGACCAGTTTGATCTTGTCACGCATGCTGACTGCTCCTCTATACCTGGACGCCCTTGGCGCGCAGGCGGGCAACGACGGTGTCAATGCCCTGTTTGTCGATAGTACGCAGGCCCTGGTTGCTGACCTTTAACTTGACCCAGCGTGATTCGCTTTCCAGCCAGAAGCGGCGCTCATGCAGGTTGGGCAGGAAGCGTCGGCGCGTTCTGTTATTGGCATGGGAAACATTGTTTCCAGCCATCGGCCGCTTTCCTGTAACTTGGCAAACTCGTGACATAATCTGGTCTTGTGTGCTTGGTTTTCTAAAAAGAGCGCGGATTTTACCTGTATTGCAGACCTGATCCAAGTATTTTTGCCTAAAGCAGCCCACGCTCGGCAAATGATGTGGCCTCATTGTTACCAACAATGAAATGGTCCAGCACCCGGATATCAACCAGTTCCAGGGCCTCCTTGAGGCGAGTGGTAAGACTGATATCGGCCTGGCTGGGCTCAGCAATCCCGGAAGGGTGATTGTGGGCAAAAATTACCGCAGCAGCGTTATGGCCGAGCGCTCGCTTGACGATTTCACGTGGGTAGACACTGGCGCTGTTGATAGTGCCGTTAAACATTTTCTCGAAGCTGATGATGTGATGGCGATTGTTAAGAAACAGACAGGCAAATACCTCATGTTCGTGACTGCGAAGCTGAAGCAGCAGGTAATCGCGGGTGGCCTTCGGGTCTGACAGGACTGCGTTTTGCCGAAACCCCGAGGCGACATAACGTTTGCCAAGTTCCAGGGCCGCGCACAGTTGCGCCGCCTTTGCTTCGCCCAGGCCTGCAGACTCGCAAAGCTTGGGTAAGCGTGTCTCCAGGAGTTTGCGCAGGCCACCGTACTTGGTAAGCAGGTCACGGGCCAGATCGACTGCGGTTTTGCCCCGGATTCCGGTGCGTAGAAAAATGGCCAGAAGTTCGGCGTCTGAGAGTTGTTCCGGTCCCTGGTGAAGCAGTTTTTCACGTGGCCGCTCCAGTTCGGGCCATTGCTTGATAGGCATCATCTGACCTCCCTGTCTGATCATTCAAAAATACTAGTATATCCGATTCCCAATAAATTGCTGGCTGGTTAAAGACCTGCTGAGTGAAATTAAGTTAAACTATCGGCATGAATAGCTTGCTGGGTAAACGTATTTTGCTGGGTGTTAGTGGTGGTATTGCAGCCTATAAAAGCGCCGATCTTGTCAGAAAGCTACGCGAAAGAGGTGCCGATGTCCGGGTTGTGATGACCCGCTCTGCTTGTGAATTCATCACGCCGTTAACGATGCAGGCTGTATCCGGAAAACCGGTGCATGTGGAACTGCTCGATTACAAGGCTGAGGGTGCCATGGGTCACATCGATCTCGCCCGCTGGGCCGACGTGATCCTAGTTGCGCCAGCCAGCGCCAACTTCATGTCCCGTGTGGCGCAGGGACAGGCTGATGATCTGCTCAGTACACTTTGTCTGGCTGCCAGTGTCCCGGTAATGCTGGCGCCTGCCATGAATCAGCAAATGTGGTTGAATCCTGCAACACAACGCAATGTTGCCCTCCTCAAAGATTATCAAGTGACGTTGCTGGGTCCGGGTGCCGGCGACCAGGCCTGTGGGGAAACCGGGCCCGGGCGCATGCTTGAACCCCTGGAATTAATCGATGCACTTGCCAGGAGTTTCCTGTCTGATCGTATGTCCGGCCTGAAACTGGTGATCACAGCCGGGCCAACCAGGGAGGCCATTGATCCCGTTCGCTATATTTCCAATCGCAGCTCAGGCCGCATGGGTTATGCCGTGGCACGCGCCGCTTCGGAAGCCGGTGGGCATGTTGTCCTGGTCTCCGGTCCAACGGCAATTGACCCGCCAGAGCATGTTCGACATTGTCCGGTAGTTACCGCTACTGAAATGCATAATTCAGTGATGGCAGAGATAGATGATGCCGCCATATTCATTGCTGCCGCTGCGGTCGCAGACTACCGCTGTAACAAGACTGCCGATAAAAAAATCAAGAAAGATAACAATGAGCTTGAGTTGTTACTGAAAAAAAACCCGGACATCCTGGCTGCCGTTGCCAATCGTAAGTTGCCACCATTCACTGTCGGGTTTGCTGCAGAGACCCACAGCATGTCCGATTATGCGCAACAAAAACTCATTAACAAAAAGCTGGATATGATTGCTGCAAACCAGGTTGGAGAAAACCAGGGATTTGATACGGAAGATAACGAACTTGAGGTTTTCTGGTCCGGTGGGGGCGTCCGACTTGAACGGGCGCCCAAGGAAAAACTGGCACGTCAGTTGATCCATCTCATCGCTAACCGGTACCGTGAAAAAAATACAGCTCAAGCTCATTGATGAACGACTGGGCAGGGAATTTCCACTGCCGGATTATGCGACCGAAGGATCTGCAGGTCTGGACATTCGGGCGTGTGTTGATGAACCACAGACCATCAGACCGGGTGAAACACAGTTATTGCCAAGTGGCTTTGCCCTCTACATCGATGACCCGGGGATGGCCGCTGTTTTGTTGCCACGCTCAGGTCTGGGACACAAGCACGGAATCGTGCTTGGCAACCTGGTTGGCCTTATAGATTCGGATTACCAGGGACAGGTATTTGTGTCTTGCTGGAACCGTGGCCAGGATGACTTTACTATCAATCCGGGTGACCGGGTAGCGCAGATGGTTATCGTGCCTGTTGTCCAGGCCAGGTTTGAGGTTGTGAGAGAGTTTGTAGATTCTACCAGGGGCAGTGGTGGTTTCGGACACTCCGGTATTTAATGCATAGGGGACAAGAGAGAATGATAAAGACACCGGTGCCGGACAGTCAGCATCAGGGTTTTGCTGATGCCTTGCTCGGGGTTGGCTGTTTGCTGGCCGTCCTCATTCTGCCAGTATTTTCCGTAGCTGTAGCCGACGAGGCGGGCGTTGAACCGGCCGCTTCTGCAATCTCAAATCAGCTTGCCAATGGTGTCAGTGAAAAACTCGCAGTCGCGGTTAGCTCCCTGAAACAACTGGCCAGGGATCCCTCTACGATTTCCCAATTCAAGCAAGAAGATACTGAAGCATTGACTGCTGCTGCTGAATCCGCAACCGGGCGGATCGAACATGCTCTCAAGCTCAGGTATTTCCTGCCGGGCAAATACCGGCTTGACCGCGACAGCCAACCGCCCCTGGGATATGCCTCCATGGATTTACTGAAGCAGGCCGAGAAGTCTGAAAATCCGATCGATGCTGAATTACTAAGCCTGGGCGCAGAAGATGAACATATTGTGCTGGTGGCTCGTGTCAGTGACGAAGACCGGCTACTGGGTCTGATTCATCTGAGCCTGGACTCCGGGCCGTTCAAATTCTTGCCGGATGTGCCGCTGGAAGGTGGTTATGCTGAACTGGTACAGGTCCTGGGGAGCAGGACCTTGGTGCTGGCCGAGGCCGGGGATGCCTTGCAGAAACAGGCCGCTCCCGTCCAGGAAAAAATCAACAATTCCCGCTGGGAGATACATTACTGGCCCTATGTCCACCCGCCGACCAGTATCCTCGACAAGTTGATGGCCAATGAGCTGGTGTCACGCTACCTCCCGAACAAGATGGCCTTGCTGGCGGCAGGTGGCGGGGTCTTGTTCCTGTTGCTTCTGCTGGTGTTGTTAAGCATGAGGAAGAAGGGCGCCGCTGCGACGGCCACCAAAACCGAAAAAGATAACAAGGGGGTTGTTTACGATGGCGCAGTGAAGGCCATCATGGACGGCAAACATCCGGGTATGGAAAAACTGGTCCCCGATCTGCCGCGAATGGGTCAGACTTCGACGGTCAAACCGGTCTCTCAGGGCATGAGCAGTGAGGAAGCGGATGACATTACCGAGTTACCGGATGAACAAGACGTTGCCAAGGCAGCCGCTGCGATGGCAGCAGACACGTCTGCACCCGTGGGTGGAGCGGACAGGGATAGCCTTGAGATACCGGGCGATATATTCCGGGCCTACGATATTCGTGGCGTTGTGACCGAGCAGCTGACCCCGGATGTTGTCTATCTTATCGGCCGGGCCATCGGCTCCATCGCCAGTGTCAAGGGCCAGAAAAAGCTGGCTGTCGGGCGCGACGGTCGGATATCCAGTCCTGCATTGGCCCATGAACTCACCAAGGGGCTTTGCGAGTCCGGTTGCGATGTGATTGATATTGGCGAGGTTCCCACACCATTACTCTATTTCGCGACTCATTACCTGCACACGGGAAGCGGCGTGATGATAACCGGGAGTCATAACGGGCCCGAGTATAACGGACTGAAGATCATGCTGGGTGGCGATACTTTGTCGGGTGACATGATCCAGGAAATAAGACATCGCGTCGACTCCAGGGATTTTGAGAAGGGTAACGGCACGGTAGAGACGCGGGACATCGCGCCCGATTACATCCGCAGGGCAACTGAAGATGTTGCTGTTGCCCTAGGCGGGGGCTTCAAGATTGTGGTGGATTGTGGCAATGGCGTCGCTGGCCGAATTGCACCGCAACTCTATCGTGCCATGGGGCATGATGTAATTGAGCTGTATTGTGAAGTTGACGGCAAGTTTCCAAATCACCACCCGGACCCCAGTCAGCCTGAAAACCTGAGGGCATTGATCAGTGAAGTCAAAGAATCCGGCGCCGATCTGGGATTTGCCTTTGACGGTGATGGCGATCGATTGGGTGTGGTAGACAGCAAGGGCAATATTATCTGGCCTGATCGGCAACTTATGTTGTTCGCGAAAGACGTGTTGCGCAGGAACAAGGGCAAGCCGGTGATCTATGATGTGAAATGCAGCCGTTTCCTGAAAGCCATTATTGAAATGTCGGGTGGTGAGCCCTTGATGTGGAAAACCGGCCACTCACTGATCAAAAATAAAATGAAAGAAGTCGATGCACCCCTTGCCGGGGAGATGAGCGGTCATATCTTTTTCAAGGAACGATGGTATGGCTTTGATGACGCACTCTATTCCGGTGTGAGGATGCTGGAAATACTGACCAACAGCGAAGGAAAACCGGATGAAGTGTTTGCCGAATTGCCTGAGAGTTATTCCACGCCGGAACTGAGAATACCGCTGGCGGAAAAACATCATGAAAAATTCATGATCATGTTGAAAAAAAAGATGGACTTCGACAATGCAGAGATTACGGATATTGACGGACTCAGGGTGGATTTTCCCGAGGGCTGGGGATTAATTCGGCCTTCCAACACATCTCCCTGCCTGGTGGCCAGGTTCGAAGCTAACGATGAAGCATCACTTAAAAAAATAAAACTGCAGTTCAGTACCTTGATCAGCAAAATAGCTCCTGATCTGAAATTACCATTTTGATTTTACTGACACTATACTCAGGCTTTCGCAATGGTTTCCCTGGGCGTAGAGATTTCCTTTTGAAAGATTTCCATATTTATAATGAGTAAAGATATTCAAAATGCCGTCGGGATTGCCGAGGTTTTGACCGAGGCCCTGCCCTACATCAAACGCTTCAACGGTAAAACCATTGTCATTAAATATGGTGGCAATGCCATGACCGATGAATTATTGAAGACCAGCTTCGCTCGCGATGTTGTCTTGATGAAACTTGTTGGCATGAACCCATTGGTTGTACATGGTGGCGGACCGCAAATCGGTAAATTGCTGGAACGTACCGGCAAGGAGAGCAAGTTCTTCGAAGGTATGAGGATCACCGATAGCGAGACCATGGACATTGTTGAAATGGTTCTCGGTGGGCAAGTCAACAAGGACATTGTCAACCTGATCAATCGTCATGGCGGCTCCGCGGTCGGTCTGACTGGCAAGGACGGTGCCTTGTTACAGGCGAGGAAGATGGTTTTCACACGAAATGATCCAGGTATGAGTGCACCTGAAATTATTGATATGGGTCATGTCGGGGAAGTCGCCAGTATCGATACGGCGATCATTGATATGCTGTTGCAGGGAAACTTTATCCCGGTGATTGCCCCGATAGGTGTGGGTGAGGACGGTCAGTCCTATAATATCAATGCCGACCTTGTAGCTGGTAAACTGGCGGAAGTACTGAAAGCAGAGAAGCTGATCATGTTAACCAATACAAGTGGTTTGCTTGATGCCGATGGCAAGGTGCTTACGGGCCTCTCGGTTGCGAGAGTCGATCAACTCATCAAGGATAAGGTAATTCAAGGTGGCATGTTGCCAAAAATCCGGGCTGCCCTGGATGCAGTCAATGCCGGGGTGCGTACAGCACATATCATTGATGGCAGGGTACAGCATGCCGTATTACTTGAAATCTTCACAGACAAAGGTGTTGGAACTCTGATCCAGGGTGGTATTCGATAAAAGATCATGGCCAGTCATAATCCAAACAGACGACAACAAATTCTCGAGACCCTGGCGTTGCAACTTGAGAATCACCCGGGATCCCGGATCACCACGGCCGGACTCGCCAATGCCGTCGGTGTCTCAGAGGCCGCCCTGTACCGGCACTTTGCCAGCAAGGCCAAGATGTTTGAGGCATTGATAGATTTTGCAGAAGAGTCGGTATTTGGTTTGATTAACACTATCCTTGATCAGGAAAAGGATCTGATTTTCCGCTGTGATCGGATCATGCGCCTGGTGCTCGGTTTCTCAGAAAAAAACCCGGGCATTACACGGATACTACTAGGTGATGCGCTCGTCGGGGAACATGAAAGACTGCATGCTAGGGTAAACCAGTTTTTTCAGCGACTGGAAACCCAGTTCAAACAAATCCTTCGCGAGGCCAACCTATCAAATGGCGCCCGTGCAGTTGCAACCATCGAGGCAACCGCTAATCAACTTGTTATTCTCCTGGAGGGCAAGATGGGTGCATACGTCAGAAGCGAATTTGTTAATAAACCGACCGAGTTCTGGGATGAGCAATGGGGCCGGCTAAAGGCGGGGCTGTTCAGGGATAGTTAACGTCGCAATAACCTGATTTCGTTATACCGCTTGATATCAAGATCATGGCGGGCTCTCACCACTTCCTGTTCCTCACGCTTGTCAGCAATGAATTCATTGTTTGCCGTAATTTGTCGATCAACCCTGTTGATATCTTCAGCGATGTATTCGGGTATTTCCTTGCCCTGCCGTTCGAACCCGGCAGCCTTTGTGATAAGTCTGTCTTTCTCCTGACGGAGTTTATTGATTCGGCGTTCGGCCAGACTAATTGACGAATCTATTGCGGAAATTTTTCTGTCACGGGCAAGCTCAATGTCTTCAACAGAGGCAAAGGTATCCAGCAACATCCTGTCACGTCTTTTCTGCACTTCTTCCCTGCGTTTCTGCTCGGCTTTTTCGGCAGTTATTCGCTTTAATTCCTCGAGTTCGGTATCAGTCATCGCGGCCTCGGTTTCGTCCACGATGATCCCTTGCTCGCTGAATTCTTTATGTCCCTGTTGAGAATATTCCGGGGGGACTGAATCTCCACACTCACGAACACCGTCACTGTTGGTCCAGCAGACGATCCGTGCCTGAGTATTATTAAATACCGCAAACATCAACACCAGGCAGAAAAAGAGGATAGAATTTTTCTTCATGCCTGGTTCCGGTTGCTCCCAGCTTTAAAAAAAGATTTATAAACCATTTAGGATATACCATATTGTTCACGATATTGCCTTATTTTGGCAAGATTTTTACTCGCGTCTTGTGTCAATTCAAGATACTCCAGCATATCTGCCAAAGATATGATACTTATGACCTTTATGTTGTGACGTTGTTCCACTTCCTGGACCGCAGAAAGTGGACCTGTACCACGTTCCTGGCGATCCATGGCAACGGCTGCAGCAACGGCTTTGGCGCCTGCAGCCTTGATAATATCAACTGATAAATTTATGGACGTACCAGCAGATATTACATCATCAACAATCAGCACTCGTCCCTCTAGTTCGGCGCCGAAAGTAATACCACCCTCACCATGATCCTTGGTTTCCTTACGATTGAAGCAAAACGGGACAGACCGATCAAAGTGACTGGCGAGTGCAACAGCTACCGCAGAGGCCAATGGTATCCCTTTGTAGGCTGGGCCAAACAGCATATCGAATTCAAGGCCTGAGTCCTCGATGGCACAGGCATAGAAATAACCGAGCTGGGCCAGACTTTCACCATTATTAAACAAGCCACTGTTAAAAAAATAAGGGCTCCGGCGGCCAGACTTCAGGGTGAATTCGCCAAATCTTAATACCCCGTTATCCAGGGCAAATTGTATAAACTCTGTCTGGTAAGCTTCCATGGCAATATGCTAGTTCAGGCCGGAGACCCGTCAGATACAGTGGTGACCGGTATGTTATGATAACCCACTTTAGTCTCCACATCATAAAACCCAAGTACCAGCAGATGAAAATAATAACATTTAATGTCAACGGTATACGTTCAGCGCAGAGAAAAGGTTTCTTCAAGTGGCTGAAAAAAGAAAAGGCCGATGTGGTTTGTATTCAGGAAACCAAGGCGCAGGTTCACCAACTTGATGAAGAGGCGCTTGCACCGGCTGGTTATCATGGTTTTTTTAATGACGCAGAAAAGAGAGGTTACAGTGGTGTTGCCCTGTACTGCAGGAAACCACCTGACCGGGTATATAACAAACTTGGCTGGGGTCATGCCGATAATGAGGGGCGTTATCTGCAGGCTGACTTTGGCAAATTGAGTGTAGTATCCATTTATCTTCCATCGGGTTCTTCCAGTGAAGAAAGACAGTCGATCAAATTCGATTTTCTTGATCGATTTATGCCTTTACTAAAGAAAATGAGAAGGCAAAGGCGTCAGTTCATTCTCTGCGGCGACTGGAATATAGCGCACAAGGAAATTGATCTGAAAAACTGGCGTAGTAATCAGAAAAATTCCGGTTTTTTACCTGAAGAACGTGCCTGGTTGGACAAGCTTTTTAACGAAGTAGGAATGATCGATGCTTTCCGGCAAATCAATCAGGAAGGAGATCAATATACGTGGTGGTCCAACAGAGGTCAGGCCTGGGCTAAGAATGTTGGCTGGCGAATTGATTACCAGATCATATCACCTTCAATGAAAGACAAGGTGAGAAGAGCAAAAATTTACAAGAAAGAAAGGTTCTCCGACCACGCTCCCTTGATCATGGAATATACTATTGATTTGTAGTGAAAGGTTCCTAGTTGGTAAAAAACTTTTGCTGGAATGACAATTGGTGTGTTTTTTCTGTACCTTCTGGCGTGATATTAAGAGTGAAAATCAAAACTTCTTCGTGACTTATAGGTGTTACGGCGATGTAATAGGTTGCCTCGTGTTCCATAATTTCCCTGATCTCAAGCTCTCTCAGTTGTTCACTCAAATTTTTAACGGTTCCGTTAATTTTTGCCTTGACCGGAGTGCCCAGTAATGAGTCCGTTTCATCATTCTTCAAAACCGTAATATTGAGAAGCACCCTGCTTTTGCTGCGCGTAATATTGTAGTGCTCTGCTACATCAGGAGTGAGGTTATCTGTGGTGAATGCATTGTAATGAACTGTGTAATTACCAAAGGTTTCCGACTGTTCGCTCCAGGCTGTTGAACTGCAAACCAGCAGAATGAAAGAGAGTAAAAATACAGCCTTGTTCATGGGAAAGTCTCCGTTGATTACATCAGCCTCTAATCATAACAGACAACACCGGATGATAAAGTTCATTGTATAGGCAATGAATACGATGCTGATGCATTGCAATATCATGCCTGAAAAAGCCCTCCTGTTGTTTCCTGGTGGTTAGTATCTAGAGCAGGCGCATGTTATAGCCGGCCAGCAGATTACCGTAATCCTGTAATGGCGCGATCAGCAGGATGAGTACCAGGTTGAGAAATATCAGGGCAATCAAAGGGGACCAGTCCAGCCCGCCGGTTGGTGGAACCGTACGTCGGATCGGGTTTAACAGGGGTCGAGTCAACTGATTCATCAGTACTGTAACCGGGGAATAGGCACCAGGATTCAGCCAGCTGATGATGACCTGGATCAGGATAATGATGATATATATCCAGACCACCAGTTTTAACAAATGAGCAATACTTAACAACACATGACCGGCAGGTGCAGGTAAGGTACCGGTCTTGATCAACGCAATTAGGGCCAGTTCAATGGCCTTTAAAACAAACAACAGCAGTATTGAAGGCCAGTCTATTCCACCATAACCCGGGATCCAGCGACGTAGGTATCGCAGCGGCGGGTTAGTTACCTTGATCAGCAATTGTGAAACTGGGTTATTAAAATCGGCTCGCACGGTCTGCAGCAGGAAACGCAGCATGACGGCAAGCAGGTAGATCTCAAAGACCAGAGTGACCAGAAATTCCCCGGCATTTGACAGGTATGGGCTTGCATTCATTTCTCATCTCCCAGGGTGATGGCCAGTTCTCTGGCCCGATCGGCTGCCGCTTCAATGGCAGCTATGATGATCGCATCGAGGTTTTTCTTACGCATGATGCCAAGCGCTTTTTCGGTCGTTCCGCCGGGAGAAGTGACCTGTTTACGTAGATCTGCCGGATCAAGATCACTTTCCAGTGCCATTTTGGCTGCACCCAGAGCTGTTTGCAGCGTAAGGTTTCGCGCTTGTTCCTCGCTCAGACCGAGATCGATTCCGGCCTTTTCCATGACTTCCATGAAATAAAAGAAATAGGCCGGTCCGCTGCCGGAAAGCGCAGTCACACTATCAATGAGGTTTTCCTGATCAACCCAGATAGTCATGCCAACTGACCTGATAATGGATTCAGCAAGGGTTTTTTGATGTTCATCCGTGTTTTCATTGGCATACAGACCTGCGGCGCCAGTGCGTACCAGTGACGGAGTGTTAGGCATTACCCGGACAATGGCCGCGTCGTAACCTGACCAGCGGGCAATGGCGGATGTCCGGATACCAGCAGCGATCGACAGCAACAGTGGTTTTTCAGCCTCGAGAATATCAGAGAGCGATTTCAGGATTGCTCGTATGGATTGTGGCTTGACCGCCAGGACCACCACGTCCGCATCACGGATGGCCGGTGTGGCCTCGGAAAAAGTTTCGATCTTGAAGTTGCTGGCAACCTTGCTTCTCTGTGCCTCACTGATGTCTACAGCACTGATGTTTTTTGCCGGAAAGCCGTTGGCAAGCATACCCCCTATGAGGCTGCGTCCCATGTTTCCGCAACCGATGAAGGCTATTTTTATGTTTTCCATGTGCCGGGCCCGGGATGAAGAATAAGCAACAGCAGTTTATCAACTCGCTGCCATGAATGCATATCAGTCCCTTTCACCGAATATGGCCGTGCCAACACGCACCATAGTGCTGCCTTCGGCTATAGCCGCTTCCAGATCATGGCTGGTGCCCAAAGACAAGGTGTCCATTCCGGCCAGCCGGTTATTGTTTTCGCTCAACAGTTCCCTGACCAGGTGGAATGCCTCACGTTGTTTATCAAAGTCGAGGTTTGGAGCCGGCAGGGCCATCAACCCCCTGACATTAATGCCCGCAAGTGATTGACATTCTTCTATCAGTGTTGGCAGTTCCTCGGGATTGATCCCGGATTTGCTGCTTTCGCCGCTGATATTAACTTGCAAACAAATATTCAAGGGCGGCAGGTTGACAGGGCGGGCATCACTCAGGCGTCTTGCTATCCTGGCCCGATCCACACTGTGTACCCAGTCAAACTGTGCAGCAATGGCCCGGGTTTTATTGGATTGAACCGGACCAATAAAATGCCAGGTAATGTTCTCACCCGCCAGTGCCTCGATTTTGTCTTCGGCTTCCTGAAGATAATTCTCACCGAAATCCTTTTGTCCTGCTGCCAGGGCCTCTTTCAGGTCGAAAACGGGCCGGGTTTTGCTGACTGCCACCAATGCCACAGAATCACGTGGCCGCCCGTATTTTGACTCCAGGCGGGCTATTTCATTCCGGATATGAAATAGAGAATTTGAGATTGTTTTCATGGAATATCGGTAGTTTATACTTAAAAAACTAAGTAAGATTATCTTGTAACCCTATATACTGGTAACAAATATCACCCGATCCATATTGCCCGGATCAAAGGCACGGGGTCTGCGTGATTATAAAAAACCTCAAATAACCAGACCATCATTGGCTGGTTTGCCGGACTGGAGGGCTAGATGGATATCGGTGAATTACTCGCATTTGGTGTGAAAAACGGGGCCTCAGACCTGCATTTATCTGCCGGGCTACCCCCCATGATTCGTGTCGATGGCGATATCAGGCGAATCAACGTCCCTGCACTGGACCATAAGGATGTTCATGACATGGTCTATGACATCATGAACGACAAGCAGCGCAAGGACTATGAAGAATTTCTTGAGGTCGACTTCTCCTTTGAGGTTCCCAAACTGGCCCGTTTCCGTGTCAATGCCTTTAACCAGAACCGGGGTGCGGGTTGTGTTTTTCGTACCATTCCATCCGAGATCGTGACCCTTGAGCAGTTGAAAACACCCAAGATTTTCGTAGATGTTGCGAATTATCCGCGTGGCCTGGTGCTGTGCACCGGACCTACCGGCTCCGGTAAATCCACCACGCTGGCGGCCATGGTCAACCACAAAAATGAAAATGAATATGGTCACATACTGACGATTGAAGACCCCATTGAATTTGTTCACCAGAGCAAGAAATGCTTGATCAACCAGCGAGAGGTCCATCGCGATACCCTCGGTTTTAACGAGGCCCTGCGATCGTCAACCCGCGAGGACCCTGACACCATCCTGGTGGGTGAAATGCGGGATCTTGAGACCATCCGCCTGGCCCTGACCGCTGCCGAAACGGGTCACCTGGTATTCGGAACCTTGCATACCAGTTCCGCGGCTAAGACTATAGACCGTGTGGTTGACGTCTTCCCCGCAGCGGAGAAGGATATGGTCCGTGCCATGTTGTCTGAATCACTACGTGCCGTGATAACCCAGGCCTTGCTGAAAAAGAAAGGCGGTGGCCGCGTTGCCGCATTTGAAATCATGATCGGCACCGCTGCGATCCGAAACCTGATCCGGGAGAACAAGGTTGCGCAGATGTATTCTGCCATTCAAACCGGTCAGCAATTCGGTATGCAGACCCTGGACCAGGGTCTGCAAGAGTTGATGCAGAGGGGCTTGGTGACCCGTGAGGAAGCCAGGTCAAAAGCGGTCAATAAGGATAATTTCTAATCCAGCAGGCGAGTTCACACAGAGGCTAAGCTAATGGAAAGAGAACAGGCGATAAAATTCATGCGGGACCTTCTCAAACTGATGGTTGAGAAGAAAGGTTCTGATCTATTCATCACGGTTGATTTCCCGCCAGCGATCAAGGTCGACGGCAAGGTAATGTCTGTGTCAAAAACCAAACTGAGTTCTGAAAATACCAAGGCACTGACCTATGCCATCATGAATGATAAACAGCTCAAGGAGTATGAGGCCACCAAGGAGTGTAATTTTGCAATTAACCCGGTTGGTGTTGGCCGTTTCCGTGTGAATGCCTACGTGCAAAGGAGTTATTGTGGACTGGTTTGCCGAACCATTGAAACCAATGTTCCGACAATCGACTCTCTGGGATTGCCGCAGGTCATGAAAGATATCTGCATGACCAAGCGCGGTCTGGTGATCATGGTTGGTGCCACTGGCTCGGGTAAATCTACTTCTCTGGCAGCAATGGTCGATTATCGTAACGAGAACAGTTATGGCCATATCGTTACTGTTGAGGATCCGATTGAATATGTTCATCAGCATAAGAACTGCATTGTCATGCAGCGAGAAATAGGTGTCGATACCGATGACTGGGACATCGCACTCAAAAATTCATTACGCCAGGCTCCCGATGTCATTCTACTTGGTGAAATACGGGACAGGGAAACCATGGAATTCGGTATAGCCTTTGCCGAGACCGGTCATCTGGCCATGGCCACGTTGCACGCCAATAGTTCCAACCAGGCGTTGGACCGAATCATCAACTTTTTCCCTGAAGAACGCCGAGACCAATTGCTTATGGACATGTCCTTGAACCTGAAAGCTGTGGTATCACAACGATTACTCAAGGCCAGGGAAGGAAAGGGCCGCGTGGCGGCGATCGAAGTTATGCTGAACTCTCCCCTGATCGCCGATCTGATCCTTAAAGGAGAAGTACCGGAAATCAAGGCTATCATGAGCAAGTCCAATGAGCTTGGTATGAAAACATTCGATCAGGCCCTGTTTGATCTTTATGAAGCAGACAAGATCACCTATGAGGATGCATTACGAAATGCCGATTCCATGAATGAGCTTCGCCTCAAGATTAAACTCGAAGGCAAGGCTGCGAAGGGCAAGGATTCAATGGAAGGACTGGATCATCTCAGCATCAAGGAAGACGGGAAAAATGAAAGGGGTGGAATGTTGCGCGGTTGATCCGGCCATTGATTGGATAAACACATCACAACAGGTTGTTTGGAATCATGGATATCACGCCATATCTGAAATTGATGGTCGAAAAAAATGCGTCTGACGTGTTTTTCACTGTTAACTCACCGGTAAGAATCAAGATTGAAGGCAGAATAACACCCGTCGGCAAAACGGTCATGACCCCCGCCCATTGTGAAGCAGCAGCCACTGGCATCATGACGGATTATCACCGTAACAAGTTTGAAGAGAACCTGGAGGTTGATTTCGCTATTTCATTACCTGATGGCAGTGCACGTTTCAGGGTTAATGTTTTTCGTCAACGCGGCGAGGTCAGTATGGTGTTGCGACTCATCCCATCTCAGATTCCGACACTCGAGCAATTCGGATTACCCGACATTCTGGGTGAGCAGATATTGAAAAAACGGGGCCTTATACTCATGGTCGGTGCAACCGGTTCCGGTAAATCAACCACCCAGGCTGCCATGTTAAATCACCGCAATGAAAACATGTCCGGCCATATACTGACAATTGAAGATCCGATCGAATTCAGCCATCCAAACAAGAAAAGTATTATCAATCAGAGAGAAATCGGTGTTGATACCTTTTCCTATCGTAATGCCCTGAGAAGTTCATTGCGTGAGGCACCGGATGTCATCCTGATTGGCGAGATCCGTGATCGCGATACCATGGAAGCGGCACTGGAATTGTCCAATACTGGTCACCTGGCGGTGTCAACCCTCCACGCCAACAACGCTAACCAGGCAATGGAACGCGTGATCAATCTGTTTCCCCAGCAATTACACAAGCAGTTGCTGATGGACTTGTCATTGAATATCCGCGCAGTCATATCCCAGCGGCTGGTGACCGGAGTTGATGGCAAGCTTTGTGCAGCCATCGAGATCCTGATTAATACTCCGCACATTGCTGATTTGATCCTGAAGGGCGATCTTGACGAGATCAAAAAAGCGATGGCAGAGAGCGGCGCCAGTGGTATGGCAACCTTCGATGTGGCTCTCTTTAACCTCTACAAGGACGGCCGTATCGATCTTGAAGAGGCATTAAACAATGCCGACTCCAGGACAAATCTGGAGGCCAAGATTAATTTCGGCTGATTGATCGGCCGCGAAGTCAAAAAGAAAAAGCCAAATAAACGGTGGACAGGGCAGTTGCCAATCAGGATTTCTGGTCGACTGATTTAAGAGCATTATTCAAACTTCGGAAAAATCTCCCAAATGAGAGAATATGAACGACATGAGGCCGGGATTCCTGTGAAGATCCTATTCGCCGGCAAAAAATTTGATTTCATCATTGATAATGTCAGTCTGGGCGGCATGGCTTGTCACGGCAGCAAGGATTTCAGGGTCGGAGAGGAAGTTGAAATTGAGATATCTCTTTTGAATCCTGTTTATGCCTCACGGGGCAAGATCGTCTGGTGCAAGGAGGTAGGAGACTATTTTGAACTCGGTGTCGAACATCGGGGTGCCAAGGACAAGGCACGTCTGGATATGGTTGAACAAATTAGTCACATTGAACACTACCGTGCAGATATCATGACCGCTGAAGGTAGGGAGATTAGTGGCGAGCAGGCGGCCCGGGAATGGATTTCCAAGCACACCTGAACAAGAGTGGTTTAGTCAGGAAAAAAAAAGGGGCCTTTGGCCCCTTTTTTCGTCTTTAGCGACAGAGTTACTTGTTGTTGATGTACATGGTAACTTCAAAACCGAAACGGATGTCGCTGTATTCAGGTGTCTGCCAGTTCATAGTATATCTCCTTTGGTAAATCGGTTTGGTTAAAAATTGTTCTGCCCTATCTATTATGCAGTTTGCGTGCCAGATCTTCAGTTGATTAAAGCTAAATTAAAAAAATAAGCAAAAACATAAAGTTAGCAAGGCAAGGAACCAGCCTGCTGATGACCGATAGGTTTCGGTACTCGAATTCTGGTTGAAAATAACCAGAGAGTGGTTGGCGGCAACCAGCTTTTAGCCTTTCAGGAACCAGATTTTTGCAGATTGAACCGGCAGCGGTATAAGCGGTGGCCGCTGTCCTGGTACTTTCGCTCAAACGGGCTCAAGGGGAAGTTTGGGCTAAAAAACTCCATCCGGGCTGGCTGGCCCGTGACCAGGAAGACGGCCTTGGCGAATTCGTCAGCATAAACAGGCCAGTTGCAGCGCAATTCAGTCTCTTGCGCCAGCGAGATCATGTCGGCGAATACCGGGTGCGCGTGCCAGCGGCGTTTGATGTGCCAGGCCTTGGGCCAGGGGTTTGGGTACAAGAGCAGCTGTTTTCTGATGACCCAGCCAACTGCTTTTAACTGCCTCCAGAAATCAACCAGGTCAGTACGCACGAAAAGATAATTATCTTTGCCGGCGATATTATCAACCAGACCTTGACGCTGGAGGCGGCGGGCGGACTTGTCTGCACCGATGACCAGGCAATCCGGATACATGCTGGCCAAACGGATCGTGCTTTCCCCCGTTCCACAGCCGGCATCAATGATTAGGGGCATATCCATCAGACTCACCTGTCTATTTAGTCGTTCGAATACCTCTTGGCTGTAAGATCGGAGCGGTTGCCGATACGGACTACCCTGATGGCGCGTAATCAGCCGGGACAACAGACGGTGTGGCAACTCCTGATTGCTGGCTACCCGGCTGGAAAGGCAATGCATTGGACTAGCAGGCGGGAAAGATATTGGCGGCTTCAAATACAGGTCCATCAACACAGACCCGTTGCATGGCCAGCCCTTCTGCAGTATGAACTTCAACGGCACATCCCGCACAACCACCGACGGCACAGGCCATAAATTCCTCCAATGATATTTGGCAAGATAGATTATATTCCTGCGCCAGCAGGCTGACGGCTCGCAGCATCGGGGTGGGACCGCATGAGAAAATTTCTACATTATCGCGGGACTCCGGCGACAGGCTTTCCAGCCAGGCCCGGGCCAGGTCAGTGACGTAACCACTGTAGCAGCCGGGATAATCCTGCAAGCTGGTCAGCCGCGACGGGATCCCCCAGTCTTCCAGCAAGGGCATGCTGGCTATGACACCCTCCGGAATACCCTTGACCATGATCTGTGAAGGCCGGGAAGTAAACGGAAACGGGATCTCGGAACCCATGATTACAAACGGGCCGAGTTCCTCGCCGCTGTTTTTCATATGTTCTGCCAGGAAAACCATGGGTGGGATGCCAACACCGCCACCGATCAGCAAGGGTAATTTTTTATAGCCCCGCTGTTTGAAGGGCACCCCAATCGGGCCCAGCAGCGGGATGATCTCGTCGGCTTCGCGCAGCGCCAGGCGGGCCGTTCCCTCGCCATGTATCTTGTAAAGGATATCAATCCATCCAGTCGCCGGTGCTGCCCGCATGATCGACATCGGCCGGCGCATGTACAGTTCCGGGTGGCATTGCAGGTGGACGAAGCTGCCTGCCCGGGCATGGGTGGCTGTTTCCGGTGAATGCAGTCTTAACAGGAATTGTTCAGCCGGCAGGGACTGATGTTCAATCACCCTGGCGTCTTCGGAAAAGATGGTCCCGCGTGTGTCCGGATGTTTCATGTTTCGGCCTGTCCGTGTACAAGCTGTCCGGCCACCAGGGTATGTGTCACCCTGCCATGTAGCTCCCAGCCAAGGAAGGGGCAGTTTTTGCCTGAGCTGGAAATGCTGTCCACGGTCACGGTCCAGCCGGCATCCGGGTCAACAATTGAAAGATCCGCAGCTTGGTCGACGCCCAGGTTGCCTGTCTCAAGTCCGGCAATGGCAGCCGGGTTTGCAGTCAGGCTCCGGACAATGGCGGGCAATTGGGCTATGCCTTCGCTGGCCAGTTGCAACCCGAGAGGTAGCAAGACGTCAAGGGTCGAGGCCCCCGGTTCCGAGAGGCTGAATGGAACCAGTTTGGCGTCTTTATTCTGGGGCTGATGGTCGGAGCAAATGGCATCTATGATGCCATCGGCCAGACCCTGACGCAGGGCGTCGCGGTCGGTGTGACCACGCAGGGGCGGGATCAGATAACAATTGCTATCAAAGTCGGCCACGTCGACTTCGGTGAGATAAAGATGGCTGATCCCGACATCTGCTGTAACCGGCAGTCCACGGGATTTCGCCTCGGCGATCATGGGCAGGCTTTGTGCCGAGGACACCCGGCAGAAATGCACACGGCAAGCGGTTTCCTCGATCAGTTGCAGGACCCGCGAAATTGCAATGCTCTCCGCCGTGGCCGGTATGCCGGGCAGACCCAGGCGCACGCTCATGATTCCTTCATGGACGATACCGTTATCACGCAAGCTTTGATCTTCACAGAATAGATGTACGGTCATGTCACAGGAGCTGGCATAATCCAGTGCCCGGCGCAACACAGCGGTGTTTGAAATCGGCGCAAGGCCGTTACTGAGGCCAATGCAACCTTCCTGTTTCAGGGCGTGCATCCGGGCCAGGGATTCACCTTTGAGTGCATGCGTCAGGGCGCCGAGGCAATAGACCCTGCCATGACCCTGGGTCATGGCACGTTGATGAATCAGTTCGACCACAGCCGTTGAGTCAATGATGGGCGCGGTGTCCGGTGGGCAAATCACTGAGGTGATACCGCCGCGAGTGGCGGCCCGGGTTTCTGAGGCAATGGTGGCAGTTTCCTCGCGCCCCGGTTCACCAAGCCTGGCGGAAAGATCGACCAGACCCGGCAGGACCAGCTTACCCTTTGCGTCCAGCGACAGATCAGGCTTGAAGCCTCTGGGTGTTTTACCGATTGCCGCGATCTTTCCGTCACGGATATGCAGTTCCATGACCTGGTCAATTCCGTTAGCCGGGTCAATCAGGCGGCCATGCTTGATGCTAATCTGCATCACCTTCCCCTGCCCGTGCATCAGCACAACCCATGGTGAGGGCCATGACAGCCATGCGCACGGCGATACCATGGCTGACCTGTTGCAATATGACAGACTGGCTACTGTCAGCGACTTTTGAGTCAATCTCGATGCCCCGGTTGATCGGCCCGGGATGCATGACGATGGCATCCGTTTTTGCCAATGCAAGCTTCTCTTCCGTGAGTCCATAGAGCTGGAAGTATTCAGAAGCGCTGGGCAGGAGCGCACTGCGCATCCGTTCCTGCTGCAGGCGCAGCATCATGATCACGTCTACTTCTTTCAGGCCTTCAGACATATCGTGATATACATGCACGCCGAGGGTTTCAACATGACGCGGGATCAGGGTCCTTGGGCCAATAACCCGGATCTCGTTTACTCCCAGCGTCGACAATGCGTGTATTTCCGATCGTGCTACCCGGGAGTGCAGAATATCGCCGATGATCGCCACGCGGAGCTCGCTGAAATCCTGTTTGTGCCGACGAATGGTAAACATGTCCAGCATGGCCTGGGTAGGGTGGGCATGCCGCCCGTCACCACCGTTAATGACACTAATATGAGGGGCAACGTGTTTGGCAATAAAATGTGCTGCCCCGCTGTTGGCATGACGCACCACGAACATGTCACAATGCATGGCCTCCAGTGTGCGAAGGGTATCAAGCAGAGACTCGCCTTTTTTGGTGGCGGAACTGGAAATATTCAGGTTAAGAATGTCGGCGGACAGGCGTTTTGCCGCCAGCTCAAAGGTCGTACGTGTCCGGGTGCTGGGTTCAAAAAACAGATTGGCCACGGTCTTGCCACGCAATATGGGGACCTTTTTGATGGCGCGATCACCGACTCCTGAGAAGGACTCGGCGTTATCAAGAATATTCAGTAAGAGGGAACGATCCAGACCTTCAATAGTGAGAAAATGTTTCAGACGACCATGTTCGTCCAGTTGGATGTTGTTGCCTGTCATTCCGCCTTTTTTATTTCCAGTGCCAGTGGCTCTGGGCCGGAGAGTTTAACATGTTCATCCGGTTTTAGTGACAATCTTTTTCCTGTTACGTCGGCTGCGACAGGCAGTTCCCGCCCGTCACGATCAACCAGCACGGCCAGAACCACCCGCCTGGGTCTGCCATAATCGAAGATTTCATTGAGTGCAGCACGAATGGTCCTGCCGGTGTGTAGCACGTCATCCACCAGAATGATTTCCCTGTTATCAACATCGAATGGCAGGTTTGAGGGCTTAACCCTGGGGTGTAAGCCAATTTGGCTGAAGTCGTCCCGGTAAAAAGTAATATTGAGTTGCCCCAATGGTTTCTTAAGCCGCATCAGTTCGTGCAGTTTTTGCGCGACCCAATAACCGCCGGTATGAATTCCTATCATCAATGCATCTTGACCAGTGATCTTTACCAGTTCAGCAGCCATGGCCTGCAGGCATTTATTGATGTCAAAATTGGTTTCGTTCACGGACAGCTCTTTTTAGCTAGTGAAATTTTTTATTTTGTTCCGGTCAGCCAGGTTTCCAGTATTGCTTGCGCTGCCACAGAGTCAACCTCTCTTTGTTCTCCTGTCCTGGTTTTTGCCTCATATGTCGAGAGGCGTTCATCCACACCAAATACCGGCAACCTGAAACGCCCTTCAAGCTGGCTGGCGAATTTTTCAGCAGCCCGGGTCATGACTTGTGCAGAACCGTCCATAGTCACAGGGATGCCGACGATGATGGCATCCGGTTTCCATTCTTCAAGCAATTGTTCGATCTGTTTCCAGTCGGGACGGTTTTTGTGACAGTGAACGATATCCAGGGGTGTGGCGGTACCGGTAAGTGATTGTCCGATTGCTGTGCCGATTCGTTTTGTGCCGTAATCAAAACACAGCAAGGTATTATATTTCACGCATGCCCGACATTATTGGAAAGTTTGCTGAGATCCACACCAGCAAGTGCGGCAGCCTGGGCCCAACGATCTTCAGTTGGGGTATTAAAGATAATGCTGTTATCTGAGGGCGCGTTCAGCCAGGCATTGTCCTTGATTTCCTGTTCCAACTGTCCTGCGCCCCAACCGGCATAACCCAGTGCTACGAGTGTTTTTTCCGGACCATTTCCTTCCGCGATGGCCGCCAATATATCTCGCGATGTGGCAATGCCAATGTCTTCGCTGATTTCAATACAATGGTCCCACTTCTGAATGGGATAATGCAGGACAAAACCACGATCGGACTGAACCGGGCCACCCTGGTAGACTGGCATGTTACGAATCAGGGCATCGTCACTGCTCATGGACATCTGCTGAAATACATCATTCATAGACAGATCAAGCGGGTGATTGATAACAATGCCCATGGCGCCATCTTCATTGTGGGCGCAGATATAGGCAACTGATCGGTAAAAATAGGGATCTGCCAGACCCGGCATGGCAATCAAAAACTGGTTGGTGAGACACATTGATTGCATAATTAATAGTATCTAATCAAATTCCACGATCCACAAGTAAAGACAGGTGGAAATTTGATAGGTTCCGGATTTTTAATGGAATCTGTTGTTTTCAAGGAACTGCCAGGTGCGGGTAATGTGCATGATATCGGTTTCGGCCTTGATATTGTCCGGGAAGGGGGCAAAAGGTGAGGACAGTTCGACGATGCGAATCGCAGCGTCATCGAGTACCCGGGAACCTGAGGTTCTGCGCACGTTGATTTGATTAACGGTTCCATCGGCATTGAGAGCCACATCCAGTATCAGGTTGCCGGACAACTTGTTCCTGCGTGCAGCGTCCGGGTAATTCAGATTGCCGACGCGTTCAACCTTTGCGCGCCAGGCTTCCATATAGGCAGCATATTTGTATTCTTTGGTGCTGGCTGAGATAAATTTACGTCTTGGCCGTTTCGCCCTTTCTTCAAGTTTGCGTTGTATCTCAGCACTGAGAGAAGCAATCTTGAAACTGCTGGTTAGTAATGCGGTTGCACTGGGCATTTCCTTTGCCTCGGTGGATTTTTGTACCGTTTCGCTTTTATTATTTGCCGTGCTGGTGACACTGCTTTCGTTGGTTTTCAGGCTTGCTTCCGCTTCCTGCTGCTCCACTGCAAGGTATTGCTCTGTTTCACTGGTGTCCTTTTTTTCAGCCGGGGTTGGCTCAGCTTGGATTTTCTCGCTCTCTGGTGGAGGTGGTGTGCTTGCCTCGGGTGGAGTGGTGATGGTAGCTTTTTGATCCGGAAATGGTGCAGGCAACGGTGTTGCAGGACTCAGTTTTTCTTCTGTGTCACCACCACCTTCGAGATTGGCCTGGGCAAGAAATTCTGCATCTTTTGGTGATTTGCTTTTTTGCTGTACGAGAATGATCTCCATAGTCTCGTATTTTGGTTGCATGATTTCTTCGCTGGAAAAAGTCACACCCAGGATCACAATACCATGGGCAATGATTGCAAGGCATAATGTGAGGCTGAGCCTGTCAACCGGGGTAATCTGTGGTTTTATTCTCTCGGGTGATTGTGCTGGCATGCCGGAATTTAAAATGATTAATTGTCCATATCGGACGAGTGAATTTTGTCTATGGCTTCCATGAGGTCTCTGGCAATATCGATTGAAAAGATTTTATCAAGTTCCCGTATGCAGGTGGGGCTTGTAATATTTATCTCTGTCAGATAGTCACCAATCACATCAATGCCTGTGAAATAGAGGCCATTCTCCCGTAGGAAGGGTGCAATTGCCTCACAGATTTCACTATCTCGGTTACTGAGATCAACTCCCTTGCTGTTGCCACCAGCGGCAAGATTGCCTCGGTTCTCACCGGTTAACGGGATACGGGCTAGTGCATAAGGTACCGGGTCACCGTTAATGAGCAGAATTCGTTTGTCCCCATCACGAATCTCCGGAATAAATTTCTGCGCCATGGCAAAACGTATTCCATGTTGGGTTAAGGTTTCGATTATGACATTCATGTTGGTGTCGTGTTTCCTTACCCTGAAAATGGAAGCACCTCCCATACCGTCCAGAGGTTTCAGGATCACATCTTCATGATTATCGATAAAAGTTCGTAACTGGTCGGCATCACAGCTGGTCAATGTCGGGACAATAAATTCGGGGAACCAGTTAATAAACAATTTTTCATTGAAGTCACGTAATGATGCCGGGTCATTGATAACGGTAACGCCCGAGTCCTGGGCAATCTCCAGAATCTGGGTTGCATGAATGTACTGCAGGTCAACGGGAGGATCCTTGCGCATAAGAATGATATCCAAATCCTCAAGAGGTGCGGTGATAGCTTCTTCCATTTCAAACCAGCCTGAGGGATCATCCCTAACGCGGAGTTTGCACATTTTGCCCAGTGCTTCGCCGTCCTGAAGTAGCAGATCATTTTGTTCGAGGTAATAATTTTCCCAACCCATGGACTGTGACGCGAGCAGCATCGCGAAGGAACTGTCCTTGTGGATCTTTATATCACGTATAGGATCCATGATTATGCCCAGCTTCATACGATCACCCGCAACGCCCCTGGTAGAAAAAATCAAGGATGCAGAACATGTCCCTGACGGTTAAGATTGGAATCTAAGCTGACTACTATACCACTGTATTCATGTCTATAAACCGTATAAGAATCACGACGAGGGAAAGTCCCCTGGCCTTATGGCAGGCCGAGCATGTCCGGGCAGAGCTCATAAAGTGCCATACAGGACTTGAGGTCGAACTGATTGGTATCACTACCCAGGGGGATATCATTCTGGACAGGCCACTCATGGAAGTTGGCGGCAAGGGCCTGTTCATCAAGGAGCTGGAACAGGTGATGTTGGATGGAAATGCGGACATCGCAGTGCATTCCATGAAAGATGTCACTATTGATTTTCCACCTGGTTTGTCACTGCCTGTCATCATGCAGCGTGAAGACCCCCGGGATGTCCTGATATCAAATAAATATGATTCACTTGACGATTTGCCAGAAGGAGCCGTGATTGGCACATCAAGTCTGCGCAGGCAATGCCAGTTAAGGTCGCATCGCCCGGACTTCAGGATCACTACATTAAGGGGTAATGTTGGAACACGCCTGAGGAAGCTGGACGAGGGTCAGTACGATGCCATCGTCCTTGCCTCGGCTGGTGTTACAAGACTCGGTCTTACGGGGTTGGTAAAACAATATATTTCTGTGGATGTGATGCTTCCCGCAGTGGGCCAGGGGGCGATCGGTATCGAAACGCGGTCTGATGATGAAGATGTTATTGCCTTAATCAGTCCGCTGTCAGATACCCTGACTACAACTCAAATGCGGGCAGAAAGGGCGTTCAGTAAAAAACTCTATGGCGGATGTCATTTGCCGATTGCTGCCCTTGCCACTATTGAGGCGGATACATTATCTATAAGCGGATTGGTCGGCGAAGTTGATGGCAGCAGGGTAATCTCCGGCCATATTCAGGGTCCGGTGAAAGAAGCCGTTTCATTGGGCGAACAACTTGGAGAGAGCTTGCTGGAACAGGGAGCGGACGAAATTCTGCGCAAGCTGCTGAATGACTGAAAGGCAGAGCGAATTCAAAGTCCTAGTTACCCGGCCGCAACACCAGGGGGAATCTCTATGCGCAGATATAGAGCGGATCGGAGCAAGGGCGATCAATTTTCCACTGATTGAAATAGTATCACTCACGGAGAACAGGGAAACAGTCAGGCATTTATCAGAAAATCCGGATTGCGATTTGCTGATTTTTATCAGTCAAAATGCAGTTGCACATGCAGTCGATATGCTTGGCGGGGATATTTCCCATATTGCTGACCTGCCAATATATGCCATCGGTCAGGCCACCGCCAGAATGTTACATCAGGCCGGAATTAAGCAGGTCCATGCTCCAGCGACCGGGTCTGACAGTGAGTCACTGCTGAAGTTGCCCGATTTGCAGGCGAATCAGATAAACGCAAAAAAAATCACGATAATTCGCGGGCATGGCGGCAGGGAATACCTGGCGGATACGCTCAGGGAGCGGGGTGCAGAAGTGAATTATGTTGAAGTTTATCATCGCAAGCCTGCAGTTTATGATCAGGCTATGCTGGAAAAGATCTTTGGTGTCGACAAGCCTGATTTGATTGTCATTACCAGTGGCGAAAGTCTGCAAATCCTCTTTGATATGCTAATCTCCGGGGGAAAGCATGACATGCTGACTACACCACTGGTGCTGCTTGGAAAACGCATGTCGGAACTTGCAGATTCTCTCGGTTTTAGCGGGAAACGTTTAATAGCAGATGAAGCCAGTGACACCGGGTTGACAATAGCAGTCAAGAAGCTGATGGAGCTAACCAGAAATGAGTGATGCAAATACAGAGAATAAGAAAGGCAATGAAATAAAGAAAGATCTGGTAAAAATACTCGATCCTAATTCTGCCGAAATGAGTAAACGTTTTGCTTTTCTGCTCAAGCTTGTAATCGGCCTCTTCCTGATCAGCATCATATTAATTTTGTCTGCCAGCTACTATATGCAACGTCAAATCCATGCGGTCTCGGATTCAATCAGTAGTAATGCTGATATGACAAGAGCAATAAACTCTGCGATTGAAAGCAATACAAAACAGCTTCGCTCAGAACTTGAGCAATTACGTATTCAGCAACTTGAACAGGGAAATTCTCTGGCCAGGCTCTACCAGAAGTTCCCCAAGGATAATCTCGAGTGGGCACTGGCCGAGACAGAATACCTTTTGATTATTGCCAGTCAGCGTCTGTTGCTGGAAAAAGATGTCGCCACGGCCATTGCCGCCATGACAGCTGCCGACAACAGACTGAAAGATCTCGGTGATCCGGCGCTGATACCGGTCAGAGAACAACTGGCTGCAGATATCAATGCATTACGGGCAGTAAACAATGTAGATACCAGTGGCCTGGCTATATACCTGGCAGATCTCATTGAGCGCTCGGATTCTCTGCCTCTGAAAGCCATGAAACCTGATGCTGCTGCGAGCAACGGTGAAACCGATCAAACACAGGTGGAAGAAAGTCAGGATAAAAGCTGGCGTGATATACCTGCAATCATCTGGAATGAGCTCAAGGGCCTGGTGGTAGTCAAACGCTCAGGCGAAACCCGCCAGGCCTTGTTATTGCCTGATCAGGAATACTTTCTTTATCAGAATCTGAGACTGGAACTTGAAAATGCACGGCTGGCAGTATTAAGACGTGATACTGATAACTTGCAAGCATCGGTCAGCCTGCTGCTTGCATGGATACAGGAATATTTTGATCTGAGCAATGCTGCGGTCAGCAATATTGTGACCACCCTTGAAAAAATGCAAACACTGAAACTCGATCCGAAAATTCCTGATATCAATTCATCGCTTGAAACACTCAGGGCGTTTATGCGTGAAGAAAATTCAGGCTAAATTGAAAACGGTATAATCGACCAGTGAAACCTCTCATTGTATTAATAATTGCACTGGCAATTGCCGCTGCAGTAGGCATGATCGCTGTCAGTGATTCCGCTAACATATACATCACGTTTTCAGACTGGACTATCCAGTCGTCCCTCGTGTTGTTCGTTATTATTATTATCCTTGCATTTATTGTTATCTATTTTTCATTACGCGCGTTATTCCGGATGTGGAATATGCCGGGAAATTTGCGGCGCTGGCGCAGACAAAGAAGTCAGCGTTTATCCGAGAGATATCTGAGTAAAGGCTTGCTGTCACTGGTTGAGGGAAACTGGAAATCAGCGGAAGCAAACCTGGTCAAGGGTGCGAAATATTCCGAAACGCCGTTAATTAATTACCTTTGTGCAGCGAGAGCAGCCCAGAGAGAAGGCCGTATAGATAAACGCGATCATTACATCAGTCTGGCCCATGCCGATGCCCCCGATTCGCAGGTTGCCATTGGTCTGACTCAGGCAGAGTTACAGATTAACCAGAAGCAGACAGAGCAGGCACTGGCTACATTGATGAACCTGCATGAGCAGGAGCCTGACCATGGTCGTGTCAAGTTAATGCTATTAAAGACCTATACTGAACTTGAATCATGGCGGGAAGTCCTTGCCCTGTTACCTGGCCTGCAAAAATCGGGGTTACTGCCAAAGGAAAATATTGTGGCAACACAGCTCAAGGCCTATGCTGGCTTGATGAAAAAGGCGGGGACCCAGTCAGATAGGGAAGCCCTGGAGTCCATCTGGCAAAAAATCCCCAGGAACCTGAAAAAGGAATTGCACCTGCTTGAGGTCTATACGTCAGAAAAAATAATTTTTAACGATACTGAGAACTGTGAACCTTTGCTTAGGAAGGCGCTTAAGGACAGATGGGATCAGAATATCCTTCGTTTATATGGTCTCGTTGAGGGGAAAGACGCTGCAAAACAACTGGCGTTTGCTGAAAGCCTATACTCAAGTCATGCACGTGATCCGGTTTTGTTACTGACGTTGGGGAGGTTGAGTATGCAAAATGGCTTGTGGGGCAAGGCAGCCAGCTACCTCAAGGACAGTATTCAAATAGAACCCTTGCCGGAAACCTACAGGGAGTTTGCCCGCTTGCTTGAGCGGCAGGGTGATTACGCTGCAGCATCAAGCTACTATCAACATGGTCTTGTACTTGCAACCACAACCCAGCAGGAACAGGCCAGGTTGATTGGCAGAGGTGAAAAACATTAATGCTGGTTACTTGCCCCCGCTGGTCTGGGTGGCAAACTCAAATGAATCTGAATAAATAAATTCTTCTGACAGACCGCGTTCGGTGAAATTATCAACCACTGCGTGGACCATGGGTGGTGGGCCGCAGGCATAGACTTCAAATGGCGAGAGATCGCTGAAATCATCCAGTACGGCCTCGTGGACCAGCCCGGTTCTGCCTTGCCAGGCATCGGATTGTCTGGGTTCCGAGAGAACTGGTATGTAGCGCAGAGTTTTCATCTTTATTGCCCAGGACTCAGCCAGTTCGTGGAGATAAAGATCAGATTTTGAGCGGGCGCCCCAGTAAAAATGGATTTCCCGATCAAGCTTCTTGTGCTGAATGTTCTCAACGATACTTTTTACCGGGGCAAAACCAGTGCCGCCCGCAATCATGATGATTGGCCGTGAAGATTCTTCCCTCAGGAAAAAGCTGCCCAAAGGGCCTTCAAATCTTAACAGGGATTTCTCCCTGAGCTTGTTGAATGCATATTCCGAGAATACGCCACCATCATAATGTCGGATATGTAATTCCAGGTAATTATCATCCTGCGGTGAATTGGCAAGGGAGAAAGATCGACGTTTGTTTCCCTTCATCAGGATATCAATGTACTGGCCCGCCAGGAATTGCAGGCGCTCACTTGAGGGTAGTTTCAGGTAAAGTCTGAGTACGTCGTGGTTTAACTTTTCAATCTTGTTTACCCGGCAGGGCAACTTGCGGATTACCAAATCACCCACGGCCTCAATCTGGCGACATTCGATACGAAGATCAGTGCGGGGTATTGCCTGGCAAAACAGGGCGTAACCTGAGGACTTCTCTTCATCCGTGATACCAGTCAGGGGAATATCGGTATATTCAATCTGGCCCTCTAGCAGTTTTCCCTTACAGGTACCACAGGCACCATTTCTGCAGCCATAAGGCAATCCGATACCTTCGCGTAATGCCGCAGAAAGCACCGTCTCATCTTTTTCTGCAGTGAAGGATTTTTTATCAGGTTCGATAGTAATCTTGAAACTCATGAATTATCCGGTTGATAAATAAAATCAGGTGATAACAGGATAGGTCAGTTTATGCTTGGAATGCTTCTGGCACTGCTCAACCAGGCAAGCAAGGGCATCCACTGTTCCCTGTCATACACTGTTTTTGACGGGGCCATTTCAAAAATAGTCATGCCCTTCTCTGCTGCATGAACGTAATTTTGACTGGCACGTAGCATGGTTATGTATGGGACCTTCGACCCATTAGGTAGTTTCAATGTTTCCAGATAGTATTCAAGTTTTACGCCTGATAATGTATCTTCCCTGACTCGGTTAGCTAAGGTTGCAAGCTTTACCTTGCGGTTGATCTCTCTTCTTTTCTCTATCAGTTCCCGTAAAAAACGTTCTGCCGCACGTACATCAATGGCAGAAGGCATCATCGGCATAACAATTGTCTGTGCGGCCCTGGTTATGCTCACCAGTTTTTTGTCATGAATTGCCGCCGGCGAATCAATCACCAGAATTTCGGTATCACGATTAATTTCCAGTTCGTTACTGTGCATTGCTGCCAGTTCAATCTTTGCCAGGTAATCGGGCCTTGCTGCCAACCAGTCAGTGCTGCTTCCCTGCGGATCACAGTCAGCCAGTGAAACCTTTTTTCCTTGCATGGCAAACCAGCCAGCTATATTGGTTGCCAGCGTGGTTTTACCGCAACCGCCCTTGGGGTTTAGTATCAAAATACTACGCATGATTTGTTCTGTTGTTTAAATCTATTGTCTAGCCGCTTTCTCTCTTTTTTTCCATCAGGACGTGGATGAGCGGTCTCATGATGATTTGCATTGCAAAAAGATTTTTACCGGATGGTACCACGATGGTATTGGGACTCGACATGAACGAACCACCTAGCATTTCCAGCAAGTAGCGGAAATCCACATTGATTTTTTCCAGGTTGCTGATGTGAATGATTGTATAACTCTGGTCGTTAGTCGGGATTTCCAGTGCTGCGAACGGGTTAGCCGTATCAACCGTCGGTACTCGTTGAAAATTAATATCCGTACGGGAAAACTGTGGTGTGATGTAATGTGTATAGTCATACATGCGGCTCAAAATCAAATGAGTTGCATCTTCTGCGCTGTAACCCCGAACTGCCTTGTCACGATGAATTTTCTGTATCCATTCAAGGTTGATAATTGGTGCGACACCGATTAACAGATCTACATATTGGGCTACGTTAACTGTATCAGTCACCACGCCACCATGCAGGCCTTCGTAAAACAGCAGGTCGGTATTTTCCGGTAGTTGTTCCCAGGGGGTCAGTGATCCACGTGGTGAACCATGTTGTGCGGCCTCTTCCTCGTTGTGAATATAGTAGCGGCGTTTCCCGGTTCCAAATTCTGAATATTCCCTGAACAGTGCTTCCAGTTCCTCGAACAGATTACCTTCTGGCCCAAAGTGCGTGACATTTCTTCCCTCTTTTTCCGCCGCTTCAACAATATCGTCCATTTCATGCCGGTTGTAGCGATGGAAACAATCGCCCTCGATAATCGCGGGCACAACTCCCTCGCGGCGAAAGATTTGCTCAAACGCCGCCTTGACGCTGGTTGTTCCGGCGCCGGAGGAACCGGTAACTGCTACAATCGGATGTTTTATAGACATGAATGGTATTTTGTAGTTATTAACCCGGAAAATTCAGGGGCAACATTGTAACAGTAACCCGTCCGGATTCAGTTACCAATTTGATAAAAAGCTAAAAAATACCCTCACTTATGGTTAAATAAGCTGTAAATTAGGGTTCAGACTGATGGAAAAACAGCCCAAAGATACACATTTATATCTGCGTTTATTGCGCTATGTTAGGCCTTATTGGCGGCTGTTTGTGATCTCCGTGTTGGCCATGATCATTGTAGCTGCCACCGATCCGGCACTGGCTTCCCTGCTTAAACCCATGCTGGACGGCGCCTTTGTAGAAAAAGATCCGGAGACTATCCGGGTCATTCCCCTGTTCCTCATCGGTATTTTCCTGTTACGTGGTGTGGCGACGTTTATTGGTGGCGCATCCCTGCACTGGGTGGCTAATAAAGTCATCATGGATGTTCGCAACGACATGTTCAATCGTCTGCTGATCCTGCCCAGCCACTACTATGATCAGCATAACAGTGGTGCCTTGATATCCCGGTTTACCTATGACGTGACTCAAATCCGCGATGCCAGTACCTCGGCCATCACCATATCAATTCGTGACAGCCTTTCGGTGATTGGCCTGTTGGGCTGGATGCTTTATATCAACTGGAAACTGACCTTGCTGTGCCTGATATGTGCTCCGGTGATCACCTTCATTGTCAGCGTCATCAGAAAACGGTTACGGAAAATGGGGCGCAAGGTTCAGGCGTCCATGGGTGATATTAATCACATACTTAATGAGTCAATCCAGAATCATAAGCTTGTTAAACTTTACAACGGACAGACACATGAGTCGCAACGTTTTTATGATGCCAATAATAATAATCGTAAATTTATGATGAAGTTTGCCATAGCGGCCGTTGCCAGCAGCCCTTCGGTTCAATTGATAACCGCCGTTGTTCTGGCCCTTGTTGTTTATATAGCCACCTTGCAGGCATCCGCTGGCGCCATCACGGTCGGTGAATTCGGATCATTCATTGCTGCAATGGTCATGATCATGACCCCAGTGAAACGGCTGGTTGCCCTCAACGAACATTTACAGAAAGGGCTGGCTGCCTGCGAAAGTATTTTTGAATTGCTGGATCAACCACCGGAACAGGATGCCGGTTCCAGTCGTGCACAGCGCATCAAGGGTGATATTGAATTCCGGGGGCTTTCATTTCGCTACAACCCGGATGATCGCAAGGCACTCAGTAATGTGTCCTTGCATATCCGGCCCGGCGAGAGTGTGGCCCTGGTCGGACAGTCCGGCAGTGGCAAGACCACTATTGCTAGTCTGATCCCGGCCTTTTACCCGGTCACCGAAGGTGAGATCCGGCTGGACGGTGTCGATATCAGGGACTACACGCTGGCGTCGTTGCGCGCCAACATTGCCCTGGTTAGTCAGGACGTGGCCCTGTTCAATGACACCTTGAGAAACAATATTGCTTACGGCGGTATGAAAGATGCGACGGATGAGCAGGTCCGGCATGCGGCCGAAGTGGCCCATGCCTGGGAGTTTATTGAAAAGATGCCGGAGGGCCTGAATACCATCATCGGGGAAAAGGGGCAGCGACTTTCCGGCGGGCAGCGCCAGCGGCTGGCCATAGCGCGGGCGATACTCAAGGATGCTCCGGTCCTGATCCTGGACGAGGCCACCTCGTCACTGGACACCGAATCCGAGCACCATATTCAGGAGGCGCTCGATACGATTCGCCAAGGCCGGACCTGCATTATTATTGCCCACCGCTTTTCAACAATTGAGAATGCTGATCGGATCCTGGTGATCGATCAGGGCCAGGTTGTTGAGGCCGGTACTCATGATGAACTGATTTCCAATGAAGGCGTCTATGCGCGCCTGCACCGGACCAATTTCGCCGGTACCGTCCATTAGTATCCTCGCAACGGTTGTTAACTGGCTGCTGGCCGAAACCGCTTTACGGATGTTTTTAATTCAGTAAGTTTGTCGGTTTTTGAGCCATAACGTACTTCAATGTAGAGCCGGGTAATCTCAGCAATCCTGCCGGCATAACGGTTGAGTTTCCGGCCGGCCCGGCGCGAGAAATCCAGTGGCCCCTCGTGCGGCAGGCGCCGGACTCCATGTTTTGCCAGCTTGCGGCAAAAGCGATCATAGAGCTGTCGGGACGGATCCCTGGCCCCGCGATAGTGGCGAAACAAACCAAAACTGATAACAGCCAGCATCAGGGCGACGGTGCCGACGATCCCCAGGATCAGTTTGGTTAACTCCTGTCGTTTCAGACCTATCTTTTTAAACAGGCTGTCCTGTCGCTGTGGCCCGTAGCTAATCACCCACTGGTTCCACTGGTTGTTAATGTTGTCCCAGGTATTACGCAGGTTTCGCCACAGGCTGCGGGTAAATTCGTTTCCGGAGAACACCACGGGTAAGTCAAATACGACATCGGGGAGTGCGTTTTCGATCCCCTGCTCTACTCGTGCCGGCGACACTGCCGTGGTGGGATCAATCCTGACCCAACCTTCCTCGGCGAGCCAGACTTCGGTCCAGGCATGGGCGTTGCGCTGATAGACGATGAAGTAATCACCGATTGGGTTATAGCTTCCGCCCTGGTAACCGGTGACGACCCGTGCCGGGATGCCGGCGGCCCGCATAATTACGGCAAAGGCTGATGCGTAGTGTTCACAGAAACCCTGACGGGTATCAAACAGGAAATCATCGACCGGGTCTCCGGGTAATGCAGGTGGAGACAAGGTGTAAATAAAATGCTCCTCGGTGAACCAGCGCAGGGCGCGTGCAATCACTTCTGCCGGTGTCGATGCCTCCAGTGCCCATTGCTTGGCCAGCGCCCGGGTTTTCGGGTGAAAACCCCGGAACATTTGCAGGCTGCGTTGCAACTCACGCGGGCCGGAAGACGCCAGCCGGTAATCCTGAGTAGAAACGGCCGCATAACGGAAACGATTCTTGACCGGTTTACGGGTGAGCACCTGGTGAGCATCTGCCAGCATCGCCCGATCCGGGATCGCACTGGGCATCTCCAGGGTATAAAGCCAGCGCTGATTGGTGGGTTCCAGGGTAATAGTGTAGGCAATACTGTCGGCCGACTCTTGCAGTTTGGCAGGGGGGTCAAGATTGGTCAGTCGGCGCCGCCAGGCCCGGCCATCCATGTAGGTAAGTACCGGCCCGCGCCAGTAAAGCGAAGATTTCGGTGGGGCATCAGCGTCCTTGAATTCAACCCGGAAAGCGATGTCATTCGACTGGATCAGGCGGCTGATGCTGCCGGGTGTCATGACATCGTCTACACCAATCAGGCCCCGAATGGCATCATCCGGCATGCCCCACAGCGGCCCATTAATACGTGGGAACAGTAAAAACAGGATTAGCATTACCGGTAAAGCCTGACACAGGAGCTGCACAGCCATGGTAATCCGTTCGCTGGGCTTGAGGGTATGCTTTCTGTCATTAAAACTGATCAGTCCCGCGATGATGATCAGTAACGTGATCATCATATACACGGCTGTTAACAGGGTCTGGGAATAAAAGAAGTTGGTAATGATGATGAATAATCCCAGGAAGGTTGAGATATAAAAATCCCGGCCGACATGTGATTCGAGTATTTTAAAGCCGGTTAACAGCAGCAAGAGGGCAGTACCGGCATCCCTGCCAACCAGTGTCTGATAGTAAGCATGTATACCGATAACCCCGGCGAACATGAGGATAATACGGATTGCTCTCAGCCCCAGGTTGCCGCTGGCAGGTAGCGGCCAGCCCCAGACGGCGCAACCCAGACGCCAAGCGATGAGCAGAAAGGGACAAAGGATAAGCCACACCGGCGTATGCAGGGCGTGTGGCAGGATACTCATCCCGACTCCGGCCGTTAGCCAGTAAATTTCCTGTTTTCCCAGTTGCTGTGCCGGGTTACTTTCTGTCATGCACAATCCCGAACAAGGCGAGGGCCGTGAGACAGGCCTCACGGTGGACCGGCCCATGACCGCTGGCGGATGAATATTCAGCCGGCAATACCAGGGAATATCTTCTGCCTGATCGATCCGCATCCAGCAGCCAACGGCACAGCTGCGAGAGTTTCTCTTCCAAGGACAGGGCCTGAAGTCCCGGATCGTCCCAGCTCAGAATGAGTTCTTGATCACCACTGCCATCGAAGCGTTTGATTAACAGGGGTTGTTCCCTAGCCACCGCCTTCCAGGCAATGTTGCGGATGGAATCGCCGGGGTAATAGCGCCGAAACCCGGAAAAATCATGGTTGCCGTTGTCCATTCCTGCATCGCATTGAGCGCCACCGGCTTGTCCCGGTGGCAGAGGTAATGCCCCTATAGGCCGGGGATAGACAATACAGTGAAGGCCGGGATCAAAGCTGGCCCAGGCACGAAACAGCCCCAGTGGATAATTGGTAAACAAGGTGACGCCAGGCAGGATCAGGCGTCCCCGTCGGGTTGGTAATATCGCGAGTTCCGCCTCGGTCCAGTGGTCGGCAGGGACATCCATTATGATGGGGGCTGGCAAACCCTCTGCGCTCGTCCCGCGAGCCTGGATCTGAATACCCAGCCGCTTCTGTGCGCCATGGTTATCCAGAATCAAGCGGAAGCGGGCCGGGTCACCGGCAAAAACCGGTTCCGGCATAACGCCCCGGATTACTAGGCCCCTGAGATTACGGTAAGTATGAATCAGGGCGACCAGAAACAGACTGGCCAACAGGAACGTCAGCATAAACGCCATGTTGTTGTTGTAGTTGATGGCCCCCAGCAACATAGTTAATAACAGGCAGGAAAAGAAGATACCTTGCCGGGAAGGTAGAATATAAACCCGCTGTTGTTTCAGGCCAGCATCCGATTCGACCCCGGGGGTTATGGATTGATTCAGGCGTTCGAGGACGAAGGCGTCCGGCATGCCGTTTCAGGGAATGGGTACCCGTTTGATCAGCAGTACTGCCAGTTCCTCGGGTTGTCGGTCATTATCCTCGTGGCTACTGAGGCGGTGACTGATCACACTGGGTAAGATGGCCTGAATATGCTCCGGTAAGATTTGCCGGTGACCATCCATCAAGGCCCAGGCCCGGGCGGCGTGCAATACGGCCAGCCCGGCTCGAGGCGACAGGCCATGGCTGAATTCGTGACTTTTGCGACTGTATTCCAGCAAGTCTTGCAGGTAATCCAGGATGGCCGGCGCCGCATGAATGTTATCGCAGAGGTACTGGATCTCGAGCAGGCGTTCGGGACTGATAACAGTGCCTACCTCCTTCAGCAGGATGCGCCGATCACGACCCATGAGCAATTCTCGTTCCGCCGCGTTATCGGGATAGCCCAGCTTGATGCGCATCATGAAACGGTCGAGCTGGGATTCCGGCAAGGGAAATGTCCCCACTTGGTTCGAGGGATTCTGGGTGGCGATGACAAAGAATGGTTGTGCCAATGCCCGGGTTTCCCCCTCCACGGTGACCTGCTCTTCTTCCATGGCTTCAAGCAGGGCACTCTGGGTCCTCGGTGTTGCCCGGTTTATCTCATCGGCCAGGATGATCTGGTTGAAGATCGGACCGGGATGAAATGTGAACGACGACGTGTCCCGGCTGTAGACGGAAACCCCGAGTATATCGGCCGGCAGCAGGTCGCTGGTAAACTGGATCCTTTGAAAAGCCAGTCCCAGGATATTGGCGAGGACATGTGACAAGGTTGTCTTGCCAACACCCGGCAGGTCTTCGATCAGCAAATGCCCGCGGGCAAACAGGCAAGCAAGCGCCAGGCGAATGACATCGTCCTTGCCCAGGATGATCTGTCTGGCAGCATCGATAATGCAATCAATTTCTTCCTGGATGCCGGGTAACTGGAGTTTTTCACGAGCTGTGCTCATCTGCTGTTCCTTGTTTGCTGGGTATCTCGCTGCCCACTAGTGGGAGCCGGACATCAGTCGCCGGCAATGGTCATTGTCTCGATTAGAACGGAACCAGTGAGGATGTTGCCACGGTGATCCACATCATTGCCAATGTCTATGATATTCATATACATGTCTTTCAGATTACCCGCAACGGTGATTTCTTCGACAGGGTACTGAATTTCACCATTTTCTATCCAGAATCCAGAAGCACCTCTGGAATAGTCCCCCGTGACCTGGTTCACACCGAAACCGATCATGTCAGTGACCAGCAGGCCGCGATTCATCTTTCTGATCAGTCCGGGCAGATCCTGATCCCCGGTTTCAATAATGAGGTTATGTACGCCGCCCGCGTTACCGGTAGGCTGCATACCGAGTTTCCGGGCAGAGTAGGTGCTGAGAACATAGCCTTCTATGACACCAGCCTTGACGATGTCCCTGGCGTGGGTGGCAAGCCCGTCATTATCAAAGGCAGCACTGCCCAGTGCTTTTTTCAAATGGGGTTGTTCATGGATACGCAGGTGTTTTGGGAACACCTGCTTGCCCAGTGAATCCAGCAGGAAACTGGCACGGCGATAGAGACTACCCCCGGATATGGCGGTAATGAATGCCGAGAACAATCCTGAAGCGACTGGTGCTTCGAATATCACCGGAACGTTGCGAGTGCTCAGTTTTCTGGCGCCCAGCTTGCTGACGGTACGTCGCGCTGCCTCTTCGGCAAGTGCCTTGATGCTTTGGAGATCGTTCGCATCCCGGCATTTACTGTACCAGCCATCGCGCTGCATCTTACCCTGTTCTTCCGCGATCATGGTGCAATCTATGGTATGGACCGACCACTTCCAGCCACCGGCAAAGCCATGGGAGTTGCCATAGGCCTGGGTACCAGAGTAGGTGTTGACCATCACGCCGTCGGAGTTATTGATTCGTTTATCAACGCCGTAGGCAATAGCCTCACACTCCAGTGCCTGTTCCATTGCCTTATCGGGTGAAATATTCCATGGATGGTACAAGTCGAGATCAGGAATATCAGTAGCCATTAATTCCGCATCTGCCAGACCGCAATGTGGATCTTCGCTGGCGAATCGGGCAATTTCACAGGCAGCGTGTACAGTTTCTTTCAGTGCTTTGTCGGTAAAATCCGAGGTGCTGGCACTGCCTTTGTGTTTTCCCATATACACGGTCACGCTGAGGCCCTTATCGCGTTCATGTTCTATCTTTTCAACTTCTCTTTCGCGGACGGTGACAACCAGGCCCATTCCGGAGCCGGCATCGGCTTCAGCGGCACTCGCACCCTGATTAAGCGCTTCATCAATAGTGCGCTGTATCAATGGAATCAGATCGTTATTTGCTTTATCGAGTTCGGGCATGGATTGATACTGCTGCAAAAAAGGAAGCATCTTAACATCCCTGTTTGAAATAAGTAGGCCGACAGAGGCGAATTGAATTTGGTAAAATCGGTCTATGGATGTTTCTCCAATTCTCGATTCCCTCAATGCTGCACAACGCGAAGCGGTTGCTGCCGAGAACAGTAATATTCTTGTCCTCGCAGGTGCCGGCAGCGGTAAAACCCGGGTACTGGTTCATCGGATTGCCTGGTATATCCAGACCGGGCAGGCCACGCCGTTTGGCATTCTAGCTGTCACTTTTACCAACAAGGCAGCGGCCGAAATGCGCGGGCGCATTGAAACACTCCTGCAGCAACCGGTGGGAGGTATGTGGGTGGGCACCTTTCATGGACTCGCTCATCGCCTGCTCAGGGCCCACTGGCAGGAGGCCGGATTGCCCCAGAGTTTCCAGATACTGGACAGTGATGATCAATACCGCACGATCCGCCGTGTGATCCGGGGCCTGGAACTGGACGAGGCGCAGTTTCCACCGCGCGAGGCACAGTGGTTTATCAATGCCCGCAAGGATGATGGCCTGCGTCCCGGGCATATCGATGACATGGGTGATCACACCCTGCATCAGATGATACGTATCTACAGGACCTATCAGGATACCTGTGAACGTTCAGGTCTGGTGGATTTTGCCGAATTGCTATTGAGGGCCCATGAACTGTTCCGTGATCAAAAAGAAATCCTGCAACATTACCGGCAGCGCTTCAGGTTCATCTTGGTGGACGAGTTTCAGGACACCAATGCCCTTCAATATGCCTGGTTGCGGCTTCTGGCCGGTAACGAGAACTTCCTGTTTGCCGTCGGTGATGATGATCAGTCCATTTACAGCTGGCGCGGTGCCCGAGTCGAAAACATGCAGTGTTTTGAAAAAGATTTTGCCAATACCCGCCTGATTCGTCTGGAACAGAACTATCGTTCGACAGCAACCATACTGAACGCGGCCAATACACTCATTGTCAATAATAACGCCCGGCTTGGAAAACAACTCTGGACCGAAGGCGATGATGGGGAAAAGATCAGTCTCTACACAGCGTTTAACGAGCAGGAGGAGGCCCGCTTCGTTGTTGAGCAGATAATTTCCGATTACAACACACACGGTCGCTATAAGGATCATGCGATCCTGTACCGTGTCAGCGCCCAGTCCCGGGTCATTGAAGAAGCACTGATGCGGACCAGTATTCCCTACCGTGTGTATGGGGGCATGCGCTTCTATGAACGGGCCGAGATCAAGGACGCGCTCGCCTATCTCAGGCTGGCGACATACCGGGACGACGATGCTTCTTTCGAACGTATTATTAACACGCCACCTCGCGGTATTGGCCAAAGGACAATGGAAGAATTGCGGAGGATAGCCAGGAAAAATAATTCCTCGCTATGGTCGGCTGCCAATCACCTGCTGGAACATAAGCTGCTGAATGCCCGCGCACTGAATGCCCTGCAGGCATTTCTCAACCTGATGGCGCAAATCGCAGAGTCGAATAAGGGACTACCGCTGGATGAAATCCTGGATAATGTTATTAGGCGCAGCGGCCTGATTGAACATTACAAGAAAGAAAAGGGTGAAAAAGGTCAGGCCCGTATCGAAAACCTGGAGGAACTAGTTACAGCCGCCGGAGAATTTGAAGTTGGTGATGATGCCGAAACCATGGAACCACTGCAGGCCTTCCTCGCCCACGCAGCATTGGAAGCCGGAGAAACGCAGGCCAGTGCCTATTCAGACTGTGTGAGTCTCATGACTCTGCATTCAGCCAAGGGGCTTGAGTTTCCCCATGTCTACCTGGTCGGCATGGAAGAAGGACTTTTCCCACATCAGCGATCCAGTGAAGACCTGGTACATCTCGAGGAGGAGCGACGCCTGTGTTATGTGGGTATTACCCGCGCGCAAAAAAGTCTGGTACTCACCTATGCCGAGCATCGTCGCCTGCACGGTTCGGATTACTATCCCCAACCGTCCCGGTTTATCCGTGAACTGCCGGCGGAAGCCATTGAAGAGGTTCGCCTAGGCAAAAACGCTGTGCCATCAACACTGTTTGGAAAAAATAATAACAACGCCAGTGATTGCGGTTTCAATCTCGGCCAACGAGTGCAACATGCCAAGTTTGGTGAGGGCGTGATTCTTAACCTTGAGGGAACGGGGGACAATACAAGAATCCAGGTTAACTTTGAGCAAGTTGGCAGCAAGTGGCTGGTTGCCGCCTACGCCAATCTGCAGGCTGGTTGATCAGCATCCATGAAAAAAGCCTCCCGCAGGAGGCTTTTCTGATCCAGAAATTCTTCCCGGGTTTACCAGGTCATCCTGTTGTAGTTCGGCAGTAATACATCTTTGCCAATACCCACAAACGTCAGTTCGTGGGGACTTGCAATCCTGCCTTCCTCTTCACGATATTCAATAATAGCTTCTGCCTGTTTCTCGGTTAATCCTTTAAGGCCATCAACCAGTTCCTGCTTGTCGGCTTTGTTGAGATCAACCTTGTTGGCAAATGCTACTGCCGAGAATACGGATAGCATGATAATCGCAAGTGACTTACTTAGAGTTTTCATTTGGTCCTCCCATGATTATTTTATGCATGTGATAGGTTTGACAAGGCAGGAAGACCAGGTTCACATCAAGTTAATTGATCTTTTAAATGAAGTTGATAAATTCAGTTTATTAAAATACGCCTGACAAAAAAGAAGGGCCTTATTAAATTAAGGCCCTTCCTGTGTTAACCTTTTTACAGATTATTTACTTGACTACGATCACGTCTTTGTTGATGTTAACGGTGTCGTAGCCGATCCCTTCGACCAGTTCCAGGTCTTCAGGGCTTTTGAAATCACCGTGCTTCTGTCTGTAAGCCACGATCGCTCTTGCCAGTCCTTCCGTAACACCGGTCAATTCCTTTTCCAGTTCGGCAGCATCAGCGGTGTTGATATTTACCTGGTCATCAACTGCCGTCGCTGCCACCGGTACTGCAAGTAGTATCGATAGAATCATGCTTTTAAAAACTCTCATGCTTACCTCCTGTCTGGTTACAAATTTAAATGAATTGATCAATTGCATCAGGTTCGTCGCCCAAACTGTTTATGCAAATTTTTTCAATTACTTTGGTAGACAGGTGCGAGGGTGAAGGTTCGTTAAATATACATACAAATAATCTATCAATTATTACTTGGTAATAAGTTTTAATTATTGTTTTTAAATCCGGAAAGTCTCTTCAGTTAAAACCAGGAGCAAACAAATAGTTTGATTCAAAAAATGAAATGAATGGTGTTAATTACGAAGAATTTGCTTACTATAGGCAGGTTTTTTGAATGGCAAGAGTGAAACAGTTTATGAGAATGACAAGATTAATCATCATCCCTCTGTTTGTTCTGTTTCTTGCGGCTTGTGGGGGCGGTGGCGATAGTACGGGCTCTGGTGACAAAGTAAAGGACGATCGAGTGTTTAACTGGAAGATGGTGACGACCTGGCCACCGGGTTTCCCGATTTTCCAGGAAGGCGCCGAGAGTTTTGCCAGACAAGTCAAGACCATGAGTGGTGGCCGTCTGAATATCCGGGTCTATGCCGGTGGTGAACTCGTGCCCCCCCTACAGGTGTTTGATGCGGTATCACAGGGCACCATAGAGATGGGGCATGGGTCACCTTATTACTGGGCAGGCAAGGTGCCCGAGGCACAGTTTTTTTCCTCTGTGCCTTTTGGCATGACTGCCAAAGGGATGAATGCCTGGTTGTATTACGGTGGTGGACTGGATTTGTGGCAGGAAGTTTACGCACCATTTAATGTGGTCCCGTTACCCATGGGAAATACCGGCATGCAAATGGGCGGCTGGTTCAATAAGAAAATCAATACACTTGAAGATATCAAGGGTCTGCGCATGCGCATTCCTGGTCTGGGTGGCAAGGTTTTCAAGCGTGCGGGTGGTAATCCGGTTTTGATGGCCGGCAGTGAAATTTATACAGCGCTTGAGCGGGGGACCATTGATGCAACCGAATGGGTGGCGCCATTTCATGATCAACGGCTCGGCCTGAATCGGGCGGCAAAATATTATTATTATCCCGGTTGGCATGAACCAGGCACCATGTTCGAATTGATTATCAATTCAAATAACTGGAATGAACTACCAGATGACCTGAAACAGATCGTTGAAACGACTGCTTTAGCAGTAAGCCAGACCATATACTCACAGATGGAATATTATAATCAAAAGGCCTTGCAAGAAATACGTCAGGACAGCCGGATCGAATTGCTGCAATTTCCCGATGAGGTTCTACAGGAATTGCAGGCCATGACACTGGAAACACTGGATGAAGAGGCCGCTGTAAACCCGGCCTTTAAACGGATATATGATGCCTATCGGAATTTCCGGAATCAGTATATGCAATGGACCCGGCTCAGTGAGGATGCCTACCAGGATATTTTACGCGGACAATAAAATAAGGGCCGGAATCGGCCCTTTTCTGGACTTGTATTTGTCTCAAAGTTACCGGCTCTGGCTGACCATGTAATCCACGGCGGCCTTGACATCCTCATCACTCATTGCCGGGTTTCCACCTTTGGCAGGCATCATGCCCATGTTGCCGGTGAATCCATTGATAGCATGATCGTAAAGTACCTCGATGCCCTTGCTGATTCGAGGTCTCCAGGCATCGGCATCGCCGGTTTGCGGGATCATGGACGCCAGCGCAGAAATGCCATGGCAATTAACACATAGGTTGTCATACGTTTTTTGACCCGGATCACCACCGGTATCTGCCGCAGTGACTGCCGGTGCAGATTCCATAGCCATTTCGGGTTCTGGTTGCATTTCCTCCTCTTCGCCCGGCATCATTGCTTTACCAACCGGTGCTGTTCGCTCGGTAACAGCAGGTGCGGTGCGTTCTGCTTCCGCGGCCTTATCAATACCATAAATCCTTGATAATATTGCGAATACTACCATCAGCAAGGCTAGTATCCCGATGGCGAGTGCAAAATTTCTGAAAAATATTTGATCTTTTTCCTGACTCATTGTTTTCCCCTGAAAAGCTGGATTGGATAAATTCTATTTATAATAATTTAACGCGGGATTATACCGACTGTTATCAGATCGGGGAACTCAGTCTAGACGAAAATCTGACTGCACGGTACTCTCTGCCAAATAGAACAGTGCATATGGTTTCGCAGAGGCTACCGTGTCTGGCTTGAAACCACCACTCACTGACTGCGGAAAATAATTTGAACGGTTGTTTTGTTTGTCCCATTGCAGCGCCCTTAGCTCAGCTGGATAGAGCGCAGCCCTCCGGAGGCTGAGGTCAGAGGTTCGAATCCTCTAGGGCGCGCCATTCATCCGCCCTCACATCGATTGCAATAATAGTCATCCGAGCTTTAACCAGTGTATTGGACATTATCTTGAACATGCAAGTCTGTTTGTACTCAATGACACGGCGGTGGCCGCACAGGTGTTTTTACGGAGATACCTGAACAAATGAAGGGGTTAGTATTTCTGTTTAAATAATGTCACATCCCTGTGACGATCGCTTGGAGTGTAAACAGAAAGAGGGCTGAAACAATTCATCTCCCTGAAAACGAGTCTAAAGATAAATAATAAATTTTCAATAGTACTTGAGTAGTAAATTTGTACGGGTAAAACACTCTATCTGTTTGCAAAAAACTATCTATATGAAGTAGTAAACATATTTGGTTAATTATTAATCAGGTGAACTCACATTAATTCGTGATCATCTGCAATCATTATTTTTGAAAAATCGCCTAACCTGGATAGGGTAACCCCTGGGGGATATTATTCCGGTAACGAACCGGTTTGCATTTGAGAGGTTTACAAGGGGTTACCATAAATTGCCATACTAACAAAGCATTAAATTATGCAATTGCCGAAATGGCCGGGAGGTTGCTGTTTATATGTCTGAAGATACCGGGTATCGCCCTTTACTTAAACAGATTTGCTCCGGGACTTCTTCAGGTTCTTGTTTTTGACCCGTGAGGCCTTGGCCATGGATGCTTTGAATTTCATGATGCGGGTCTGTAAATCCGGGTCACTGGCCGCAATGATCTCGATGGCCAGGAGTCCGGCGTTTTCACCTCCGCCGATGGCAACGGTTGCGACCGGCACGCCGGCAGGCATCTGGGCAATGGATAATAATGAATCCAGGCCCTTAAGTGCCTTGCTTTCAATCGGCACGCCAATCACAGGCAGAGGCGTCAGGCTGGCCACCATGCCGGGCAAATGTGCAGCACCCCCTGCACCGGCTATGATGACTTTCAGGCCGCGTTCGTGCGCGGATTGTGCATATTCTGTCATGTCCAGTGGCGTGCGATGCGCCGAGACAACCCTTGCCTCATAGGGAATTTTAAACTTCTTGCAGGTTTCGGCTGCGGGTTCCAGGGTCGGCCAGTCTGAATCACTACCCATAATTATTCCGATCAGGGGTTGTTTCTTTGTGCTCATTTGTTCTCTCCAAAACAGATGGCATCAGCTGCGCGCTGTGCCCGCTCTTCCACTTCATCCATGCTGTCACCAATTGCAGTGACATGGCCCATTTTACGACCGGGATTGCTTTTATCCTTGCCATAGATATGCACGTGAACACCATTGATCCTCAATGCATCTTCAATACCAATAGGTTCACCACTGCCCTCGGCCTGACCCAGAAGATTGATCATTACCGCGGCCGGTTTGATCATTTCTGTAGATCCGAGCGGCCAGCCAAGCACGGCCCTGATATGGTTTTCAAACTGTGAACATTCGCAGGCCTCAATCGTGTAATGCCCCGAATTATGTACCCTGGGTGCAAGTTCGTTGATGATTACCTCATTATCTCTTGTCAGAAACATTTCCACGCCAAAGCTGCCAATGGCACCGACTGCGGCAACCGCCTCCCGGGCAATACGGCTTGCCCTTATTGCGAGTGAATCGGGCACCCGTGCCGGGGCGCGGACAATGTGGCAGATGTGATTCCGTTGAACGGATTCCACTAAAGGGTATGAGACCACCTCGCCATTACTGCCTGTGGTAATGATAATCGCAAGTTCCATGGTGAACGGGCAGAATGCCTCGGCATAGAGCCCACGGTTATCACCATCCAGTTTCTCCCAGGCCGCATTTATCTCATCGGGATTATTAACAGTGGCATTGCCTTTGCCATCGTAAGCATTGCGGCGGGCCTTGATCACCAGCGGCCAGCCTAGTTCTGCCGCAATATCGGGGATATCTTCCCGCGTTGAAACGATCTGAAATGCGGGTACTGGTAACCCGGCTTCGGCCAGAGTCTGTTTCTGGATGTATTTGTCCTGGACCAGGCCAATACAGCGTGACGTCGGGTAGAGGTTATAACGAGCCTGTTCCAGCGTGGCCAGACTGTTGGCATCGACAAATTCATTTTCCAGGGTCACGATATCGGTCGATTCGGCCAGTTGGGCAAGATCTTCCGGCTTGTCCCAATCCCCGATCAGGGAATGGCTCGCCAGATTTGCCGCCGGGCTGTATTGTTTGCGTTCCAATACCACGACATCACAACCCAGTTCCAGACCGGCCAGAGCCGTCATCTTGGCCAATTGGCCTCCACCGATGATCCCCAGCCGGGGGCTGACACCGGAAAAGGTGTCCACCCTGCTTGGCTTATGTGGATTGGTTTCCTGCATCTGGTTATATCTTAAGGTATCCGTGAATGGGGCGTGGTTATGCTTGAAACGGTGTTGTCAACGCCCCGGGAAAGGGGCGTATCATAACGAAAAATGGCCTTTGAAGGCCATTTTATTTTGCTGGATAAGACCTTGTGTCGAAGAGTCTAATTGGATCGTTCTTCCTCAATCAGCTGGTCGACCACCCGCATGACGGAGTCATAACTGCCCGCAAGTGAGGGAGAAGTCCGGTACTTGCCATTGACAATGAGCGCTGGAACACCGGTGATGCCATAACCCTTACCGGCCACAAAAGCTGCCTTCATGTCCTTGTCCACGGCTTCAGAATTGTAGAGTTTTTCAAACGTGTCTTTTTCCACGCCATATTCGGCAAAGAAATCTCGCAGACTCCCCGGGCTCATGAGATCTCTTTTCTTGTTATGGATGGCATTAAACAATGGGCGATGAATCTGTTCCAGAATTCCCAGTTTCTCGGCCACATAAAAGGCCTTGGCATGCGGTATCCAGTTCTTGCCCAGGATGCCTGGCATGCGGCGAAACTCGACATCCTCTGGCAGGTCCTGCAGCCATTTTTCAAGTTCCGGTTCAAGTGCGTAACAATGCGGGCAGCCATACCAGAAGACCTCAACGACCTCAATTTTTTCACTGTTTGCAGTCTTTTGAGGTGTGGCAATGACTTCATAACCGGTATTGGCGGCACTTTGTTTTACCAGAAAAATTGCTGATACCAGGCTCAGGATAAATGCCGCTGTAATAATTTTGTATTTCATATTCATTTCCTGTTGTTACTGGTTTTTATGTTCAGAACTCCCCACAGGATTGCAGGCCTGATTGATCTAATTGACCCGGTTAATGCCAAAAAGTGTCACTGATTTTTATATGCCAATGCCGTTAACTCACGTTTTGTGAATTCTATCACCGGCCCGGTGTCTGAATGAAAGAGCCTACTCCCAGGTGCTTCGCAGTCCCTGTACATAGGAAGATACAGCCTTGATCTCGTCATCTGACATGCGATCGACGACCTTGCGCATCACCTGATTGATGTCATTGGCACGAATATTTTCCCGGAAATTGTTGAGTTGCAGCTCAATATAGGCGGCATGTTGACCACTCAAAGCGGGGTAGCTTGCGGCAGGATTGCCAAGCCCGGTTGGACCATGACAAGCCATGCAGGCCGGGACATTGTGTTCAATATTGCCAGCCCGATAGATCCTCTCACCCAGATCCAGCAGGACAGGATCAGTAGTGCCATAGCGGATTTTTTGAATGGCATAATAGGCGGCAAGGTCTTCCATATCCTGCTTGCTGAGATTGGTCGCCATGGGTGACATCTGGGCATTTTCCCGGCGACCTGCCTTGAAATCTTCAAGTTGTTTTACGATATAGCTCGGATGTTGACCTGCGAGCTTGGGCCAGACAGGATTTGAGCTGTTGCCGTTAACTCCATGGCAAGCTGCACAAGTCTGCGATTTTTCCCTGCCGGCTACCGGGTCACCCGCGCCGAATAAATTAAATGAGATTAGAACAAGTGATAAAAGTAAAAAAACAAATTTAAGCATTTTTCAAACTATTCCACTTCAGTCTGGTTTTTTCATGACACACCCAGTTGCCATGTTGTTATTAGAATTTAGCCGGGTAGTTGCTCTGGTTTTGCTGGTAGGCTTTTTGATTCCGGACGGGCACAATGTTAGCAAATTAATCAGATGAATGAGACAAAAACATTGCCTGCAAACCCCTTCCGGCGGGCACGGTTTCTGCTGAGTGCCAACAGTCTGGACCAGTGTCCTGAAGATACCGGCTGTGAGATTGCCTTCGCCGGACGATCCAATGTGGGTAAATCAAGCGTGATAAACCTGTTAACGGAAAATCACGGGCTGGCGCGCACCAGCAAGACGCCGGGAAGGACGCAATTACTTAATTTTTTTGCCTTGAATGAAACCCAGCGACTGGTTGATTTACCGGGTTATGGTTTTGCCAGGGTGCCCGAAAAGGTTCGCAAACACTGGGGCGAGGTCCTGCAGGCCTATTTCGATCAGCGACAGTGTTTGCGAGGCCTGGTTCTGATTATGGATGCCCGACATCCTCTGAAGCCATTTGATCAGCAAATGCTGGCATGGTGTCGATCCGTACGCCTGCCAGCCCACATCGTACTGAATAAGTCCGATAAATTGTCCCGTGGAGCTGCCAGCAAAAGCCAGGACATTGTGCGCAAGGCCATTGCCGATGATCAGTTCTCGGTGCAATTGCTTTCCACTCTGAAGGCAACGGGCCTGGAGACCTTACAAGCGGTCTTGCTCGGTTGGTTGGGTGCTCAACCGCACTGAGTGGGATTAAAAAAAAGAGGGCCCCGGGCTGTACTGCTTAGGGGAGAGGGCATCCCGGGGCGAAATACCCGGCTGGGGAGACCGGGAAAGCTTCATTCCTGGAGGGAGGAATGAATTTTTTGGGGTAAACATTAGATGGCTGTCAGGTGGCTAAAGTTCAACCCCGGCGCACAAATATTGTGCTATCGGGAATGTTTATACACAATTTCAGAGAGAAGCCTGTTGCAATGCTGGCCTCAGCAGTAAAACCAGTCTGAAAGCCAGAGATGAGGTGGTAACACCTTGAAAAATAGAAATTTATTTAATCTGGTTAATTTTTAACGGATTTGTCATATAGATAAGATTAACGCCACTTAAGCCGGGCTGTCAGGGTACCATCCACAAAGTTATCCACAGAAATTGTGGATAATCTTTGATTGTTAAAGAGAGCAGGATGTTAGAAAAAACTGCTCGAATCTACATTAAAAATCAACGCTAATTAAATTTCCAGATGTGCATTGCAACATGCTACTGGAGCAGCTTGAGTAACGCCCCTGTTTGGGGTTGACCCGTCGGAAACATATCATTGATCAGTCTTAATTGTTCTTCGGGGAAATTCTTGAGTGGGGAATTTTTTGCCAGCTGTGAATATGTCGTCCCTGCCTCTGCCTGTACGATGTAAATCCTGAGCGGTTTGGCTACTTCCTGTTCACCGGCGGTCATGCGGTGAAAGCTCTTGGCTGTATCCAGAAACTGTGTATCAAATTTGGCGAACAGCTTACAGTCCTTGCAAAGACCGCCAAAAATGTAGGCGCGGGTATCCAGGTAGATCACCGTAACCCTTACCGGTTTATTGTTGATCGTGGCAATCCCGGTATAGGCCTCGTTGCCGTGGATTGTTAGCGCGGTGCCACTGCCCAGTTCCTTGATGTTGAGCCGGGTCGCGATGAATTCTTTCGGACTGATGCGTTTGTTGATGTCCATGACTTCTACTTGCAGGGTTGCCTTGCCTTCAGGAGATATGGCCAGTAGCTGAGTGGGCAGGTTCCTGACATGCCAACCGGCGGGTAATTGCATGGCGATACCCAGGTCCGGGTGGTAGAAATTCCTGCCCCTGACTATGCCCTCATACGGGCTGTCACCAAATATCATTCCGTCAATCTTGTGCAGGTAGGTTTCCCGGCCGGTAAGTGTAGCGGCAGAACTCTTGTGTTTTTCTGCACTGGCAATGGTTTCCTTGAGCCGGGTGTCATTATCCGGATGGGTCGCAAACAGCCCATGATAAATATTGGGTTCCCGGCCCTCGGCCTTCGCAACTTTTTTCTCGAGTTCCTCCTGGTTTTTTAGAACGCGAATGACCTCCATCATTGCCTGGGGATCGTAATTGCTCCTAGCCAGGTATTCTGCACCAAGCTGGTCCGCTTCCAACTCATGCTCTCGACCATAACCCCTGAGCAGGACCGTACCGAAGATCTGGCCCAGTTGTGCCCCGGTTTGCCCGACACCTGTCAAGATGGAACCGATAATCAGCCCCACGTTGGCTGCTTGTGCCGCGCTGTATTGACGTACGGAGTGCCGGGCCGTGACATGGCCGATTTCATGACCAAGCACCGCGGCCAGTTCTGCCTCGGAATTCAGGTAGGCCATCAGACCCCGGGTGATGTAAATGTAGCCACCCGGCAAGGCAAAGGCATTGACTTCCTTGCTGTCAAGCACTGTGAAGCGGTAGATCAAATCGCTACGGTGGCTTTTGGCGGCTAACTGTTCACCGACAGACTGCACATAGGCCTGCAAATCCGGGTCTTCATAGACTTTGTATTGTTGCAGGACCTCCTGGTGAGTCTGTCGTCCGAGGGCAATCTCTTCCTGTTCGGACATGAGAACGAGGTCCTGCTCACCAGTGACCGGATTGGTGGCACAGCCACTGATAAGCAACAGTAGGACTAGGAGGGTAGGCAGGAATTTATACATAGCGAAATAGTATGACATGCCGCTAAAAAGATCAGTTCAATAGATATGAGCTGTGGTTATGGTCACAGGCAGAAACGAAAAAGGCGCCTGAGAGGCGCCTTTATCAATGAATCCAGTTAAAAAAACGATTGATTACATGCCATACTTGCGGCGGAATTTGTCCACCCGGCCTGCCGTATCGAGGATCTTCTGCTGGCCGGTGTAAAACGGATGGCATTCCGAGCACACGTCGATGTGCAGGTCCTTATCACCACTGGTAGAGCGGGTCTTGAAGCTATTGCCGCAGCTGCAGGTCACCTTGATTTCCTGATATGCAGGATGAATATCGGATTTCATGATCTTTCGGAATCTCGTCGTCTTGGTTTTCCTCAGGGGGCGGGAGTTTATGTGAATCCTGGCCGCTTCGCAAATAGATTTTCAGCCTGTGAGGCTGAATTCCGCCACTACCGGGGCATGGTCCGAGGGGCGTTCCAGCTTGCGTGGTTCCTTGTCAATGTGACAGGACTTGCACAGGGACGCCAGCGCCGGGTTGACCAGGATATGATCGATACGCAGGCCACGATCACGGCGGAAGGCGGCGGCCCGGTAGTCCCACCAGGAATAGCTGTTTTCTGGCTGGGGGAACAGCCGGAAGGCGTCTTTGAGTCCGGCGTCCAGCAAGTGCCGGAATTCGGCCCGCTCTGCCGGACTGACGTGTACAGAGCCCTCCCATTCTGCCGGATCATGGACATCGCGGTCTTCCGGGGCGATATTGAAATCTCCCAATAACAGTAAGCGCTTCTTTTTTTTCAGTAACCGTTTGACCAGTTTCAGCAGGTGCGACAACCACTCCAGTTTGTATGCGTATTTTTCCGAACCTACTGAAGAGCCGTTAGGTACATACAAATTCAGGATGCAGGTGTCATTGATATCGGCACCAATAACCCGCTTCTGCGGATCTTCAAAATCTGGCAAAGCGGTAAATACATTTTTCGCCGCTTTGCGCGAAAGTATGGCCACTCCGTTATAAGTCGGTTGACCGGAGTAGACAGCCTCATAACCCAGGGCCTTGATCTCATCCAGAGGAAAATTTTCATCCTTGATCTTGGTTTCCTGTAACGCCAGCACATCCACCTGATTGGTCTCCAGCCATTGCTCGACATGCGGTAGACGGACGCGCAGAGAATTGACGTTCCAGGTGGCTATCTTGAACATGAGCAGCGTCGGCTAACGGCGGGCACCTATACCCGAAACCCCCCATGTCGGCGCCGGATCTTGAGGTCCATCAGGTAAAGGCCGAGCCCCGTACCCAGCAGCAGTGCAAGAATGATCCAGAGTAACAAAACCTGCAGACTGAATCCTGAACCAGGTTCGGCACGCGAAGACTTGTTTTTAACGATAGTTTCATTGAGTTCCTCGATATCCTCCATGAGCCCCTTGTTCTTCTCGGTCAGTTCATCAATCTGTTTCATCAAACCGGCTGTCTTGGAGTTCTTGTTCAGGCTTTTACGTAATTCATCAGTCTGGCTTTGCAATTGACCGACTCGTACCCGTTCGGATTTAAGCAACTTTTTCAGTTCTTCATTTTCCTTGTTCAAGGCAACAACGCGTTCGGTGTTACTATTATCTACATTGTATTTTTCATAGTCAGCCAGTCTGGTGCTGGTGGTTTCCAGCTCGGATTCCAGTTTTTTGATTTCCTCTCTGGCCAGATCAAGCGCAATCTGTGCGGGTGGTTCCTCACTGAGGTAGCGATTATCTACCCAACCCCGGACATTATCCTGGTCTCTGACTAGGCTCATGGCACGACCACGTTGCACGACTTCCAGCGTCGTGCCACTGGGAATTGATTTTATGATGGCAGAATCAATGTCCTCGTTTTGATGCATTCCCACCAGCACCCTGTCATCAACATAGACAGTCTCTGCGGCCGCCAGTGTCAATGGCAGTATCAACAACAGGCAGGTGATAACTGTTTCTCTCATGCTGTAATTCCCGAATGTCTTAACAGAGCATCAATGCTGGGTTCACGACCACGGAATTCAATAAAGAGATCCATCGGGTCCCGCGATCCGCCCTGCTCCAGTATGGACTGCAGAAATGATCGGCCCGTATTCTTGTTGAAGAGACCGGTTTCCTCGAAACTGGAGAACGCATCCGCAGACAGAACCTCTGCCCATTTGTAACTGTAGTAACCTGCCGCGTAGCCACCGGCAAATATGTGTGAAAAGCTGTGTTGGAAACGATTAAAGTCTGGAGGAATGACCACTGCAACGTCCTTGCGCACTTCATCAATCAGGCGCTGGATATTCACGGAATGTGGATCCGTGTATTGAAGATGGAGCCTGAAGTCAAACAGGGCAAACTCAAGCTGCCTCACCATCTGCATTCCGGTCTGGAATGTTTTGCTGTTATACAGACGCTGAAACAAATCATTACTGAGTTTATCACCAGTCTTGTAGTGATGTCCGACAAGATCCAGCGACTCCCTTTCCCAACACCAGTTTTCCATGAACTGGCTGGGCAGTTCCACGGCGTCCCAGGGTACACCATTGATGCCTGAAACAGCCGCATAATCGACTCGCGTTAACATATGATGCAAACCATGACCAAATTCATGAAATAATGTGATGACTTCATCGTGTGTAAGCAGGGCCGGATCTTTACCGATGGGTGGTGTGAAATTACAGGTAAGGTAGGCCACGGGAGATTGAATCCCCTCAAGGGTTTTTTTGCGCACTACACACTCGTCCATCCAGGCACCACCACGCTTGTGTGGCCTGGCGTAAAGGTCCAGATAGAAACTTCCTCTGAGTGAATTATCCGAATCATTTATTTCAAAGAACTGTACATCCGGGTGCCAGGTTTCGACATTCTTGCGCGGTTTAATGGTCAGATCATAAAGCCGGTTAACAATCGAGAACAATCCGTCCAGTACTGATGGAAGCGGGAAATAGGGTTTCAGTTCCTCCTGGGTGAGTTTGAATTTTTGTTGCTTGAGTTTTTCAGTGTAATAACCGATGTCCCAGGCTTCCAATGTATCCATGGCGTATTGTTGCCTGGCGAAATCTTTAACTTCATCAAATTCCTGCTGGGCGTGAGCGCGTGAACGGTTGGCAAGGTCATTCAGGAAATCCAGAACTTCTGCAGGATCCCTTGCCATTTTTTTTGTCAGTGACAGATGTGAATAACTCTCGTAGCCGAGCAGCCGGGCGAGTCGGTATCGTGCAGCTAATATATCATGCATGATTTCGCTGTTGTCCCAGTCCTTGTTTGTTGACTGGTCGGAGGCACGGGTGACATAAGCGGTATACATTTCCCTGCGCAAGTCTCGATTGTCCGCGTGTTGCATGACCGGTAGATAGGATGGGAACTCAAGTGTCAGCACCCAGCCATCAACCCCTTCTCTTTTTGCGGTTTGTGCGGCCAACGCAATAGCAGAATCAGGCAGGCCGTCGAGCAAGGAACGATCCTTTATGTGTTTCTTCCAGGCATGGGTGGCATCAAGCAGGTTTTCCTCGAAGCGGGTTTGCAACTTCGACAGTTTTATCTGTAGTGACTTGAAGGTCTGTCTGGATTTCTTGTCCAGTTCAATACCGGACAGGCGAAAATCTCTCAGGGCATTTTCAATGATCTTTTTCTGAGCTGTTGAGAGCGATTCGAATTCCCCGCTCTCGGCTACGGTCTTGTAGGCATGGAACAGATCCTCGTTCTGACCCAGATCGGATGAATATTCGGACAGCTTCTCAATACAGTTGTTGTAGGCCTTGCGAATTTCCTCGTTGTCAGCAACGGAATGTAGATGGCTGGCCGGTGACCAGGCCCGGTTCAGCCTGTCATCAAGTTCTTCCAGTCGCTGGATTGTATTCTCCCAGCTGATGTTGTTACGGCCCTTGACCAGTTCTTCGATTTGTTTGCGGTTGTCTGCGATCAGGTATTCGATAGCCGGTTCGATGTGTTCCGGCCTGATCCGGTCGAAGGCAGGTAAGTGCCTGTTTTCAAGCAGCGGGTTGTTCTCTGGTTTCTTCATACATTAATCGGAGTATTGATTATCTCTCTGTAATTGATAGCTATATTATTGGGCCAGCCTGACGGCAATCAACCATACTGCAGGAATCCCGGTAAGAAAAAAACCGGCAATTGCAAGACGTGAGTACAGGGTCATTTTTTTGACCAATCTTGATTCGGCAAAAGCAGACAGGAGAAATGGGCGACGACTGTCGCTGGTTTTGCCCAGAAAATGGACAGTGGGCGATCGGCGCAGCTCGTCATGATAGGCCAGCACCTCTTGCAGGGCCTTTTCTCTTACCGTTTCCCATTCTTTCATGTCCAGTTCACCATCCTGATTTTTGTCATGAACAGCCAGTAAATGATCACTTCTCATCTTCCACTCGGAGATTAATTCCCTGACATCACGGTTAATATTGAACTCGGCGCGGTCACCGCCCCTGGTAATGAACATACCGATCGCATAGATCGGATCGCCTGGTTGCATGCGTTCCTCCGTATAGCGATAGCGCTTCAGTCCAAGGCTTAGCCAGGCACGTTTTTTTTCTCCCTGGTAACGTACCGGGAACCGGGTCGAGCCGCGCCAAACGTCCTTGATAGAGGCGGTGACCTCGGCACCCTCGGGGTCAATAATAGCTTGCCCGGTATCGTCCTTTACAAGAAACAACTCTTCACTCTTGCTTTGCTCAACAACAGACCAGTGTGAACGTTTACCCGAGCGGCGGTAACGTTCAATCTTGTAACTGAACCAGGTGCAGATCTTTCCGGTTAATGGCCCCTTGATTGGTTTGCCATCTATCAGTTCACAATGCCCCGCCAGCTCGGTATAGCCTTGTGCAGCCGATCGGATTTTGGAAGTCGGGGTGTCTTCTATAATGCGGGCACGTACAAGATAATAAAATGCAGCAAAGAAGCAGAAGAGGCCGAAGCCGCCCAGGTAAATAATGGTCTCCCAGAAATCGCCTGCTGGCGTATGGATGGCCCAGGCGGTAGCGTTCTCCAGCATGTTGAATATTCAGGCGGTTATTATTACCCCGGATGCCTAACTGAACAGTGCCGTGACATCAACATCTGCCGTTTCCTCTTCACTGAATACCAGCAATTGCTTGGGACCAAAGGCAAACATGCGGGCAATGATTACATCCGGGAATTGCTCAATACGGATGTTATTGACATTGACACTTTCATTGTAAAACTCGCGCCGATCCGCGATGGAGTTTTCCAGTTCGGAGATACGGCCCTGAAGGTGCTTGAAGGTGTCATTGGCCTTGAGATCGGGATAGGCCTCGGCCAGGGCGAAGAGTTTTCCCAGTCCCAGGCGTAGCTGGGTTTCTGCCGGACCCAGAGCACCAATGTCTTCCTGCTCACGGGCATTGGAAACAGCAGCGCGTGCCTCCATGACCTGCTGCAGGGTTTCTTGTTCATAACCCATGTATTGCTTGCAGGTCTCAACCAGTTTTGGCAATTCATCGTGACGTTGCTTGAGCAGGACATCAATATTGGACCAGGCCCTGGACACATTATGTTTAAGTGCCACCAGGTTGTTGTAAATAACGATGGCATAAACAATAGTGGCAATGATTAATCCCAACAGGACGATACTGAAAATATCCACTTTATTTTCTCCCGGTTGCTGCGTTATCCCGTAAGCAGAGGCAGGTAAACAAATGCATTCTAACATACAGCTGATGGAGGTTAATTGATTTGCGCCACAGGTAAGGTCAGGCATGCTGTATAATGAATAGACAGTCACAATCACCACTCACAGGGGTTAACCATGCAGGGCAACAAGAAAGTCATTGAATACCTTAACCGCGCCTTGAAGAATGAGCTAACGGCGATCAACCAGTATTTCCTGCATGCGAGGATGTTCAAGAACTGGGGCTATGGCGGCCTTAATGAACATGAGTACCATGAATCGATTGATGAGATGAAACATGCGGACGCCCTGGTTGAACATATCCTGTTTCTCGAGGGCCTACCGAATCTCCAGGGTCTGGGCAAACTGTATATCGGGGAAACGCCGCAGGAGGTACTGGAATGCGATCTGAAACTGGAAATGGAAGCAATGCCCTTGCTGCGTGAGGCGATAGCCTGTTGCGAGGAATGCCAGGATTATGTCTCGCGAGATTTGCTGGCAGGCATCCTGAAAGATGAAGAAGAGCACGTGGACTGGCTGGAAACCCAGCTTGGGCTTATTAAGGAACTCGGTCTGGACAAATATCTACAGACCAAGGTTTAAGATAACTTACTGAATATTAAATTAATTTGCACATGTCCCGGGCAAACCGGGATATTTTTTATATATTTATTGAGAATGATTTTTATTTAGATTATTATTTAAATTACATTCTATGATGATGGTTTGGAGAACTGAATGATTGTTTGTCTTTGTCACGCTGTCAGTGAGCGCGATATTGCCCGGGCCGCAAGCGAAGGGGCTTCCACACTCACACACCTGTCCGAACGCCTCAACCTGGGAAGTTGCTGCGGGGCCTGCCGGGATTGTGCTGCGGACTGCCTGGAGAAGTTATCGCAGACAAACCGTGCTGAGTCACTCTTGAAAGCCTCAACGGCGCAAGTTTGACGGCCAGACTATTCGTAAAAAAAACTGTTGACCTGATGTGTAATTCATCCGCCGCGGGTGGTCATCTCCAATCATTAATCTTGCCATTCATTCAATACTTCTGAAATCCAAGGGGAGATTCATCATGAAATACGTCCGAGTCAGGCAGGCTTTTCTGGGCTTGTTATTTACAGGTTATGGCACTGCCTTGATGGCGGCTCCACCAAGCGCGGAGGAGATGTGGGAGATCATTCAGGAACAGCAAAAAACGATTGAGGAACTCAAGTCCAAGCTAGAACAGACCGAAGAAAAGGTGACCGCAACCGAGTCCAAGGTGAAGGAGACTGAGCAGAAGGTTGAAGCGACCGCTGATGCCGTTGAGCAACAGACTTATGGGACATCCACTGCGGGCTCCTGGGCCGACCGCACATCAATCGGCGGTTACGGTGAGTTACATTATAACAATCTGAAAGACCAGGTCGGTGATAACGACCTGAACCGCGTGGATTTCCACCGCTTTGTATTGTATTTCGGGCATGAATTTAACGATGACATCCGCATGTTCTCTGAAATCGAGATCGAGCATGCCCTGGCTGGTGACGGTGCACCGGGAGAGGTAGAACTAGAGCAGGCCTGGGTTGAACTCGATATGAACAATCAGCACCGGCTGCGTGCAGGTCTGGATATCCTCCCTATTGGAATTATTAATCAGATCCATGAACCTAATACCTTTTATGGCGTCGAGCGTAATCGGGTGGAAACCGAGATCATTCCGACCACCTGGTGGGAGGCCGGTCTGGGTTTTATCGGCGAGCTGGCACCGGGTTGGAACTACGACGTGGTTGCCCACTCGGGACTTGCGGTACCGACCAACGGCAGCAGTGCCTTCCGTCCCCGTAGCGGCCGCCTGAAAGTTGCAGAAGCCGATGATCAGGGCCTGGCGTTGACCGGTCGACTCCGTTATACCGGTATTCCCGGATTGGAGCTGGGTGTTTCTACACAATATCAGAACGACATTACCGGCACGGCCGATAATCTGGATATTTCTGCTACCTTCGTCGAGGGTCATGTCGACTACAAGCATTCCAGCGGTCTTGGTCTACGCGCCCTCTATGCCCGCTGGGATATGGAGGATGGCGGCCCGACAGGCCCGGTGGCCTTTAATGCCGAGACACTCGCTGGCTGGTACATAGAACCTGCCTATCGGTTTGCGGTGCCTAATGGTGTTCCCGGGGAGCTTGGTATTTTTGCACGCTATGAGAATTACGATGAACGCAATCAACTGACTCCGCATCGCTTCGAAAACTATGATCGCTATCTGGCCGGTGTGAACTGGTGGCCGCATCCGAATGTGGTATTCAAGTTCGATGTACAGAAAGAGGATACGGATGGTCAGGTCGCTCGCCTGCTGGATGGCTTTAACCTTGGCCTGGGATACCAGTTCTAGGTCTGAGGTGGCACAATCTACAGAATCAAAGCGACTGACGGCAAAGGGCGCATACATGCGCCCTTTGCCTATTTGGTAGCGGAAACCGATTTGAGATCCATGTATCGATATTTTCCCTTGATCATGCTCCTGATGGTCGTGACGCCCGTATACCCGGAAAGTGTTTATCAGGAACCGCAGGCCTTCATCGAAGAGGCGTTTGAAAATGCACCGCCAAAGGCCAACAAGCTCTGGCTCACAGAGGACCTGAAAGCGAGTGTCAAGGACATCCTCGGTCATGACATGGGTGTTTTGCGTTTGCGGTACTGGATGAAAGCGGGCCGAACCGTCTGGATCCTCGAGGAGATCGGCAAAGAGCGACCGATCACGACGGGTTTTGTTGTTGAGAACAATGAGATCAAAAAAGTGAAAATCCTGATCTTCCGGGAAAGCCGTGGCTGGGAAGTGCGCTACCCGTTTTTTACGGATCAATTTAGCGGGGCCAGCTTACGGGGTGAGAATCTGGAGCTGGACCGACCAATTGATGGCATATCCGGCGCCACCTTATCCGTCAGTGCCGTGACCCGGTTGGCCAGGCTGGCACTGCTGTTTCACCAGCATGTGACGAAAGGCGGGTCAAGCTGACATGCTGCTGCGAATCCTTCACCGTTGGCACCGCAGGTTTGGTATCGTTGCGGCTTTATTTGTAGTCATGCTGGTGGTTACCGGCCTGATGCTGAATCATACCGATGGTCTTAAACTCGACAGGAATTACATCCAGAATGATATGTTACTGGACCATTACAATATTAATCCACGACAGGAACCCGTCACGATCCATGTCAACGGCAAATGGATCAGCCAGGTCGGTGAACGGCTTTATTTTAATGACAGGGAAATCAGGAAGAATGTCACAGAGCTGATTGGTGCCTTGACCAACGGCCAGGAGTTAATCATCGCCTTCGATGAAGAGTTACTGGTCGTCAATGATGAAGGAATCGTGATTGAAAGCCTGAGGGGTGTCCAGGGAGTACCGGCCGGCATGCGCGCTATTGGCAAGACTATTAACGGTAATATTGTGGTTAATGCGGCCCATGGTGATTACATTGTTAATCTCGATAGCACGGAATGGCATGAACAAGAGGACAGACTTGAAGCCGATTGGTCAGAGCAGGTCCCGCTGCCGGGCGAGCTCAGGGATGTCCTCTTGAAAAAATACCGGGGCCAGGGGTTGACCCTGGAAAGGGTGTTACTTGATCTGCACAGTGGCCGTATGTTCGGAACATTCGGTGTTTATATAGTCGATGCTGCCGCTTTACTCTTTTTAATCCTGGCTTTCACGGGTGTATGGATGTGGATGAGCCGGCTCAAATAACAGAACCCGTCACAGTATGACTTGAGGTGAATATGAAGTTGATGAAATCAAAAACAGCGGAGCTCTTATTTTCGGGCCTGATGATAATTCTGGTAGGCATTACTTTTTCTGTTACGGCTGATGAGTCTGATAAGGTCATTAATATTTACTCCGAGAGAAAAGAAGAGCTGATAAAGCCCTTGCTGGATCGCTTTTCTGAAACTACCGGTATTAAGGTGAATATGATCACTGCCAAGGGAGATGCCCTGATCAAGCGGCTTGAGATTGAAGGTAAGAACAGTCCAGCGGATATTCTGTTGACGACGGACGTGGCAAGACTCTACCGGGCCAAGTCACTGGGACTGTTACAGCCGATTGAGTCGGACCTTATAAAGGCCACAGTACCTGCAAATTTCCGTGACACCGAAAGCACCTGGTTTGGGTTGTCACTGCGTGCGAGGGTCATCGTCTATGCGCGCAATCGTGTCGACCCCGAAGACCTGAGTTCTTACGAGGCACTGGCTGATCCGGAATGGAAAGGCCGGGTGTGTGTCCGCTCGTCCTCCAATGCCTATAATCAGTCGCTGGTTTCCAGCATGATCGTTCATAATGGTCTTGAAGTAACCGAAGACTGGGCAAAGGGACTGGTCGATAATTTTGCCCGCCGGCCCAAAGGTGGGGACCGCGACCAGATCAAGGCCGTAGCCGTGGGTGAATGTGATGTGGCATTGGTAAATACTTACTACCTGGGTGGCATGCTACATTCGGACATCAAGGCAGAGAAAGCTGCCGCAGAGAAAGTTGGTTTGTTCTGGCCTAACCAGTCCGGCCGTGGTGCTCATTTTAATGTCAGCGGTATTGGCGTAACCCGTTCGGCTGTGCATGTGGATGCTGCCACCCGCCTGATTGAGTTTCTATTGAATGATGAATCCCAGGCCTGGTATGCCGAGGCCAATTATGAGTATCCGGTCAAACCAGGCATCCCGGCCAGCGCTACGCTGCAAGCCTGGGGTGATTATAAAGCTGATCCGATCAAACTCGACCAGTTGGGACAGCACAATGCCGAGGCCGTGAGGCTCATGGACCGTGCCGGCTGGAAATAGCTGATGCCAGGGTAGATGTCTACAACCGCCTCTGCAATGACGACCAGCCAGCGACACTTGCCGGGCCGGTCGCCAAGTGCAACAGTTTTGTTTGTGCTGGCATCATTGATCTCGCTGCCACTGCTGGTCATTGTCTTTTCCGTCTTCAATCCGGCTCCCGAAATCTGGAGGCATTTGCTGGATACCGTACTTTCCGAGTACATCCTGAATTCAATTAAACTGATGCTGGGTGTAGGTCTGCTAAGCCTGATACTGGGCATTGTACCGGCCTGGCTCACGACCATGTTCCGGTTTCCGTTCAGCAAACAACTTGAATGGGCGTTGTTATTGCCACTGGCCATGCCGGCCTACATCATTGCCTATACCTACACCGGTGCCCTGGATGCCTCCGGGCCGATACAAACACTGATTCGGGATCTGACCGGGTGGGGATTCCGGGATTACTGGTTTCCTGAAATCCGGTCCATGGGCGGGGCGATCACCATGCTGGCGTTTGTCCTGTATCCTTATATATATCTGATCACCCGCGCAGCATTTATTAATCAATCGGTTTGTTCACTGGAGGCTGCACGCACACTTGGTTGCGGGCCCTGGAAAGTATTTTTCAGAATAGCCCTGCCACTGGCTCGCCCCGGTATTATCGTCGGGCTCAGTCTGGTATTGATGGAAACTCTGGCTGACTACGGCACCGTTCAGTATTTCGGAATCTCGGCATTTACCACTGGTATCTTTCGGACCTGGTTTGGTCTGGGAAACAGTGCCGCCGCGGCGCAGTTGTCGGCATTGCTGATGGTATTTGTGGCGGTGCTGGTCTATGTTGAGTACTGGTCACGCCAAAAGCAACGTTATCATCACATCTCGACACGTTTCAGTAGTCTGGTGCAGAAGCCAATACATGGATACCAGGCCGTGATCGCCACAATCGTATGTAGCCTGCCCGTGATTGCCGGGTTCATAATCCCGGTTTGCTTCCAGGTGAACTGGGCATTGCTGACCTATGTTGATGTCATTGATTCGGCCTTTCTTACCCTGATTTGGCACAGCGTTCTGCTTGCGGGGCTGGCCGCAGTAATTGCCACTGCGCTGTCATTGTTCATGGCCTACGGCAAGCGACAGACCGCTTCCACATTTACCCGCCTGGCCGTCAATATGTCAGGCATGGGTTACGCCATCCCGGGCACTGTCATCGCCGTCGGGGTAATGTTGCCTCTGGCCTGGGTGGACAAGATGGTAGACAGCTATTTCCGGTCCCACTTTGATGTCAGCACGGGACTGATACTGAGTGGGACCCTGTTTGCCCTGTTGTTTGCCTACACGGTGCGTTTTCTTGCCGTGTCATTGAAGACAGTGGATGCCGGGCTGACGAAGATCAAACCATCCATGGAAGAGGCCGGGCGCAGTCTGGGCTTGGGCGAGTTTCGCCTGCTCAGGCAAGTTCATATTCCGATGATGCGCGGAAGTTTACTGGCCGCATTTCTCCTGGTATTTGTTGATGTCCTCAAGGAACTTCCGGCAACACTCATACTGCGACCTTTCAATTTTAATACCCTGGCCATCCGGGCCTATGAGTTGGCCAACGAGGAGCGCCTTGCGGATGCTGCCTGTCCCTCGCTTGCCATCGTGCTGGTCGGTATTATTCCGGTTATTTACCTGAGCCAGTCCATTTCGAAATCACGACCCGGCCATGAATTCAACGCTTGAATTAAAAAACGTCTCGGTTGCGATTGAAGGGCGCACGATCCTTGATTCTATTTCCTTTGATCTGACCGAGGGGGATATCGGCTGTTTGCTGGGTCCCAGCGGTTGTGGCAAGACCACGTTACTGCGGACCATTGCCGGATTTGAGCAGCCGTTTGAGGGAGAAGTCTGGATCAGCGGCATCAGGGCCAGTGACAAACGCCACCTGGTGGCCGTTGAGCAACGTCAGGTTGGTATGGTGTTTCAGGATTTTGCCCTGTTTCCACACATGACAGTCAAGGAGAACATCGCCTTTGGTCTCACCGGGCTTTCCGGCAGGCACCGCAAGCAGCGCATCCGGGAGCTGGTCGATTTACTCAAAATGGATGATTTCCTGAATAAATACCCGCATCGTTTGTCCGGTGGTCAGCAACAGCGGGTTGCACTGGCGCGCGCCATAGCCAGCCGCCCGCGGGTCTTGTTGCTGGATGAGCCGTTCGCCAGCATGGACATAGAATTACGTGAGCACTTGGCCCGGGAGGTTCGTGAAATCCTCAAGCAGGATGGCATGACTGCCGTGCTCGTTAGCCACAACCAGCTGGAGGCCTTTGCCATGGCAGATGTGGTTGGCGTAATTAACGATGGCCGCCTGTTGCAATGGGATACTGCGTTCAATCTCTATCACCGGCCGGGCAATGCCTACATTGCTGATTTTATCGGCGAAGGGGTTTTTATCCCGGGTACGGTGATTGGGGAAAAATCAGTTGAAACGGAACTCGGGATTATTTCAGGTTCTGCACCGTTGGCGGCCTTACCGGGCAGCCCGGTGAATGTCTTGATTCGGCCTGATGATATTTTGCATGATGATGACAGCACGATGACGGCCGTAGTACGTAAAAAGGCATTCAGGGGCGCTGAATTCCTTTATACCCTGGCACTGGATAGTGGGACGCAACTCCTGAGCCTGGTCCCGAGTCACCATAACCATCCCGTGAATGAAGCCATCGGGATCCGTCTGGAAATCGACCACCTGGTTGTTTTCCCGCTAGAGGCCTGATACAAGTATTTTTCCGCCTGAAACTAACCCTGCTAAACTTGAGACACCAATAATAAAACACAAGAGTCAGAGTCATGAGCAACATCCCGGACGATCTTAAATATTCTCCCGCACATACCTGGGTGGAATTGCTGGAGGACGGACTGGTCAGGGTAGGTATAACCGACCATGCCCAGACGGAACTGGGAGATATCGTTTTTGTGGAATTACCAGAGCTTGAAAAAAGTTACAGCGCCGGCGAGGAATGCGCGGTTGTTGAATCCGTGAAGTCTGCCTCGGATATCTATTGTCCGGTTTTGGGTGAAATCGTTGATATCAATAATGAACTTGAAGACAATCCTGAAAAGATCAATGTTGACCCCTACGGCCTTGGCTGGATATTTATAATAAAGCCGGACGATGAAGCTGATCTGGATGAACTGATCGATGCAACAGAGTACGCGGACCTGATTGACGAATAAGCCCGGAGGAGGAAACTAAATGGCCAAAGTAACACTGCAGGGAAAAGAAATTAATACCAATGGCGATTTGCCGGCGGTTGGTACAGATGCGCCGGATTTTGTTCTGGTTGATGGTAAGTTGAATGATGTCAGCCTGGCAGCCTATGCCGGCAAGAAGAAACTTCTTAACATTGTTCCAAGTCTGGATACCCCGACCTGTGCGACATCGACCAAGAAATTCAACGATGCGGCCAGGGATAACACAGATGCCGTCTTTCTGGTTATTTCTGCGGATCTACCCTTTGCCATGGGCCGGTTTTGTGGTGCCGAGGGTACTGACAATGTCATTCCGCTTTCGCTGATGAGATCCCGAAACTTTGCAAAGGATTATGGTGTCTTGATTCAGGACGGCCCGCTGACCGGCATTACAGCGCGTGCCGTGGTCGTCCTGGATGAAAATAACAAGGTGCTATACACAGAACTGGTACCGGAGATTGCAGACGAACCTGATTATCAGTCTGCACTTGCCGCACTCGGCTGATACATTCCAAAACCGATGACAAGCCAGGGCACTAACGGCCTGAAACGGCTGATAAAGGCATTTTTTTATTCACTGCAAGGCATCAGGGCAGCGTTCAAAAATGAAGCGGCCTTTCGCCAGGAAGTGTTTCTTAGTTTTATTCTGGTGCCGCTGGGCCTGTGGCTGGGTGATAACGGTCTGGAACGGGCCGTCCTTGTTGGCAGCCTGTTCTTGGTAATGATTACTGAATTAATCAACTCCGGGATCGAGGCCGTCGTCGACCGTGTTAGTGTCGAGCATCATGAACTTTCCGGCAGGGCCAAGGATGTTGGATCCGCCGCTGTCCTGATTGCCTTGATCAATGTAACTGTTGTCTGGATCCTGATTCTGTTTTTCTAGATGCCTGTGATCCCTGGTTTTATCAGGCTGGCCTTGTGTATGCTTTGCCTGTTTGCCTTTGCTGAAACAATCAAGGCTGACCCGCCGTTACCCGATGAAGCCTGGACATTTACGTTCCGGTTTGAAAATGACCTTTTTGCAGACACTGACAGGAATTACACCAATGGCCTGAAATTCAGCTGGATATCCCCGGACCTGGAACGCTTTCGTGACAGTGGCGTGCTGCCGGCATGGGCAAAAAACTGGATCAGCAAGTTGCCTTTCAGCGGTAAAGAGGGCTTGCAAAGAAACATCACCTTTTCCGTAGGCCAGTTGATATACACACCAACCGATATCGAACGACGCGACCTGATAGTTGATGACCGTCCCTATGCCGGCTGGCTGTATTCAGCCTTTTCGTTTCACAACAAGAGTTATCGGCACCTGGATACGATTGAGTTTCAGTTTGGTGTGGTCGGACCTTTATCCCAGGCCGAGGCGGCCCAGGACCTGATCCATGATTTGCGAAACATTCCCAAGGCCAATGGCTGGGATAACCAGTTAAAGAATGAACCTGGTCTGGTGCTGGTTTATGAGAACAAGTCCCGTGTTGTTCCGCTGAAAACCTTTGAAGGCTGGGGCTTCGATGCCATCACTCATTACGGCGGTGCGGCGGGAAATGTGTACACTTATCTTAATACCGGTCTGGAGATGCGGTTTGGCTGGAACGTGCCTACGGATTTCGGTACTTCGCTGATCAGGCCCGGCGGTGAGACCAATGCACCCACTGATAGCAATGATCCACGCTATACCAAGGTCGGACATGGCTTCAGTCTGCATGCATTCGCCGCTACATCTGCGCGCCTGGTATTGAGAGATATTTTCCTTGACGGTAACACCTTTCGTGACAGTCACAGTGTCGACAAGGAATGGCTGGTCGCCGATTTTGTATTGGGTTTAAGTATGATTATTGATCGTTTCAAATTCTCCTATGCCCAGGTGGTGCGAACAAAGGAATTTAAAGGTCAGGACAGTGGTCATAATTTTGGTTCAATCAGTTTATCGATTACCTATTAAATAATTACGGAGTCAATAATGACAAGAACAAGTGTGGTTTGCTTTGGAATGGTTATATTCCTTGCTGGTTGTACGTTTAACAGGCTGGCCAGCAAGGTTGAACTTCAGGAGCCCACATTCAGTTATCTTCGCCATGAAGTGACTTCTCTTAATGAAACCAAGGCGGATGTTAATTTTATAATCAATGCTTATAACCCCAACCCGGTAGGGCTGAAAAACGTTTATGTTGATTATGCCCTGTTAACAGAGGGAAGCCAGTTTTTAAAGGGGCAGGGTCTGCCGTTGAAACTGAATCCTGCCGGGGATACGGAAATTACAGTGCCAACAGAGATCGTGTTTATTGAATTGATCAATTCACTGGGTCCGGTGGTAGAACGCATACTGAGGACCGGCGACTATTCTGTTCCGGTCACTATTAATGGTGTGATATATGGCAAGCCCACGCTTTATGATGAATTCGAAGAGGGCACTTCATTGTTATCCTTTAACTGGGAATTCAGCCGTACAGAAAACATTCCATTGCCGGAACAGCAGATTAAAAATTTTATTATGCAGATGATGTTGAAGCAGAAGATACATTGATGGTGATCTCTTTGAAAGACTGATTTTCCAGCAAATAACATCGTATGTCTGGTACGGGACCAGCCAGAGAGATTATAAAATAATAAACATCGGGATAAGCGGCCAGGTCCCTGTCGGTTTTCGAGGGCACTGCTACACTGTCCGGATGGCTATGATAGATTCCGGCCATGACTTCTGATCTTTCCCGCATGGTTCGTATGGCATCAATCTGTTCCTGCGGAGACATCAGAAAACGCCGTTCTTTTTCCTTATCGATATTCGTCACCGGATAGATCGAGGTCAGGGCATTATTTCTTGCGCCGAGCAGGCCGCACACCTCCACATCCGGTACAGAGACGGCGTGATCGACCATCTCCTGCCAGAGTTCAGGTGGCAGCGCGATGACTTGCCTCATTCAGGTCACTCTTCCCGCACTCGGGACAGTTCGGATCCTTGTTCAGCTTTGCGGTATGCCATTCCATATTCATGGCGTCCAGCAACAACAGTCTCCCTTCCAGTGTATTGCCGATGCCCATGATGAGTTTCATGACCTCACAAGCCTGGATGCTGCCGATGATTCCCAGCAATGGCGCAATAACACCGTTAGCGGTACAGGACTGGTCTAGTTCTGATTCGCTGCCGTAGAGGCAGCGGTAACAGGGTGAATTGTCATTGGCCAAATTATAGACACTGACCTGGGCCTCGAACCGGATTGCAGCACCGGAAACCAGCGGTGTCCTGCTCCTGACACAGGCCGCATTGACGGCAAAACGGGTGCTGAAGTTATCACTGGCGTCAACGACCACATCAGCTCTGGAAACTTCTTCCAGCAATTCCTTCCCATCCAGTTTATGGTCGATGGTCGTAATGTGGACATCCGGGTTTAACACTGAGAGGTATTCACTGGCGGACTCGACCTTGAGTTTGCCTATATCCGGTGTAGTGTGAACAATCTGTCGTTGCAAGTTGGACAGATCAACCTTGTCGTAGTCCACCAGAACCAGCTGACCGATACCACCCGCTGCCAGGTAAACTGATGCTGCTGATCCCAGTCCGCCGATCCCGATGATCATGACCTGGGCCTTCGCGAGTTTCTCCTGTCCTTCCGCATCAATTTCCGGCAGCATTATTTGCCGGCTGTAACGTAATAATTGTTCGTCATTCATGAAGATTATGAATCTCTGGGCTCGTATTTTTGCCAGAGGTGGTGCCGCCCCTGGTTTGTAACCTGCATACCCTGTCTGGCCCGCCGGATGTAGATTGCACGCAGGCGTTGTAACAGACCGCTGCGCTGTTCAAGATTGAACTTCTGGTTTTCAGACATAAATTCATGGAATGCTTGAAATAACCTCATAAGTTATCAAGGCTTGAATTGCCCGCCGCTGACCCGTTCATGTCCGGCATAGTCTCTACGGGTAAAAATTCCCGTAAAACCATTTTCTTGTAACAGCTTATGCACACTAACAGCCTGATCATAACCATGCTCGAGCAAAAGCCAACCTTGGAGATTCATAAAGTTTTTGGCCTGCTGGCAAATGACCCGAATGGCATCCAGCCCGTCAGGTCCGGCTATCAGGGCGCTGACGGGTTCGTGTTTTATATCTCCTGATAGTAGATGGGGATCGTTCTCCGAGATATACGGTGGATTGGAAACAATCACATCAAAACGGCCCTCCACGTTTGTAAACCAATTGCTTTGAATAAAATCAATCTGGTTCAGTTGCAGGCGCTCAGCATTTTCTCTGGCAATAGCGAGGGTGCTTTCGTTAATATCAGTAGCAACAATCCGGCAATGTGGACGTTCACTTGCTATTGCAATCGCGATAGCGCCACTGCCACTGCCAAGATCAGCAATTCTCCCGGGTTGATTTAGTGGAATGCGATCCAGTACGGACTCAAGCAGGCACTCCGTGTCCGGTCTCGGAATCAAGGTATCTTGATTGACTGTAAGCTCAATAGACCAGAATTCCTTTTTACCGGTGAGATATGCGACCGGGTATCCCGTTTGACGTTGATCGATCAATTTCTCAAATGCCGACTGTTGCCCGGATTGCAGGGTTACCTCCGGGTATGCATACAATCGACTCCTGTCGGAGCCCAGTACATGGCAGAGCAAGACCTCAGCATCGAGCCGGGCGCTATCAAACCCGGTCAGTTGTGACCGTGCTTGGTCCAGAGCCTCACTGATTGTCAGGGCAGTCATGAAATTATGCATTCAATGCAGAGAGCTGATCTGCCTGATACTCGTTAATCAATGGATCGATGATCATGTCCAGGTCACCTTCCAGTATTTCTTCAAGACTGTAAAGCGACAAATTGATGCGATGATCAGTGACGCGTCCCTGCGGATAGTTATAGGTACGAATGCGTTCTGAGCGGTCGCCCGAGCCAACCAGGTTACGACGGTTTTCGGCCTGCTCGGCGATCTGTTTTTCACGCTCTGTGTCGAGAAGTCTGGCCTTGAGGAATGACATGGCCTTGGCACGGTTCTTGTGCTGAGAGCGTTCGTCCTGGCATTCAACTACGGTATTGGTAGGCAAGTGGGTGATGCGAACAGCCGAATCCGTTTTGTTGACATGCTGTCCCCCTGCGCCAGAGGCGCGAAAAGTATCGATGCGCAGGTCGGCCGGGTTTATCTCTATATCTTCAATATCATCAACTTCCGGCAGTACGGCAACTGTGCAAGCCGAGGTATGGATTCTGCCCTGCGATTCGGTTTCAGGAACACGTTGCACCCGGTGGGCACCTGATTCAAATTTCAGTCTCGAGTAAGCACCATCACCTATCACGCGCAGGATCACTTCACGGAAACTGCCGGTCAGGTCGCCGGGTGAAGCACTGAGCACCTCTGTTTTCCAGCCACGTGCTTCAGCATACTTTGCGTACATGCGCATCAATACCCCGGCAAATAATGCAGCCTCCTCGCCACCAGTCCCGGCACGTATTTCCAGATATATATTACTGTGGTCAGCCGGATCTCTTGGTAACAACAGGCGTTGCAATTCCTGCTCCAATGTTTTGTTTTTCTGTTCTACTCCATGCAATTCTTCTTCGGCCAGAGCGCGCATTTCCTTGTCTGAATCTTCAAGCATTTCCCGGGCTGAAATGATATTGCTACGATTTTGCTGGTAGTCGATGAAACAATTCACTACCGGTCTTATCTCGGCATATTCACGGGACAAATCACGAAACTTTTTTTGATCACTGATGATTGATGGATCAGCAAGCAGTGCATCAAGTTCCTGCAAACGTTCAGAAATGGATTCCAGTTTTTTTAATAATGAGTCTTTCATGAATAAATAATAAGGTTGGATACACCAGTCTCAGGCAAGCGGTTGCAACTGACTGGCTACTTGTCTGATTTTTTGTGGAGATTGTCCAGCTTCAGATTGAAAAGTTCCTGCGCAGCAAGCAGCAGTTCCTTTCGACCCTCGGTGCCAGCGAGTCTCAGCTGGGCAGTAGGCTGGTGTATGATCCGGTTGGTCAAAGTATTACTGAGTTCCTGAATTACTTTTTCCGGGTCTGCACCAGCGCGAAGTTTTCTTCGTGCATCTATCAGAGTGTCTTCATGAATATCATAGGCCTGTTCGCGGAGTGCACAAATAGTGGAGACAGCATCCAGTGAATTTAACCAATCCATAAATTCCAGGACCTGGATATTAATAATCTCTTCCGCCTGGACGGCTGCCTGTTTCCGATTGCGCAGGTTTTCCTGAATCACATCTTTTAAATCATCCACTGTATAGAGATAAATATCTTTGAGTTCCCCGGCCTCCGGTTCAATATCACGTGGAACGGCGATATCCACCATAAACATCGGTCGATGTTTCCGGGTCCTTATGGCACGTTCAATTGCGCCCTTGCCCAGAATGGGCAACTGACTGGCCGTAGATGAAAATACGATATCAGCTTCAGCAAGATGCGAGGGTATGTCTGCAAGAGGAATTGCATAAGCGGAAAATTCCTGTGCCAGTTTCTGGGAACGTTCCACCGTGCGGTTGGCTATGATCATGCGCTCCAGTCCGTTTTCGTGTAAATGCCTTGCTGCCAGCTCGATGGTTTCGCCGGCACCTATCAACAAGGCGGTCCGCGTTGATAAATCCCCGAAGATTTGCTGTGCCAATCTGACGGCAGCAAAGGCAACAGACACGGGATGGGCGCCAATCATGGTACTGGAACGGATTTCCTTGGCCACCCGGAAGGAGTGCTGAAACAACCGGCTCAGGTATTTGCCAATGCTGCCGGCATTTACGGCAATCTGATAGGCACGTTTCAGTTGACCCAGAACCTGGGGTTCACCCAGGACCATTGAATCCAGTCCGGAAGCAACGCGCAAAATGTGTTTGACAGCATATTCGTCCAGGTGGCGGTAAACAAAAGGTTGCAGTTGCTCATGCTGCAACCCATAGTGGTCTGATAACCAGTGCAATAGGCTGGGATCAGTGGGCTGGTCGAGATGGCAATAGATTTCGGTCCGGTTGCAGGTTGATAGTATGGCCGCCTCAGCCACCCCCCGCTCCCGGGTCAGGTGTGTCAGGGTCTCAGGTACTGTGTCCTCGACAAAACTGATCCTCTCCCGTAATTCAATGGGGGCTGTAGCATGATTAACACCAAAGGCGAGAAGTGACATACAATTCAATAACGTATCTGTTATTCATAAAATTCTGAGCGAAGCCTCGCTGGAAAACAAGCAATTTTGCGCATTACGTCTTAGTAAAGTCAGGTATTAGGTGCTAGGATAAAAAAACAGGCTGTTTAAACAAGACGTTAATTAAAGGGAACGTTTCACCCCGGTATCGAGTCAATCCCTCTGGAACCACCAAGACACATTAATTTAATGAACGGTATATCGACCCTGTTCTGCAGAAAAATACCAGCCCGCGCCATGACTCTCCTGCTGCTCACACTGGCTGCGGGATGTGCCGGCCTGTCTGACAGGACCAAAAGCCAGGGCCCCTCGAGTGCCGTCAGCAGCCAAACTGCCGAAACCACCAGTGACAGAGTCCCCGCGGTTGAGTCGTCAACCCGTCCTGATATCGAGCTGACCGAGGATATACTCTACAAGCTGCTGGTTGCCGAAATTGCCGGTCAACGTGGCCAGCTGGATATAGCTGTTGATAATTACCTGGACCTGGCCGAGGAGACCCGGGACCCCGAGATTGCCAGCCGGGCAACCCGTATCGCGGTCTATGCACGCAATGATGAGGCAGCATCCCGTGCCGCCAGGATCTGGGTCGAACTCGATCCAGACAGCATCGATGCCCATCAGGTCCTTGCGGTACTCGCCGTGCGCAGGGGTGATCTGGACGCTGCCATGTCTCACTTCGAAATCATCCTTGCCCAGTCGGCAGGTTCCATGGATCAGAAACTCTGGGTCATCGCCAATCTGCTCGGCAAGGAAGATAATCATGATAACGTCAAGGCTGTCATGGAGAGACTGATGGAGGGCTATCAGGATGATCCGGATGCTTTGTATGCCTATGCCCATGTCATGTCACGATTAGGTGATGAAGCAAAAGCAATGGAGATCCTCAGGCAGTTACTGGAAATCGTGCCTGACAATACCAATGCCACGATCAGTTATGTTTCGCTTCTGCAACAGGATGGACAGACAGAGAAAGCACTTCAGTGGCTGGAAAAATCGATACAGCAAAACCCGGACAATATTAATCTCAGGCTGTTTTATGCGCGGTTCCTGACAGATATCAAATATTACTCTGAGGCCAAGAAACAATTTCAGGACCTATACGAAGTCGTGCCGGAAAACATTGATGTGCTCTATGCACTCGGGCTACTCCATTTGCAGGACAATGAGCTGAAAGAGGCCAGGACTTATTTTGAACAATTGTCTGAGCAGGGCGAGCGTGTTGAAGAAACCAGTTATTACCTTGGTCGGATTGCCGAGGAGGATGGTGATCTGGATCAGGCCATCATCTGGTATAGCAATTTACAATCTGGCGCTAATTATTTTGATGCGCAGATTCGTGTTGGCCTGATCATGGCAAAACAGGGCAAACTGGAAGAGGCCCGCACTCACCTGCAGTCGATCCCTGCCCAGGGACCCGATCAAAAGACCATCCTGGTTCAGGCCGAGGGTGAATTGCTGGTAGAGGAAAAGCGCTACGAGGAAGCGCTTAAAGTTTACAACAAGGCACTGGACAAAAATTTCAATGCTGATCTGCTCTATTCTCGCGCCATGCTGGCGGAAAAGATGAATCGGCTGGATATCCTCGAAGATGATCTCAAGGCCATTATTGAGAAAAACCCGGAACATGTGCAGGCTCTGAATGCCCTGGGATATACCCTGGCTGATCGTACTGATCGTTATGAAGAAGCCCACGACCTGATCAGTCAGGCACTGGCACTCAAACCCGACGATTTCTATATCCTTGATAGTATGGGCTGGGTTCTCTATCGCATGGGGCGTCTGGATGAGGCCGTTGAATACCTGAGGCGCGCGCTCAAGGAACGGGCCGATCCTGAAATTGCAGCGCATCTGGGTGAAGTGCTCTGGGTCAAGGGTGACAAGGAGGCAGCCCGCCAGGTCTGGGAAACCGCCTTAAAAGAAACCCCGGAAGACGCCCGCCTGCTGGATGTAATACAGCGTTTCAATCCGTGACCCGATCCGGCCTGTTCCTGCTGGTCATCCTCCTGACCGGTTGTGCCGTCAGTCCCATACAAACCACCATGGTTGCCATTGATGATCCCGCTTGGGAACTGCGGCGAACTGCGCTTGCAGACTTGCAACGTTGGTCTCTCAAGGGTCGAATGGCCTTGCGAACAGACAAAGAGAGCTGGACTGTGACCCTACACTGGGAAAACGAGGTCGATCGTTTTCAACTCCGCATGATTGCACCTTTGGGCCAAGGGACATGGCAGCTGACAGGTAACCGTGACCTGGTTGCACTGACCACCGATGACAATCAGACTTATGAAGCGGCAGACTCCGAGTCCCTGTTGCGCCAGACCCTGGGCTGGGAGATCCCGCTGGAAGGACTGGAATACTGGGTTCGAGGTATGCCCCAGCCCAATAAGCCATTTGACCGGATTCTTCTTGATAGTGAAGCACGCATGGTCGATCTGAAACAATCCGGCTGGGAGATCAAGATTGAGCGATACCAGAAGGTTAGGGGCATGGATCTGCCCGGAAAAATTTCCATGTTCAACCCGCATTTTTCAGTAAAACTGGTCATACAGGATTGGCAGACTTGAAGAGCAGTGACTGGCCGGCCCCGGCCAAGTTGAACCTGTTTTTGCATGTGACTGGTCGCCGGGAGGACGGTTATCACGAATTACAGACCCTGTTTCAATTCCTGGATTATTGCGATCGTCTGGATTTTTCGTCCCGTGCGGACGGCCGTATTAATCGGGAAGCAAATTATTCCGATGTGTCCGCAGAAGATGATCTTGTGGTACGCGCCGCCAGGGCACTGCAGGAGAATAGCGGTTGCAGTCAGGGTGCTGATATCAGGGTCGAGAAGCATTTGCCCATGGGTGGAGGGCTCGGTGGCGGCAGTTCCAATGCCGCGACCGTCATCGTGGCCCTCAACCAGGTCTGGTCGCTGGGACTCTCGGTCGAACAACTGGCCGAGATTGGTCTTGGCCTGGGTGCCGATGTGCCGGTTTTCATCCATGGTCATGCGGCCTGGGCGGAGGGCGTAGGCGAGCGTTTGACCGCTGTGGATCCATTTGAACCTTGGTACCTGGTTATCTGCCCGGACTGCCATGTTTCCACAAGTGTAGTATTCAATGCCGAGGATTTGACACGTCATACACCTGCAATCACAATACGCGACTTCCTGAAGTCAGGTGGCCATAATGACTGTGAACCCGTGGTGAGAAAGCGTTATCACGAGGTGGCCGAGGCCCTGGACTGGTTGAGCCAGTATGGCAAGGCCCGAATGACGGGAACCGGTGCGTGTATCTTTGCCGGATTTGAGAATGAGAAAGAGGCCGTTTCCCTGCGGAAAAAGCTTCCCGGGAAATGGCATGGATTTGTTGCGAGGGGCAGGAACCAGTCTCCCTTGCTGGTCAGGCTGGCCAAAGAGGCAAGCTGACAATCGGGACACCAGGATTGAACAAATATTCATTGGGGTGTAGCCAAGTGGTTAAGGCACGGGGTTTTGATCCCCGCATTCCCAGGTTCGAATCCTGGCACCCCAGCCAGATTATTCAGTCACCGGGGACCTTATGTCATTAAGCAATTCAATGCTCTTTACGGGTAACGCCAACCCGCGTCTGGCAGTGGATATTTCAGGTTGCCTGAACCTGCCGCTGGGCAAGATCAATGTCGGTTGCTTCAGTGACGGCGAGGTGATGGTAGATATTGATGAGAATGTGCGCGGTCGGGATATATATATAATTCAGTCCATCTGTACGCCCGCAAATGACAACCTGATGGAACTGCTGGTCATCACGGATGCTATGCACCGTGCTTCGGCGGACCGGATAACGGCAGTCATTCCCTATATGGGATATGCCAGGCAGGACCGGCGGACCCGTTCGGCACGGGTACCGATCACCGCCAAGGTTGTTGCCAATATGATTGTGGTTGCAGGTGTAGACCGGGTATTGACCGTGGACCTGCACGCAGACCAGATCCAGGGGTTTTTTGATATCCCTCTGGATAACGTGTATTCGTCGCCGGTATTGCTTGGCGATATCTGGAAACATGAATATCCGGATCTGGTGGTGGTTTCACCAGACGTCGGTGGCGTAGTGAGAGCAAGGGCACTGGCCAAGCGACTGGATGATACCGAGCTGGCCATTATCGATAAACGCCGACCCAGGGCCAATGAATCAGAGATTATGAATATCATTGGTGACGTTGAAGATCGGACCTGTGTCATTATCGATGACCTTGTCGACACGGCCGGGACCCTGTGTAATGCTGCAGGGGCGTTGAAGGAGCATGGTGCGAAAAAAGTGGTTGCCTATTGCACCCATCCGGTCCTGTCCGGGAATGCAGTAAAGAATATTGAAGCATCGCAACTGGATGAACTGGTGGTTACTGATACCATTCCCCTGCGGTCCGAGGCTGCCACCTGCAGCAAGATCAGGCAACTGAGTGTTGCCGCCATGCTGGCCGAGAGTATTCGCCGGGTCAGCGAGGGTGAGTCGCTCAGTTCCATGTTTGTCGATTGACAAAGAAAGAATTACCGGAGGTTAAGCCTCTGGATAAACGGCATGTCTGGCATGTCATATATATGAGGTATCACCTGGTCGCGGGTGCTGCCTTTGGTTAAATCTAGATGAAGGAGCAATAAGATGGAAGCATTTGATCTGGTTGCCGAACTGCGTGATGATTCAGGTAGAGGTGCGAGCCGCCGCCTGCGCAAAGACGGCAAATTACCCGGTATTCTCTATGGCGGTGGCCAGGAGGCGACTCCGATTACTCTGAATCACGATGATGTGTTTCATCACCTGGAGCGAGAAGCCTTTTATTCACACATTTTGAACCTCACCATTGGCAAGAAAAAGCAAAAGGTCGTTCTCAAGGACCTGCAGCGTCATCCTTACAAGCCAACCATTACACATATCGACCTGCAGCGAGTCAGCGAAACAGAAAAACTGACCATGCGTGTTCCGATTCACTTCCTCAATGAAGAGAAATGTATTGGCGTAAAACAAAGCGGAGGTATTGTCAGTCACATCATGACCGAGCTTGAGGTGACCTGTCTGCCGAAAGATCTGCCCGAATACATTGAGGTGGATGTGTTGAATCTTGATGTGGGTGATTCCATTCATGTCGAGGAACTGCAACTGCCGGAAGGTGTGGTTTCCTATGCCATGGAACATGGCGGCGATGGTTCAGCACCGGTTGTTGCTGTGAATATGCCACGTGTTGTAATTGAAGAAGAGGAAGAAGCCGAGGCCGAGGCCGAGGCCGCAGAAGAAGAAGCCGCTGCCGCTGCCGCGGAAATGCCGGAAGCGGAAGAAGGAACGGAAGAAGACAAGGACAAAGACAAAGACAAGGAAGAGAAGTCCAAAGACTAATCTTCTGCTGATCGGCAGATTACGTGTCTCCACCGATTAAATTGATCGCGGGTCTGGGTAATCCAGGCCCCGAGCATTTAATGACCCGCCATAATGCCGGTTTCTGGTTTGTTGATGTCCTGGCAGAAAAATACTCACTGACTTTCAAAAACGAAACTAAGTTTCATGCTGAACTTGCGCGCCTGGAAGCTGATGGCATGAGTTGCTATGTCTGCAAACCGACGACATTCATGAATTGCAGTGGCCAGGCAGTTCAGGCGATTGCAAATTTCTACAAGATCAAACCGGAAGAAATCCTTGTGGTGCATGACGAAATAGATCTTGAGCCCGGCAGGGTACGCATAAAAACCGGTGGCGGGCATGGCGGCAACAATGGTTTGCGTGATGTTATTGAAAAGATCGGTAGTAATACATTTGCGCGGATTCGGCTAGGAGTTGGACACCCGGGTGACAGCCGCAAAGTTGTGGACTACGTGTTGTCAAAACCATCCGCAGATGACCAGGAAAAGATTATACAGGGAATTATGGATGTCATTCCGTTGTTACCGAAAATAGTCAATGGTGAAATACAAAAGGCCATGACAGAATTGCATACCATGCAAAATAACAACAAAAACCAGGACTGATTAGGTTAAACAAGATGGGATTCAAGTGTGGTATTGTCGGTTTGCCCAATGTCGGTAAATCTACCCTGTTTAATGCATTGACCAATTCCGGCATTGATGCCGAAAACTATCCGTTCTGTACAATTGACCCCAATATCGGGATTGTTCCGGTTCCGGATGCACGCCTGCAACAGCTGGCGAACATCGTGAAACCAGCCAGGGTGGTACCGGCGCACATGGAATTCGTCGATATTGCAGGTCTTGTTGAAGGCGCTTCAAAAGGCGAGGGCCTTGGTAACAAGTTTCTTGCCCATATCCGGGAGAGTCATGCTATTGCCCAGGTTGTCCGCTGTTTCGAGAACGACAACATCGTCCATGTTGCCGGCAAAGTTGATCCGCTGTCTGATATCGAGGTCATCAATACCGAACTGTGTCTGGCCGATCAGGAAACGGTTGATAGAGCGCTGCAGAAAGCAATCAAACTTGCACGTAGCGGAGACAAGGAAGGAAAAAAAATGCAGGATTTGCTGGAAAAGATCATGGCCCATCTCAATGAGGGTTTGCCTGTACGGTCACTTGGGTTAAGTGATGAAGAGTCCCTGGCCATCCAGGACCTGCATTTACTCACCGAAAAACCGACACTATATATAGCCAATGTTGAGGAGGATGGATTAACTGACAATCCCTGGCTGGAGAAACTCAAGGCCTATGCTGATTCCGAGGGATCTGAAGTCATCCCGGTTTGTGCAGCCATCGAATCTGAAATTGCCGAACTGGACGAGAACAGCAAACAGGAATTTCTCGAATCACTGGGATTGCATGAACCAGGTCTGAACCGGATCATCCGTGCCGGTTTCCGTTTGCTTGGCCTGCAAACCTTTTTCACGGCGGGACCCAAGGAAGTGCGCGCCTGGACCATCCGGGTGGGTGCTACAGCACCGGAGGCTGCCGGGGTCATTCATAGTGATTTTGAACGCGGGTTTATCCGCGCAGAAGTTACAGCCTTTGAGGCCTATATCAAGTACAAGGGCGAACAGGGGGCCAGGGAGGCCGGCAAGTGGCGCTCAGAAGGCAAGGATTATATTGTCCAGGATGGCGATGTCATTTTATTCCGCTTTAATGTCTGAAATCTGATCATTTCACGGTACACTTTGGTGTATGAGTAACGATGCCTTGCGCCGGGAAATTATTGCGACAGTCACACAATTCAATACCAGTGGCTTGAGTTTTGGTCGTTCCGGCAACCTCAGCACCCGCTCGGCCCAGGGGTTTCTGATTACACCCACGGGTGTCGCGTATGATCAACTGGCGGCAGAAGACATCATCGAAATGGATTATGCCGGCAATGTGATAGATGGCATGCTTAAACCTTCCAGCGAATGGATGATGCATCGTGCCATCTATCAGGCGCGTGAAGACATTAACGCGATTGTGCATGTGCATTCTCCGCACGCAACCGCGATGTCCTGCACCCGCAAACCCATCCCGGCGTTTCATTACATGGTAACTGCACTGGGTAGTGATTCCATTCCTTGTGCTGAGTACGCCACCTTTGGTAGTGAGGAGCTTTCAGAAAATGCTGTTACTATACTAGCCGATTGCATGGCTTGTCTGCTTGCTAATCATGGTCAGATTGCAGTGGGTGAGGATTTATCTACAGCCTTTCGATTTGCCGGAGAGGTCGAAAACCTCGCACATCAATATATCTTGAGCCTGCAGGCGGGCGGGCCGGTGTTGTTGAGTGATCAGGAAATGCAAATAAACATTGAAAAGTTCAAAACCTACGGCAAACAGGACTGAAAACTTTCTCCGTGTCTGGCGCCTTACGTCCTTTTCATCTTGCTATCCCGGTTGACAACATTGCAAACGCCCGCCGGTTCTATACTGGAATCCTGGGTTGCCGCGTTGGAAGGGAATCGGCACACTGGATCGACTTTAATTTTTTTGGTCATCAGGTGACTGCACATCTAATACCGGATGAAGTTAGTAATGTCCCAACAAATCCAGTGGATGGCGAAGCCATCCCGGTACGGCATTTTGGTATCGTTCTGCCATGGGATAACTGGCAAGCACTGGTAGAAAAGCTTGATAATCAAAATATCACTTATCTAATACGTCCGACCATACGTTTCAAGGGTGAAGCGGGAGAGCAGGCCACCTTGTTTATCAGGGATCCCAGTGGCAATGCCCTTGAGTTCAAGTCATTCAGGGATGATCAGAAACTGTTTGCCCGCAGTTCGGAACAGGGGGCATGAAACTCTCAGTCAAGATCATTCCCTCTTCATCCAGTACCTGCATCGCCGGTTGGTTGAATGATACCCTCAAGATCAGGGTCAGCGCGGCACCGGAAAAAGGGAAGGCCAATCAGCTGATTGAAAAAACCCTGGAAAAGGCATTGCAATTACCGCGCAATTCTGTATCCATCACCCACGGAAAAACTTCCTCGAACAAAATCATAGAAATTGTATCCTTGAGCGAAGATGAAGTTTACAGACGGTTGTCAAAACCCGGTATGTAGTTATCAGTCAGAAGAGTCTTCTGGTTTACTCCAGATTAATCTTGCCGTTGATCTCTTCCTTGAGCCCGAGTTCATTTACCTCCAGTGTTATCTTTGCGCTGAAAGATTCATTGCCTTTCAGCTTGCCTGAACGGAGTGCCTCATCAACAGCTTTTTCGATTTCCCGCTGGGAAGTGACGCCGACGTTCTTGAGGAATTTCCGGACGGTCATGTTAAAGGTATCTTCATTCATAGATGCTTTCCTCCTGATTATGACCACAGCCTATGCCACACAATCCAGGAATCAAGGGGCCGGGGTCTAAAATCAAATATTTATTCAATAGAAATAGCAAACATTAACGAATGTAAGTACATACTATCACTAGAATAACGATATATACTGAATATTAGAGAATTAAGATATTATAAAAATAATGTTGCAATGCACAATCTCCTGGTCTATACTGCATCGCAACATCACATAAACTTTTATCTGAGGAGATAAAACATGAACTTCGAAATTGAAAAATTTGTAGCACCTATTCAGGAGCTGAATGCCCTGTATGTTGAAAATGTTGAGAAGCTGGCTGGTATCCAGTTGGAAGCACTGGAAGAAAGCGTTAATGCTGGCGTTGACTCACTGAAGAAGGCTTCCAGCGTCAAGGACATCGAAGGTGCCAAGAGCTACTTCGTTGGCCAGTCTGAAGCTGCCAAGGTTGCAGTTGAAAACGCCGTTGCACGTGGCAAGTCTGTAGCTGAGATCGTTCAGGCTTATCCTGCCAGCGTCAAAAAGATCCTGGATAGCGCCTTAGCTGCCTAACCTGGATAGTGACCTCACTCCTTTAAAGTCACGGAAAAGCCGCCCTCAGGGCGGCTTTTTTATTTCCTGAGTAATATTTATTTAATGATACGGTAGGCAAGTAACTTATTGCTGTTCATCATTGGCAAAAGTATCAATTGCCTATTGAGTATCACCTCATGATCCGCCATGCCTTGTTCGAGTGCCAGTAACAATTCAACATTACCCATATTATTAATGTGGTAAAGTTTGCCGGCCATCCAGTCAGTCACGTAGTACCCTCCCCTGAAATCACTTTCGACACCGTCCAGATTTCCAATGGGACTGCCATCACCAAGGGAAGATATCGACATATCATTGAATGAAACCCTGAGCATGTGGCCGGGGACTTCTGTGGCGAAACCATCTGTCATCGTCCCCCAGGCACCCACAGTCAGATAATCAGTCTCTGCCAGCAATCCATTGGGATTGAGCAGTCCTTCATCTTCAAGCCAGATCGTGAAATCGTATCCCCGCAGGCGGTGAATCCGGTTCATTACCATATCTGATACATAGATGGAACCATCAACGGCGGACGTCACATCGTTCAGGAACTTCGCGTCATCAACCTTGTAGCGTTGGACGATTCTGGCATTAGGTATGTCGATTACCACCAGAGTATCGATATCGGCAACATAAAGTTTGTTGCCATACAAGGCCAGACCCTTGGGTGCATCCAGTCCGGCAAGCCATTTTAGCTCGAGAAGTTCGCCGTCAAGAGAGATCCTGGAGATAAACCCGTTCCCGTCTTTTTCGGTGGGAGAGCCGTTAACGTTAGATACATAGAGAGAATTACTGGTCGGATGATAAACGACTGATTCTGGATTCATAAGGCCTTCTGTTACCCAGGCTAGTTCAATGTCTGGACTTTCAGCATTTGCGGAAAGAGTTAGTAACAAAATAGATACTGCGCAAAATAATAATTTGAAGATTTTGTCTTCAATCATAATAACTCCCTTGATTATTCAAAAAGTGTTTTGAGTTTTTCGCCTGGATCCGGTGCTGCCATAAAAGACTCACCGACAAGGAATGCGTTGACATTATGTTTACGCATCAGGGCTACATCATCCTTACTGTGAATACCGCTTTCCGTGATCACGGTGCGGTCATGAAACACATCCGGCAACAGCCCAATAGTAGTGTTGATGTCGGTTTCAAAAGTCCGGAGATTACGGTTATTGATTCCGATGAGTGGCAATCTCAAGACCAGCGCCCGTTCCAGTTCCTCGCGATCATGCACTTCCGGAAGTACGTCCATGCCCAGCATGGTCGACAGATCCGCCAGATCGCGCAACTTCTGGTCGTCCAGCGCAGAAACAATGAGAAGTATGCAATCTGCACCTAACAGACGTGACTCATAGATCTGATATGGATCGATCATGAAATCCTTGCGCAGGACCGGAAGTTCACAGGCCGCGCGTGCAGATTTCAAATACTCGTCGTCACCCTGGAAAAAGTCCCTGTCAGTTAATACCGAAAGGCATGTTGCGCCGGCATCAGCATAGCTTTTGGCAATCGCAACCGGATCAAAATCCTTCCTTATCACACCCTTGCTGGGCGAGGCTTTTTTAATCTCGGCAATGATCGCAGGTTTTCCCTGACTGATCGTACGTTGCAGTGCCATTTCAAACCCCCGGGCCGGGGGGGAATCCTTGCACATTTCTACAAGTTCTGATTCGGGCAATACCTGTTTTCGTTCAGAGACCTCTTCTGTTTTGCGCGACAGAATCCGCCTGAGAATGTCGGGGGTATCTTGCATATGATTTAAAACGAGTTGCTGTGTTTGACCAGCAAATCCAGTTTTGATCTCGCGGCACCATTCTCGATGGACTTGATTGCCAGCATAATACCGGAACCAATAGTGTCACAAATACCCGCTGTGTAGATTGCGGCAGCGGCATTGAGTATTACAATATCACGGGCGGGGCCGGGTTGATTGTCCAGTACTGAAAGCATGGTCTGCAGGCTGTCGTTAATACCGTTTACTTCGATCGTTGAAATATCATGCAGTGGCAAGTCAAACTGATCCGGTGAGATCGTGTAGGATTCAATCTTTCCATCGACAAGTTCACAAACATCCGTCGGCGCAGAAATACTGATTTCATCCATGCCGTCCCTCGAGTGAACTACGAGAACATGATGACTGCCCAACTGTTGGAGAACACGAGCTATTTTTTCGAGCCATTCATTGCTGAAGACTCCGAGGACCTGATTGGGCGCCCCGGCCGGGTTGGTCAATGGGCCCAGCAGGTTAAAGATCGTTCGCACGCCCAGTTCCTTGCGCGGGCCAATGGCATGTTTCATCGCACTGTGATGCAGGGGTGCGAACATGAAGCCTATGCCAACTGCTTCAATACAATCAGCAACCTGATCAGGTGTCAGATTGAGCCTGATACCGGCCGCTTCCAGCACATCCGCACTGCCTGATTTACTGGAAACTGAACGGTTGCCATGCTTGGCAACCCGAGCACCGGCACCTGCGGTAACAAAGGCCACGGTAGTTGAAATATTAAAAGTATTGGTAGCATCACCGCCGGTACCGCAGGTATCGACGAGGTGTGTCGAGTTGACTTCGACGCGGTTCGAAAGTTGCCGCATGACATCGGCTGCTGCCGCTATCTCATCGACTGTTTCGCCTTTCATTCGCAATGCAATCAGGAAACCGGCGATTTGCGCCGGAGTACATTCTCCGGTCATGATGGCCTGCATGATCTGCTGCATTTGTTCGCCAGCGAGATCCTGCCTTTCAAGTAATAATTTCAGTCCGGTTTGTATATCCATGTAAGATTGATGCGAATTAACTATTTACCAGAAAATTTCTAAGCAGGTCATGACCGTAAGCAGTCAAGATAGATTCGGGATGAAACTGTACACCAATTACAGGAAGCTCCTTATGACGTACTCCCATGATCTCATCGATGTTACCAACTCCATCTTCGGTCCATGCGGTAATCTCCAGACATTCAGGTAAGGTTTCTTTCTCGATCACAAGTGAGTGATAGCGTGTTGCCGTAAATGGCATATCGAGTCCGGAAAAAACATCAGTATTATTGTGATACACATCAGAAGTCTTGCCATGCATGATCTGGTTGGCGTGAACAATCCTGCCACCAAATGCCTGGCCGATACACTGGTGACCCAGACAAACGCCAAGGATGGGTATCTTTCCCTTGAAATTACCGATAACGTCCAAAGAGATCCCGGCTTCGTTGGGAGTACATGGTCCGGGCGAGATTACAATCCGTTCCGGTGCCAGTTTCTCGATTTCATTGAGGCTGATTTGGTCATTTCGATAGACCTTGACATCCTGTCCCAGTTCTCCAAGATACTGGACCAGGTTGTAGGTGAAGGAATCGTAATTGTCGATCATGAGCAGCATATTAATTATAACCTATTGTTTTATTTATATTTACTCATTGATTATCCTCGAAAATACCCGCTTTGATAGCCGCAATTTACAAAACCGAAAGAAGACTTTCTGAAGAACGGTGAAATCATAGCGTTATCGGGACCAGCACCATACAATCATGGTTATAAAACTCCGGAATTCTAGCCACTGACCGCAATCATTCTGCCTCAGAATATTGATACCGGCCGCGTGATTGCAAGGATAACGATTATTGCCAGGAACAACCAGGAAACAAATAGTGCCGTAATTCTTATAGTTGCTGTATGTCCATATCTCAGTGCGATTGCTCCTGAAAAAATATACAGTACAATTACAAAAAGTTTCAGCAGTAACCAGTCAAAATTATAAAACTCCCTGTAATACTGTATTAATAAAACGATACCACTCAGGAGCAGAAACGCATCAATAATGTGTGGCAGTATACGCGTTATTCTTATGGTAAGTAATGAAGACCCTTGTAGCATCCATATCCCTCGAATTGAAAAAGAAATAATCGTCAGGATGGCGCAGATTACGTGAATATATTTGATGTAATTCATTGACAAATAAGCCAGTCAATATAAATAAGGTGTATTGGATATTATTACAAATAACCCCATTTAAAAGGCACTTACATTGCTGGAGATTCTAAGCTACACAATCACAGCCATTATTCTCTATATAGTCTCTGATTGGCTGCTTGAGCGCCTGGAACTGGCTGTCGGCCGCCGCTTCGAATATCGGAGTTTAATATTCTTTGCTATCCTCTCGGTCCTGGCACTGTCGACTTTCTCACTCATCAGATATATTATTGAATTTCAATAAGTTAACAGCAGATTCTAAAAAAAATTATTCTATATTCTTTGCATTCAATTGATATAGATCAAGGTTTAATTATTATTCTACAATTACATTATCTTCACATATCCTTGGGTAAGGGGAGGCTGGAATATGGTGGATGAAGAATCTGCACCGCAACATAAAAAAGAAGACGAGCAAATCCCGTTTATGCAACGGTTCCTTGATAACCCCTTTTTGCTGCTATTTCTTGGAGTGACCATTCCAACTGTTTTTTATGTTATCTGGGGTATCATGGAAATCGTTCAGATACCTATCGCTAAATAACAGGAGATACTTATGTCCATTATTCCTCCTGAGGAACGGATATGGTGGAATGAGCCTATTGCCAGGACGGAACTGATATGGATTATCATTGGTTTTATATGGGGCCTGGTAATGTTCTTTATGATGATTTACTGGCATGGTGCCGGTGAACAAAATCTTTCTAATGAAGCGTATCGCATCACCCCGGAGGCATTTTCCGCCAAGACGACCGAAATGGTTAATCAATACAAGGTACGGGAGGAAGCGAATTTCCCTGTTGTTCATCCTCCTCCCGGCAGTGATGTTTACCTGATTGGCCGTCTCTGGCAATGGTGGCCAATTCTTGAATTTGAGAAAAACCAAAGTTACCGTCTGCATATATCATCACTGGACTGGCAGCATGGGTTTTCCCTACAACCAACCAATATCAATCTGCAAATACATCCGGGCTATGAAATGGTCATTACAGTCACACCAGACAAGGCAGGTGAATACAGCATAATTTGTAATGAATATTGTGGCATTGGCCACCATACAATGATCGGAAAAATATATGTCACCGAATAATAGACCGGAGTAAGCTATGGCCTCAGATACACGATTCCGCACCTGTCCGACAACCGGCCTTCGAATTCATTTGCCAGCTGAAAAACTGATTAAGGCCAATGCAGTTGTAGCTGTTGTTTTCCTTGCCATAGGCGGTTTATTTGGATTGATGGTTGCACTTACGCGATGGCCGGCAGTTCACTTGCTGCCAGCTGACTGGTTTTATCTGGCTCTGACAGCACATGGTCTTGATGTATTACTGGTATGGATCATTTTCTTCGAGATGGCCATACTTTATTTTGCTTCCGCCATACTGCTGAATTCGAGGATTGCTGCGCCTAAGGTCGCATGGACTGGATTCTGGCTCATGTTGATCGGTGCTGTTATTACAAATATTGCAGTTCTGCAGGGTAAATCCAGTGTAATGTTCACTTCTTACGTTCCCATGCAGGCGGAACCGCATTTTTATCTCGGAATTATTCTCTTTGCTGTGGGGGCGTTGCTTGGTTGTTGTGTTTTTTTCGGGACACTGGTTATTGCCAAGGAGGAAAATACCTACCAGGGCTCTATACCGCTGGTTACTTTTGGCGCATTGACAGCAGCAATTATTGCGGTTTTTACTATTGCATCAGGCGCCATTATTTTAATACCCACATTATTATGGTCACTGGGTATTGTCAGTAATATTGATCCATTAATGTACAAGGCGGTGTGGTGGGCCATGGGGCATTCATCACAGCAGATAAATGTTTCCGCGCATGTGGCGGTCTGGTATGCCATAGCAGCTATTGTACTTGGTGCAAAACCTATTTCAGAAAAAGTCAGCAGAATGGCATTTTTAATGTACATACTCTTTTTGCAACTGGCGAGTGCACACCATTTGCTTGTAGAACCCGGTATCAGTTCCGAATGGAAAATATTCAATACCAGTTATGCCATGTATCTCGCCGTTCTGGGTAGCATGATTCACGGAATGACAGTACCGGGATCGATCGAGGCAGCACAGCGGGCAAAAGGTTATACAAAAGGTTTGTTTGAATGGTTGAAAAAGGCACCTTGGGGAAATCCCGCTTTTTCAGGGATGTTTCTTTCTCTAATAATGTTCGGATTTATCGGCGGTATATCAGGAGTTGTTCTTGGAACTGAGCAAATCAACCTGATTATGCATAATACCCTGTATGTACCTGGGCATTTTCATGGCACAGTCGTAGCCGGAACAACACTCGCATTCATGGCAATCACTTATCTGCTTGTCCCCTTGATTTTTCAACGTGAACTGATTTGGCTAAAACTGGCTAAATTACAACCTTACCTGTTTGGCATTGGTGTCGCAGGAATTTCCCTGTTCATGATGGGTGCTGGAACGCTTGGTGTGGCGAGGCGGCATTGGGATATCACATTCACCGATGCTGTATTGAAGTTTGACTATCCCGGCACCGCATTCCTCATGATGGGCCTGAATGGTATTTTTGCATTGCTTGCAGCGCTTGGCGGTATTCTCTATATTCTGATCATTGTTGGTTCGATACTGTTCGGAAAGAAAATAGATAGTAGCTTCGAGGAAAAGAAACCTGCTGCAGTTGTCGGACAGTACGGAAGCGCAAAAACACTGGCAATACCCGGCACTGTATTCCTAGTGGCAACATTTTTTACAGCTTTTGTCCTCTATTATTTCGTAAACTGGAAATATCTTGCAGAGGTCTGGCCACTCAGATAGCAGTAGTTTATTTTTTATGACTCAACCTGATGCGGGTGATTTCAAAAGGTATCTATAAAAAACGGAGTATTGGCTCAGTATCATTTCAATCTATCCGCCGTTTTACTGGTTACATTATAATCTTCATTGCTTCTTTACCATCAATGGTATACAGCAATGAATCCGAATCCCACAGAAATAAGATTAGCCTATCAGACTTCGACAATGAACAGGCATTGGCTTACAGCCAGTCTGTTATAGGTAAAACAATTGCTGATTACCAACTGACAGATCAAAATGGAAATACTGTAAATATTGCGAATTACTATATTGAAAAACCAGTAATTGTTAGTTTCATATACACCAGCTGTCATCATACATGTCCTGTTTTAACAACAAATCTTCATAAAACCGTTGAAATTGCACAACAGGCACTCGGTAAAGACAGCTTTACCGTTTTAACAATAGGATTTGATGCAGGCATTGATACTCCGCACCGAATGAAATCATTTGCTGCTGAAAGAGGTATCAATGACAGAAACTGGCACTTCCTGAGTGCTGACACCGAAACAATAGAAAATATTACCCGTGATATGGGCTTTATATTCTTTACTTCTGCAAAAGGATTTGACCATCTGGCCCAAACAACAATTATAGATAGAAAGGGACGCGTTTACAGGCAGATTTATGGTGCATCATTCCCGCCTCCTGCGCTAATTGAACCATTAAAAGAAATCATGTATGAAGGTGGTAATTTTTTACCAACGAATATCTCTGAATGGATGAATAATATCCGCTTATTCTGTACTATCTATGATCCCTCTTCAGGCAGATACAGTTTTGATTACTCAATTTTTATTGCGCTCATTACCGGCTTCATTTCATTAGGCGCACTACTGCTTTTCCTTGTTCATCTCTGGCGCACAAATAGGGCCAGCTGACACAGAAATTATCAATTTCTGTTTCATATATTTATGAAAAAATACCTGAGACAAATGTTCGAAAAAGCAGATGATTTCTTCAATGCAGGATTCTCTACAGCATGTAATCCCATGATTCAATTGGGTGCCATGGGTTGGTTTTTTTACTGGATAGTTGTTGTTAGTGGTATATATCTATATATCTTTTTTGATACAGGTGTAACTGAAGCATATGAATCCATCGAATACCTGACCAATGTGCAATGGTATGCCGGTGGTGTAATGCGAAGTTTTCATCGCTATGCATCAGATGCCCTGGTAATTGTTATTTTACTGCACTCGCTTCGTGAATATTCCCTTGACCGCTTTCACGGTCCCCGCGGCTTTATATGGATTATCGGTGTCATGGCTCTGTTGCTTTTATATGCAAGTGGCATTACTGGATACTGGATTGTGTGGGACAGACTTGCCCAGTATATCGCAATATCAACATCAGAATGGCTAGATGATCTTCCATTCTTTGGTGAATCCATCGCCAGAAATTTCCTGGATGATACCACCCTGAGCGACCGGTTTTTTACACTGTTTATATTTATCCATATTGCCGTCCCCCTGATCCTTTTGCTATTCATGTGGATTCATGTACAACGGATAACAATGCCGAAAACATCTCCTCCTGTGAAACTTGCCACAGGTACCCTGATAATGCTGTTATGTTTGTCGCTCATTTATCCTGCAACCAGTCAGGGTCCTGCTGAACTTGACCAGGCAATTACAATCATAGAACTGGATTGGTACTACATGTTTTTTTATCCGCTATTGGATGAATTTCCGGGAATATATATTTGGATTTCTGTTTTGATTTTGACCCTGATATTGGTTTGCATGCCATGGTTTGGCAAGACTGAAGGATTATCTATTGCAAAGGTTGAACTGGATAATTGTAATGGTTGTGGTCGCTGTGTAGTCGATTGTCCATATAACGCGGTGAGTCTGGAATCACGTACTGATGGTCTTCCTTATACGAATCAGGCGGTAGTCGATCCGGAACTGTGTGTAAGCTGCGGAATATGCGTCGGGGCATGTCCTACTGCTATGCCTTTCAGACGAAAAAGTGAACTGGTTCCAGGTATTGAGTTACCCGATTTTTCAGTTAACCAGCTCAGGGATAATATTATTAATGCCACTGAAAACATGAAAGACCGTAACAATATCATTGTCTTCACATGCAATTATGGCCCTGAGGCAAATATAATTAATATCCCTAATACAACAGTACTTTCAATACCGTGTATAGGCATGCTTCCCCCCTCATTTATAGATTTCATTCTCAGCCGTAATATTGCCGATGGATTATTCCTGACCGGATGCAAAGCAGGTAGCTGTTATCACAGATTCGGTATCAACTGGACAGAGCAACGGATCGCCGGCGAACGCGATCCTTTTTTACGTGACAGGGTTCCACGGGAAAGAATAAGTTGTTACTGGGCCGGGAAGATTAACAGGAAACAACTTTTACAGGAAATTACCCGTTTTCGGGAAAAACTGGTTTCACAAAACACAGAAAAAACTGTACTGAAAAATTAATCGTGAAAACCGGCTATTTGCCATGAATACAGCTAAAAACATTATCATTCAGATAGCTGCCTATATCTCTTTTGCTGTATTTATTGGATATTTCTCATCCAATCCTGGATATATACATCTTGATCCTGACATGGCTTTACTCAAGATAAGTTTCAGTCACGCAGGGCAAAGAAAGGAAGAATGTCGGCGATTGACGCAGGAAGAGCTGGAGGCATTGGCTCCAAACATGAGGAGACCGCTCGAATGCAGTCGTGAACGTGTACCAATTCTCGTTGAAGTTTTACTGGATGGAAAAATCCTATACAAAGAATATATTCCTCCCTCAGGTTTATCACATGATGGTACCTCGACAGTATATGAACGCTTCAGGGTAACACCTGGTCAACATAAATTGGTTACAAGAATGCGTGATAGTCGTGAAAATGAAGGATTTGATTTTGAACGTTCAGCTGATATCGAATTAAAACCGGGACAAAATTTCGTAATCGATTTTAACAAGGAATCCGGTGGCTTCGTATTTTTATAAATATATATGCGGTTCAAATAAAAGGTAGGTGACTGATATGCAACTTCTGGAATGGAAAGATGAATTTTCACTTGGTATTCCGGAAATAGACTTTGAACATCGTGAATTAATTCAATTGATAAACCAGATGCTTGTCAAGATATATGAATCCGAAGGAACTGAAAATACATCAGAATATCTTGGCGAAATATATGCCCGCATCGCTTTGCATTTTGCCCTGGAAGAAAAAATCATGCGAGAAAGGAATTACGATCATCTGGAAGATCACAAGTCAGATCACGATAAATTGCTTAATGAAATACGGGATATCATGGATAATTACAGTGATATAACGGAAATTGACACTGATAAATTTGTTAATGAACTCACTCACTGGTTTACTGATCATTTCAGTACCAGAGATGCGAGATTACACAGATACCTGGATATGTAACCGGGCTATTTTGGACGTTAAATGCATCAGCTGATTACTGTTTGAATTAACTAACTGAAGGAGGACAGCACAATGAAAAATGTGTTTAAAATATTATTAACAGTAATTTTGTCGGGATTCGTATCTATTGCTATTGCAGAGGGAGATGCGGCAGCTGGCAAGGAAAAATCATCAAACTGCGCGGCCTGCCACGGGGCGGATGGTATCAGCCCGAATGATTTGTGGCCGAATCTGGCAGGGCAGAAATTCGGTTATCTTGTCAAGCAACTGAAAGCCTTTCGTGAAAAATCACGATCCGACCCCATGATGTCACCCATGGCTGCGAATCTCACGGATGAGGACATCAATGATTTGGCAGCATATTACAGCGGCTTATAGCCGGGATCTATCCGAAAAAACTGCTGTCCGGGTGTCATCAACTATTGCCGCCCGGACATCAGGCCGCATTTATGTACCGGGATGAGGTTAATGGCTAGTGCCACTTGATCCATGGATCTTGTTATATACGTTATATTTTCCGGAAGGTTTTTTCATGGGAATTCTTTTTACTTCATCCAATGTGTTGGAATCATACACAACGAGTGCGCCATCATCTTCCCAGATACTCAGCAAGGCGTATCTTCCATCCTTTGTAAATTCAACATGAGCCGATGTCTTGCCTGGAGCAGGTCTCAGGGTTGCAACAATTTCCAGGGTGGCTTTATCAATTACATGGACAGCGTCCTTATCCGGACCAAAAAATACATCAACCCATCCATAGGGTGAATTTTCGTGCGAACGCATGAAAAATCCCGGCCCCAGCGTTTTTATCTCCCTGATGATTTTCCAGGTTGATTGATCAATGATACTGACCAGGCCTTCTTTCATATTTGGAGTAGCCAGTACAGTTTTACCCCGGTATTCCCAGCTAATGCCTGACCCCAAGTGTGGTAATCCCGAGAAGTCAAGCTCGGCTATCTTCTTGCCGACAATCAGATTGACAACTTGGCCGTTTTTTGCATTTCGTGCTGTTCCGACAAGATTGTTATATTCTGCATCAAAGAAGAAATCGTCCAGATAATCATCCAGATGTATGCGGCGAATGGGAAACGGCATATCCGCTGCTATTCCTTCCTGGTAACGATAATCATGCACCATGCCGGTATATACCGGTTCCTGCTTTTCTTCATAAAAAATTTCCCAGATTTCGGGGATGTCTTTCAATGCAACAATAAAACTGCCTCTTGGGGGTGCATCATATACTGCACTGACACGTGAGCTTTTGCCTGATTCGTTCTCAACAGGAATGACTTTTATCGGTGAGAGATTTTCGGCATCAAGGATTACAAGCGTGTGCGGAAGATAATTGCCGGCCAGTACATACCTGCCATCATTCGAAACGGCGATATTACGGGTATTTATTCCGACCCTGATTTCAGCGGTATATTTCAGGTTATACAGATCAAACCTGGATACCCATCCGTCTCTTGAAGCAAAATAAACATATCGACCATCAGGTGAATATTTCGGCCCTCCATGTAAAGCCCGTCGTGACTTGAATCTGTGTATTGGTTCGAGGCGGTCACCATCAAGAATAGATACATGATGATCGCCTTTTTCAACGACAACAAACAGGTTCAGGGGATCGGCATCGAACAGCGGTTTATCACTGGATATATCATTTTTTCGCTTGATAATATGTGTATTTTTTATTTCCTCGATATTCCAGATCGGTACTTTGGTCAGCGGGGTGTAAATATAATCAACCAGTAATTCTATTTGCCTGTCATTGAGCTTTTCCCGGTAAGCTGGCATCTGGGTCGCGGCAAGTCCGTTACTGATCGAATCATAGGCCGCCGCTTTTTTCAGGCGTGCCAGATTCTCCGGCAACAATGCTGGCCCTGTTCCTCCAAGACGACCAGCACCGTGACAGGCCGCGCAGTGCTGTTTATATAAGCTGTCTGCCTGTATTTGAGTTTCGGCAAGGCAAACCCTGCTCATTGTTGCCAGGATTAGAACAACTATTGCAACTGGTTTGTTTCTATACAATTGCTGTATCAATATCGCGGTTGTTATGACTGATTCCCGTGTCATCTATACTGATTTCACTGTTTGTCAGATAACAGGCCGGGTCTTCCGCCCAGGGATCACCGGTCATCTGTAACGCCCTGATTCTTGTATTGCCTCCGCAGATATTAAAAAAGCAACAATGTCCGCAACGCCCGCTTATTTTTCTTGGTTTGTCTTTCAGGCCGGCCATAATCGGATCACTGGTATCCATCCATATTTCCGAAAATGGTCGTTGTTTTACATTACCAAGGTTATAGTGCCACCAGAAGGTATCCGGATGGACATTCCCCAGATTATCAATATTTGCAATATTCACTCCTGAACTGTTACCACCCCATTGTTCCAGTCTGTTACGGATATAATCTTCCTTTTCCGGAAAATGTTTTTTGACCCAGTACATGAAATATACGCCATCCGCGTCATTGTTACCCGATACATATTCACGATTTCGCCCTTCCTTGGTATCCTGCCAGCATTTACTGAATAATATATCTAGGGATTTTCTTGTAATTTTATGGGTAACATCGTCCTTGCGGTTCCGGTTACCGCGCCCCGCGTAATTCAAATGTGACAGATAAAATTTATTAATATCCTCTGTATCCATGAGGGTAAGCAGATCGGACAATTCATTGTAATTATCCAGGGTCATTGTAAACCTGAGACCCACCTTTATGCCGCTATCCCTGCATAATTTTACCGCTTTCATAGAGGCTTCAAATGCACCCGCCTTCCTCCGAAAATAGTCATGTGTTTCCTTCAAACCATCGATACTGATTCCTACATAGTCATATTCAATATCAGCGATTTCCCTGATGTTGCTCTCACTTATTAGTGTCCCGTTGCTTGACAGCCCGACATAAAAACCCATTCGTTTCGCTCTTCTGGATATATCGAAAATGTGCGGGTGCAGGAGTGGTTCACCGCCTGAAAGGATGAGTACCGGAACACCAAACTCTTTCAAGTCATCCATGACCGCATGGATTTCCTTAATAGTCAATTCTCCCGGAAAATCATGATCTGCGGAAATTGAATAACAATGCTTGCAGGCAAGATTACAGCGGCGAATTAGATTCCATATTACAACCGGGCCGGAAGGTCTGGACCCCTGCCGCGGTGGTGCGGGATTCTCTATTTCCTTCATGTATTGTGAAATTCTGAACATATTGCCTGTTATCTTTTTTGAATTGGTGACCGTCTTAAATTCTCAAACCAGTCTTTTTTAATAACCGGGTACTATACAAAACATCGTAACTCCGGGCTGCATCTCCCAGGATTTCCCTGATTTGATTGATATATTGATCCGTTGTGTGCTTATCACGGCCATGAATCATGGCAAACAAGTTATAGGGCCATTCCGGAAGATGCCTTGGTCTTCGATAACAATGACTGACAAAATCCAGTTCACCAATTTTCGATCCCAGTTCCGATATTCTTTCATCCTCTATATCCCAGACTGTCATTCCATTTGCGCGGAAACCCAGGTTGTAATGATTTGGTACCACCCCGATTCTTCGGATAATACCCGATAACTGCATGGCCTTTATGCGCTCCATTACTGTCTTGACATCAACACCGACTTTTTCTGCGATGATGTGATAAGGACGTGCGCAAACTGGCAAGCCTTCTTGTGTATACTTTATGATCAGTCGATCAATAGTATTTGTCTGGTCCAGTTCAGGCATTGAATCTCAATCCTACAAAATATTCATCCAGTTTTGGCATGTTATAAGCTTTATAACCGGTTTCTTCTTGTATGCTTTTGAGAAATGCTGGTAAATTCTTTTCAGAATCAATCGCCACCACAAACCATATGTTAAATTTATGATCACGCTCATAATTATGTGCCACTTCAGAATGTTCATTAATAATAGATACCACACGCTCAACATCCTTTTCAGGGATCTGCATTGCGACTAGGCTGTAAACACCACCCATCTTCTCAACATTAAACATGGGGCCAAACCTGCTCAAAATACCATCGTCGAGCAAAGCCTGGACACGACTTATGAGCTCTGATTCAGTCAACCCGAGGTTCTCAGAAACAACTTTGAAAGGACGTTCACAAACCGGGAAGCCGGATTGAAGATAATTGATTATCTGTTTATCTTTGTAGTTCATAATTAGAACTTCATCCCGAAATTATCAAATACTGGCACCACATTGCTTAAAACGGCGTTTACTGAACAAAATTTCATGCGTATATTCCTGCCAGCTGTTCTCCACTATCATATCGTCGAGAAGACCTAATACAGTGTCTCTGTCCTTGCCGTGGATCATGCAAAACAGATTATATGGCCAATCCGGCAGTTTCCTCGGTCGGCGGTAACAAAGGGTCACAAACGGGTAATCTTTCATGAGAGCGGCAACATTATGGACGTTGCCATCGGGGATATTCCATACGGTCATGGCGTTGGCCCTGAAACCCAGTTCATGGTGCTTTACAATGATACCGAATCTTTTAATCACCCCCCTTTCCACCATATTGCCGATACGCCTTATCACTTCATGTTCACTGACGCCGAGAGTCCTGGCGATTTCCTGGTAAGGTCTTTCTGTTAATGGCAATCCCTGACGTATTAATGAAACAAGCTGGCTGTCTGAAAAACTTCTGTTTTCAGAATCAACGTCGGTTATGGCATTATCAATATCTGTCAGCATCGCAAATCAAATCCCAGGTCAATATGATAGGCATCCAGTATTGGCAACCTGATCAGCATCATTCCTGTGCGAGTCTCTATATCATCAAGCACTTCATTTACATGATGTTCATCCTTTCCATGGACAACAAACCATAAATTGAAATGATGTTCCCTCTCATAGTTATGATTCACCTCTTCATAGCCATTGATCATTTCGGCAACTTCAAGAAGCATATCTTCCGGCACTTTCATGGCAGCAAGCAAACTTTTGTTAACCGAGTTAGGCTTGAATACCGGGCCAATACGGCTGACTGCCCCATCCTCCTGAAGCTTTTTCAATGTGTTCAGTAACTTAAGTGGATTGCAATTCAAATCACTTGCGATTTTATCAAACGGCTTTTCCTCCAACGGGAAATTCTTCTGGTAATTATTCAACAAGCACTTTTCCAGATGCGAAAATACGATTCCATCACCCTGTGCCTTGACTTCCAACAACCTGTTTTGTGCTTTACTGTTCATTACCAGGATTTCTACAGACCGATCTTGTGCGCCCTGTTGGAAAAAAATATACCGCTCGGCTTGTCGGCTTCCAGCAAGCCAATTCTGTCAAATGTCATCGTGTTATAGATATTTACACGATCTTCGTCCCGGACAGATATCCATACTTCATCTCCCTGCGCGGTAAACTCCATGTGTAATACCGCCTTGCCCGGTTTCAGCCTCTTTACCACCGCAAGTTTTTTCACATCAATAATTTCGACATAGCTGTTGTTAGGAAATGCAAAATTCACCCAAACCTGCCTTCCGTCAGGACGTGCAATTGCAAAAACCGGTTGGCCATAGGTTGTTATTCTTGTTATCTCCTGCCAGTTATTCTTATCGATGACATGAACTGCGCGATGACCAATAGCGGGTATAAAAAGAAAATCACCGGCGACGGCCCATCCCTCCAGGTGCGGCATCTTGTATACCGGCAGTTCCTTTTCATCCTTGCCGTAATGCTGAAGTACACGCCGTACTCCGCGATCCAGATGCTGTAAATCAAGAACTGCAAGTCCGTTTTCACCGTAAAGCCCTGCTATATAATAGCGGCCATCCGGAGTAATCAGGGCATCATAAGGCTGCAATCCAATATTGGTGAATTTTCGTATTTCCGGTTGTTCGGTATCATCTAGATCAATTACCCAGATTTCGCCGGCATCATACAGGCTGGCAATGAACCGTTTACCCGGTGCGTCTACAAGGCCAACTACCCTTGAATATTCTGGATTACCTTCATCACTATAAATGGCTGGAATATCAACAACCGGTTCCAGTGTATCTGCAGTAAATACCCTGATACCTCCGGGTTCATAATTGGATGCAGCAACGTATTTGCCATCTCGGCTTATGGCCCCGCCGATACTGTTGCCGGCCTGCTTGATACGTTTCTCGATATTACCGGTATGTAAATCAATCTTGGTCAACCCACCATCACGTCCAAAAACATATGCGTATTGTTCATCCCGGGAAAAAACAGCAGAGGCATGGGAAAGATCACCCATGCCATCAATATCAGCCAGGAGTATTCGCCTGGCAGTGTCTACTAGTTTTATGCTGCCGGTTGCACGTTCAATGATGATTCCACGATTTGTTGTTTCCGGAGTAAGAGGATATGCTGAAACAACTGTAAACAAGGAAAAATAAACGAGGATATTGATCGTGATATTTTTCATTCAAAACTCCCTTTAAAAACCGCCTTTAAGTAGCTTCACTATCCAGCGAATTTCTTCATCCTTTAAAACTCTTTCCCATGGTGGCATGGGGGTGCCTTTGACACCGTCCCGGATAATATTGAATAAATCTTCAGGTAATCTGTTTTCGAGTGCCTTTTCTGTTAATGGCGGTCCCAGACCACCGTTGCGAGTCAGTCCGTGACAGGAACCACAATCGTGTTCAACCATGTAGCGGAGTTGATTCTGTCTCGAGGAAGTTACATCCGCTACAGCGGGACAGCTGACAAGGAAAAGCAATACCACTGCTACCCGACGGAAAGTCTCTCTTTGTATACTCAGGTAAAAGCAGCCATTCCCACATACCTTATACATCGCATAAATCAATAAACATCATGTTGGGTATTGTAGACGTTGAACTTGCCCGTTGGTGTGATCAGTCGATCATCCTTGATGACGCGTTTCAATTTACGCGTCTTGTCATCAACAATCACTATAGCTGACTGCTGCTCCTTGCCATTCCAGACAGAAAACCAGACCTCGTCACCTGCCTTGTTGTATTCCGGATGTACAACACGTTTTGGTCCCTCGCCTACATCGGCCCATTCGGCAATTGGCAGGACCTCATAACCTGCTTCCGGATTATTAATATCAAATACCACGATTGACTGGCTTATTTTTGGATCAGGATTTAGCGGCGTATCAACCCAGAGATTGTTTGATTTGGGATGTGTTTTAATAAAAAGCGAACCTCCGCCCTGTCCGTCAAGGACACGTACAACCTTCCAGGCATGCTCGGGATGGTTGACAGGGTCAGTTCCGATAAAAGTAACATGCTGATTACCCAAGGCACTGGTTGCCCACACAGGCCCGTATTTGGGATCGATAAAATTGGCACCTCTACCTGGATGAGGTATCTCATGCACCTCTAGGAGTGCCTCGAGTTCCCTTTCCTTGGAATCCACGACCGCTATCCTGTTCGATTTATTCGCCGCAGTCAGAAAATAGCGTTTAGTTGAATCCCATCCACCATCATGCAGATACAGCGCAGATTCGATTGAAGTGATCTTTAGGTTTTTCAGATCCTCATAATTGACCAGCAATACTTTTCCTGTTTCCTTGACGTTTACAATAAATTCAGGATGCTGGTGTGAAGCGACAATTGCCGCCACCCTGGGTTCGGGATGATATTCCTGGGTGTCGACTGTCATGCCCCTTGTCGAGACAATTTTCAGTGGCTTGAGTGTGTCTCCTTCCATGACGACATATTGGGGTGGCCAGTAAGTACCGGCTATTGCAAATTTGTCTTCATATCCCTTGTACTTGGAAGTTTCCACTGAGCGTGCTTCAAGACCTGATTTGATTACTGCAACGGTATCTGGTTTTTCCATCCAGAGATCGATGAGATTGATTTTTGCATCACGGCCTATCACATAAAGATATCTGCCAGAGGATGAAAGTCTTGATATATGCACTGCATAACCTGTTTTTATAATATTGACTATTTCCTTTGTATCACCGTCAATCAATGCTATTTGTCCGCTGTCACGCAGCGTTACGGAAAACAGGTTATCGAGGTTGAGATCATTCATTGCTTTGGTCGGCCGCTTCTCAACAGGAACCACTAATTCCCATGATTCCATCATTTCCGGCATTCCCCATTCTGGAGGCAGTGGAGGTTCATGCTGGATATAACGGGCCATCAAGTCGACTTCTTCAGGAGTCAATTCGCCGGAAGAACCCCAATTGGGCATGCCCGCGGGGGAGCCGTAATTAATAAAAACTTTCAGGTATTCCGTCCCGCGTTTTTGAGTGATATCAGGGGTTAATGGTTTGCCGGTAGCGCCCTTGCGAAGAACCCCGTGACACCCTGCACAACGCTGAAAAAAAATCTGCTTGGCCTTGTCGAATTCTTCTTGTGTTACAGGAGGAGCTCCAGGAGTGATCACCTGTTTGGCCGATTCAATGGGAGAAGGGGCGCCCTGATATGCTGTCTCCGGTTTTTCCGGAGAGGCATGTCGCTCGCCTTCTTCAGCGAATGAAGTTGCCGGGTGCAGAACAAAGAGGATTAATACTGCAAGCAGCCTGAATAGCGTTGAAATACGGTGAATATTCATCCGGGCCTCCTAGTTACACTTTTTTCCATTTGAAAGTGTATGGGCCCCGGCAATTAATGACATTGATCTATATCAATAATTGCTTCATTACAAATAATGTATTTTTAAATTAATTATCTATCTGATTATAAAAGACTTCTGTGAACCATAATGCCCGGTAAAGCCTGCCGTTTATCTGAGTACAGGGCAGATATTTTCGTATGTCATGCAAATATTCCTGATTAACAATTTGCCCTTGGGTATAACACTTATTTCATCAGCTCCGGCGCTTTGTGATCGCAGCACCTGAATCCGCAGGCTTGCGATCTGCAAAATTACGGCCGGGAGGTTGGCCTAGTAGTGTGAATTTTTTACATCTGTGAGAGCTGTATTGCGGTTCTAAGGGGATTTCTGGTCTCGATTCAGGCCTTGTTAGTGTAATCCAAGCCATTTTCTGCCATGCCAACAGCACGGAATATGGCCCTGCCCTTGTTCATGGTTTCATCCCATTCATTTCGGGGAACCGAATCTGCAACTATACCTGCACCAGCTTGAATATGCAGGGTATTCCCTTTTATTACAGCGGTACGAATTGCAATCGCTGTATCCATATTGCCGGCCCAGGAGAGATAGCCTACCGCGCCGGCATAAACACCGCGTTTCACCGGTTCCAGTTCATCAATAATTTCCATGGCCCGAATCTTGGGAGCGCCTGATACGGTCCCGGCCGGGAAGGTGGCACGCAATACATCCATGGCAGAATAATCATTTTTCAGCGTACCTGTAACGTTGGAAACTATGTGCATCACATGAGAATAGCGCTCGATAATCATTTTATCCGTCACAGTCACTGTCCCGGTTTGCGCTACACGACCGACGTCGTTACGTCCCAGGTCAATCAGCATCAAGTGTTCAGCAAGTTCCTTGGGGTCAGCCAACAATTCTCTCTCAAGATCAAGGTCTTCTTTCTCGGAACTGCCACGTGGTCTGGTACCTGCTATCGGCCTCACGGTAACGATATTATCCTCCAGCCGGACCAGGATTTCCGGCGAGGATCCAACGATCTGGAAATCATCCAGGTCCATATAAAACATATAAGGAGAAGGGTTCAGGCAACGCAATGCACGGTAGAGATTTATAGGAGGCGCTGAAAACGGTATGGATAGTCTTTGAGACAACACAACCTGCATTACATCGCCTTCTACGATGTAGTCCTTGATACGGCATACTGCCTGTTCAAAATTATTCTGGGTAAAACCGGAGACAAAATCATCTTCGTTGACTTCTCTGGCAGAATGCTCATGATGTTCAATAGTGCTTTCATTTAGTCGGTCAACGATTTCATCAAGCGTATTTTCAGCCTTGTTATAGGCATTTTCATCTTCACTATCAGCATGAACAATGACAAACATTTTCCCTGCAAGATTATCGAATACCACCAATTGATCTGAAACCATCAGCAAAATATCAGGGCATTGCAAGGGATCCTCTTTATTTCCGTCCAGTTTTGGTTCTATATATCTTATCGTGTCATAAGCAAAATACCCTACCAGCCCGCCTGCAAAGCGGGGAATACCCGTAAGCGCAGGCACACGATATTCGTTCATATAATTTTCAATGACCTGGAGAGGATCTTCTGATTCTTCTTCGTGTATGATCTTGCTGTTTTTTTCTATGGTGATCTTGCTTCCATAGACCTTGAGCAAGGTGTGGGATGCGAGACCAATAATCGAATAGCGACCCCATTTTTCTCCACCTTGCACTGATTCAAACAGGTAGGTGTATGGTTCATTAGCCAGTTTCATATAAGCGCTGAGTGGTGTTTCCAGATCTGCCAGAACTTCACGCATGATGGGAATGCGGTTGTAATTTTTTGCTACGAGCTGGTTATATAATTCAGGAGTCATGTGTTGCAGTTTCTCATAAGAACAGGCAATTGCGACAGTGAATCCATTACCATGTCCGGTTTTGCTTCACGAATATCCCGGCCATGGTTATAACCATATGTCACAGCCAGTGACTTGAAGCCGGCGGCGCGGGCCGCTTCCATGTCGCTGAAAGAGTCTCCAACCATCAGGCAGTTTCCCGGATTGACTCCAAAGTAATCTGCAGCATGCAGCAAGGGAAGTGGATCCGGTTTTTTTCTTGGCAATGTGTCACCACAAATAATTATACCGAAGTGTTTATCGATCCCCAGCGTACTTAAAACGATATGGGTATACTTTTCCGCCTTGTTGGTTACGCAACCCAAGCTGTATTGATTTTCTTTGAGATAAAGCAGGCAATCCTCTGCGCCCTCATAAAAAGTGGTGCGCCTGCAGGCATTATTCAGATAAATATCTGAAAAAATGGCAAATGCCTTCTCATACAAATCCGGCTCTGGCTCGGCGTTCATGTCACCTGTCAGCGCACGCTTAACCAGCCGGCGTATGCCATTTCCTATCCAGGTTCTGATCTTGGCTTCACCACAAGGGGGCCTGCCGATGGATCTCATCATGTTGTCGATGGACCATGCCAGGTCTGGCACAGAATCTACCAGCGTACCATCGAGATCAAACAGGATCATTTCCGGGTGATTCAATGACATGCTGTGTAACCGAAGAAAGGAACGATTTAAATGCTTTGGACCTTGTCCAGTTCTTCACGAATTTTATTAATGGTCTGAAGATAGTCCTTGCTGCCAAAGATGGCAGAACCGGCAACGAAGGTATCGGCACCGGCTTCAGCGATTTCTCGAATGTTGTCAGCTTTAACGCCACCATCAATCTCCAGGCGAATGTCAAAATTTGAATCATCAATCAACTTTCGGGCCAGCCGCAGTTTCTCCAGACTGGATCGAATAAACGATTGACCACCAAATCCTGGATTCACCGACATCAACAGGATCATATCGATCTTGTCCATTACATGCTGCAGATAATGCAGCGGAGTGGCCGGGTTAAAAACCAGCCCGGACTTGCAGCCATGATCCCGGATCATTTGCAAGGTTCTGTCGATGTGCTCAGAGGCCTCCGGGTGAAAGGTAATGATTGAAGAGCCTGCCTTGGCAAAATCCGGAATGATTCGATCTACCGGCTTGATCATCAGGTGAACATCAAGAGGCGCCTTGATCCCGTAGTCCCGCAGGGCCTGGACGACAACAGGCCCAAACGTCAGATTGGGCACGTAATGATTATCCATTACGTCCACATGCACCATATCGGCACCGGCCTCCAGAACGCGGGCTGTATCTTCCCCAAGCCGGGCCAAATCAGCCGACAATATCGAAGGGGCAATCAGGTAATCTTTCATAAAAAATCAGTATCTTGCGGGGTCTCTGTTGAGCACGCACTTTACCCGATCACGGCCATGAGCGCTACTTGCTGGCGCGGATGCCAGTGATTTTTTATCATCGCTGGATGACTGTGAATCTGCGATCCCTGTCTGGTTATCTGTTTTGCTTTAGTCTCGCTGCAAGCGTTGCAGCAGCAGTTGTTTCTGATTACAACAGGGAGAAGGAAATCGGTAACCGGTTGCAACGGGATCTGTCATTGGGTGATATCGTGTGGCTGGAAACCGGCAAGACAGACAAGACCTTTCCTGCCCTTGTAACTTTTCCCGGGATAGAGAAGGAACAGCAAAGCCAAAAGGCCGTCATACTGGTGCACGGAATGGGTGGTCACCCCGACTGGCCTGATGTGATATCACCGCTAAGAAGACACTTTTATGAAAGGGGTAATACCAGCCTGTCATTACAAATGCCAATATTGGCTGCCGGAAGGCCCTATGAAGAATATGGACAAACCATCGTCGCAGCCATGGAAAGGCTCCGTCAGGGTATCCGTTATTTAAGGAATATCGGTTATGATCAAATCTATATAGTGGGTTATGGTTTTGGCGCCACGACTGCGGCCGCTTTCCTGGACACCGAACCGAATACCAGTGTGAGGGCCTTTATCGGGATCAGCATTCTCTCGCAGAAATATCTTAAGCCCCGGCCTAATATCAATCGCTACCTGCAGAGTATTACGATACCGGTACTGGATGTCTATGCCGAGCATGATCTGAGAAGCATCCGCGAAACGGCGACAGAGAGGAAAACAGCCGCCAGAAAGAATAAACAGACCCGCTATTCTCAATTAATGGTTGATAAAGCCGGCCATACTTTCACTGATAACACAGACAAGTTAATTGCCAGCATCGATGACTGGCTGCAGAGAGTGGAATTTGCTGCAAGAATAAAAGACATGAAAATAAGGACAAAAGACCGCCAGTAGAATTTATTATATTATTTATTGAGACATATGTCTTGTCATCACTCAACTGTTAGACATATAAAGTCAAGGGGGTGAGATATGAATCAGGAAGTGGAGAATGTTGCAGAACCTGGAAAGGATGAAAGAACCTGGGGAATGTTATGTCACCTGGTTGCATTCTCCGGGCTTATTGTCCCGTTTGGCGCCATCATCGGGCCGCTAATTATCTGGCTGATCAAGAAAGACGAAATGCCCTTTGTAGATGACCAGGGCAAGGAGTCCCTGAATTTCCAGCTGACGATGTTTATTGCGGTGATCATCACTTTCATTCTTTGTTTTGTAATTATTGGTTGGTTGATAGCGCCAGTACTCATTGTTTATTACCTGATTGTGCTCATCATTGCCAGTATCAAGGCAAACGATGGAATACGCTACCGTTATCCTTACACTATCAGGTTTTTAAAATAATAATATGTTAAGCACAGAAGAATCCATGGCAGTAATTCGATATATGGAAACCCCTCGGGATTAGGCAACCATACCTACGTTATGGTTGTATACGACTAGATGGCGATCCGTTACTTGTTCTACTATCCAGTAATCAAGGCTTGCTTCCACCAATTGCTCCCGTACTTCTTCCAAGGTGAAAGCAGCTTTTAGTGAATTATAAAAATCCCGCCTTAGTATATCGGGTTCGTTGGCAGCATAAGTATCAACCAGTTGTCTGGCCGCTTCTTCTGAATCCGGACGCATCAGATCCATGATAAAGACCCGTGATTCATCTGTGCTGTACTGATTAATGGTCTTCCACAGAACAGCCGGATTATGCAAGTGATGTAACAGGCTATTGCTGATGATGGTGTTGTAATAATCATGTGGCAACTTGATGCCAGGCAGCCTTGCCTGGATTAAGGTAATCCGGTTTTTCAGACTGGTATTATCGATGGCCTTCCGGGCCTCGTTCAGCATACTGGCCGAGCCGTCGACACCAACCAGGTGACAATCCGGGTAGGCCCAGGCAAAGCGAACGGCGATGTCGGCCGACCCACAGCCCAGGTCGAGTATGGTTTCTCCCTTGATTTTCCCTGGAAATCTTGCCCTGAATAGTTCGATGAAGTGGCTGTGAGGTTCCTCGAAATCGGCATTGGCGTAGGCCCTTGCCTGTTCCTTGTCATTCATGAGTTCGGGTTCGGGAACTCGCTTCATCATATCGATATTTAATCTGAGTATATCTTTCTTGTCATGTTACGTTCAGTATAGACCAGAGTATCTTCTTGCTATCAATTTTATATGTGAATTAGTAAAAATCAGTGATATATGGTATCTGGACTTTGCTTAATAGCATCGATATAGCTCATGCCAGCTCATTATTGAGGATCTCATCCAGTTTGATGCTGCCTTAATGCCCATGTTACATGTTCTCTGACTATTTCTGAGGCATGATTTTTTCTTGCATCTAATGACTTTATGATAATATCGCTTGAGGGTGCGTTTCCCAGTGCCACGGCGATGTTCCTGAGCCAGCAGTCATACCCAATCCGGCGAATCGCCGAACCCTCCGTATTTTTATAGAAGTCGTCTTTACTCCAGTTAAACAACTCGATGAGAGTCGCATTGTCCAGTCCATGCCGTACCCTGAAATCTTTTTCAACTGAATATCTTGCAAACTTGTTCCAGGGACAAATCAGTTGGCAGTCATCACAGCCATAGATGCGGTTGCCAATCATCTTGCGATACTTTTCCGGGATGGAACCGCGTAGCTCGATGGTCAGGTAGGATATACAGCGGCGCGCATCCAGTTCATACGGACCGATGATTGCATTGGTCGGGCAGATATCGATACAGGCCTGGCAGGTCCCGCAATGGTTTTTAGAGAAGGCCTTGTCAATGGGCAAGGGCAGATCGGTATAGAGTTCACCCAGGAAAAACCAGGAACCGGCCTTGGGGTTAATCAGGTTGGTGTGTTTTCCCAGCCAGCCAAGCCCGGCGTTGCGTGCCAGTGCCTTTTCAAGCACCGGGGCACTATCGACAAATGCGCGGTAACCAAACTTGCCAGTGGTGTTTTCAATATGAATTGCGAGGGCCTGTAGTTTGTTGCGAATGATCTTATGGTAATCCCTGCCGGTGGCATAACGTGATACATAGGCCTTGACAGGATCGTTGAGTGTTTCTTGCGGATGGGTCGCATCAGCCGGCAGGTAATCCATTCGTACAGAAATAATGCGGATAGTACCGGGCAGTAGTGCTTCCGGCCTGCTGCGTTTTACACCATGGCGTTCCATGTAGTCCATTTCGCCATGTCGGCCACTCTTCAGCCAGTTCAATAGATACGCTTCATCCTTATTCAGTGTGGTTGCAGTGATACCGAGTTGCTGAAAGCCCAGTGCTTTGCCTTTGCGCTTTATATCCTGAGCAAGATGGTTTAAATCAATGGTTGTCGTTGCGGGCTTCATTTCAAGCAAATACCAGGTTTGTTATGCACAAATTAAGTGCCAGTCAGGCAGTTATGGTGCCGATTTTTCATATTTATTGGGGCATAAATATATAGGTTGTTGAAAAATATAGAAATAGATATTGGCACACATTATGCAATCTCATTATCAAGTCTTCTTCTGACGAGACTTACCGATTTTTCCTCAGCATCGGAGCTAACTTCAGGGCACTTCCCCAGTGCCCTTTTTTTTGACAGGGGAAAATATGCCCTAGTTTGCAAATCGCTCGCCTGCCACCATGGGCACAGGTTATCATGTGCGATCTACGACAAACATAACAAGATCCCCGATGTTTGATTTTCTCTCTGCATGGTACAAGCGCTATTTTACTGATCCGCAGGCCGCCCTCCTGTTTGTTCTTTTAATTCTGGGTTTCATTATTATCCTGACCATGGGCAAAATGCTGGCCCCACTTATCGCAGCAATCATCATTGCCTATTTGCTTGAAGGTGGAATATACCGCCTGGAACAGAAGAACATGCCAAGAAAGATTGCAGTCTATATTATTTACCTGTTATTCCTCGCCTTTGTCTTCTTCCTGATATTGGGTCTTTTCCCCATCGTATCCCAGCAGCTGAGCCAGTTCTTCCAGGAAGTTCCACAAATGATCAATAATGGGCAGGATCTCCTGTTGCGGTTGCCTGAGCAATACCCGCAATACTTTTCACTGGAATTTGTCTCAACCATCATTACAGCCATAAGAACAGGGATGAGCGATCTGGGACAAGACGTATTGTCATTCTCCTTTGCCTCTATACCAGCAATTATCACCATACTGGTTTACCTGATTCTGGTGCCTCTGATGATTTTCTTTTTTCTGAAAGACAAGCACCAGATTCTTGATTGGTTAAGCCGTTTTTTGCCGTCCGAAAGGCAGCTGGTTACTGAGGTCTGGCGGGAAATGGATGCCCAGATTGGTAATTATGTCCGTGGCAAGTTTAATGAAATTCTAATCGTTGGTTGCGTGGCTTTTGTCATGTTCCAGTTGATGGATCTTAATTATGCACCGCTGCTCGCAATCCTGGTCGGTCTCTCGGTGCTGATACCCTATATCGGAGCAGCGGTAATCACCTTGCCAATTGCAGTGGTAGGGTATTTTCAGTGGGGCCTGGTAGCTGATTTTTACTGGTTGATTTTCTGGTATGCGGTGTTGCAGTTCCTTGATGGCAATGTGCTGGTGCCTATCCTGTTTTCCGACGCGGTCAACTTGCATCCGGTAGCAATTATATCGGCCATCCTGGTATTCGGCGGGCTATGGGGCTTCTGGGGTGTGTTTTTCGCAATTCCCCTGGCAACACTGGTGAAGGCATTGATCAATGTCTGGCCTACCACTGCTGATAAATCAGCAGACACTGCCGCACAGAGTGTAACGGATTAGAGGTGGTCACTGGCAAAATCGGCGAGGCGGGAACGCTCGCCGCGACGCAGGGTCACGTGACCACTGTATTCCCAAACCTTGGATCGATCGACAACATAAGTCAGCCCAGAGGTAGTCTCCGTCAGGTAAGGAGTATCGATCTGCGCGATGTTGCCCAGACAAATCATCTTGCTGTCAGGACCGACACGACTGATCAGGGTTTTCATTTGTTTTGACGTCAGATTCTGCGCCTCGTCAACAATGATGTAACGATTTAGAAATGTTCTGCCACGCATGAAATTCAGAGAGCGGATCTTGATGCGTTTGTTCAGAAGATCGGATGTTGCAGCGCGCCCCCATTCATTATGTTCCTCATGGTTTGTCAGCACTTCCAGATTGTCCAGCAAGGCACCCATCCAGGGAGCCATTTTTTCCTCTTCGGTCCCGGGCAGGAAACCTATGTCTTCACCTACCGGTACGGTGACGCGGGTAATGATGATTTCTCGGTAGTGCTTGGTCTCAAGCGTTTGTTGCAGACCGGCCGCCAGTGCCAGAAGGGTTTTGCCTGTTCCCGCCGCACCCAGTAGTGTAACCAGCTCCACATCAGGATCCATCAGCAGGTTGATGGCAAAATTCTGTTCCAGGTTGCGGGCATTAATACCCCAGATTGAGTTATGGCCAATACGGTAGTTGGTTGCTATCTTGAGCGTGGTGCTGCCATCGTCCATATCATCGACCAGCGCTTCGAATGAATCCTCACCCCCGGTATGGAGGCACTGATGCGGGTAACAGTCTTTTACCGGTCTGTCTTCCAGCTTATAAAACGTGGTTTTGTTTTTTTGCCATGACGAGAGGTTGTTTGAATTGGCATCCCAGAAATCTGCAGGCAAGGTATTGATACCGGTATATAGCAAATCTGCATCGTCCAGTACCTTGTCGTTGTAATAATCCTCAGTGTGAATACCCAGAATCCGGGCCTTGATGCGGAGGTTAATGTCCTTTGAAACCAGAGTAATAACCTTGTCGGGAAATTCCTTCTGTAATGACAGCGTGGTACCCAGTATCGAATTGTCTGCATTTTTCCCGGGCAGGGTTTCAGGCAAATGGTCAGCCATCAATTGTGTCTGTAAAAACAGGCAACCGTTCGGTTTGGGGCCGCCGTTGGTGTGGGTGACATTGCTGAGCCTCAAACCCTTGCTGATCTCGGCCGTATCAGCATCACCAATTATTTGATCCAGGAACCGGCTGACCTGGCGAACATTGCGGGACACTTCGGAAAGACCTTTTTTGGCGGAGTCCAGCTCTTCGAGCACTACCATTGGCAGATAGATGTCATGTTCCTGAAAGCGGAACAGTGCGCCTGGATCATGCATCAGGACATTGGTATCGAGCAGGAATAGCCGCTCTAGGGCTTGGGACGTCATTCAGGTCAGATTAGAGATTTTTTATGGCCTCGAGGACCTCATTAACATGCCCTTCAACCTTGACCTTGCGCCATTCCTTCGCAAGTATCCCTTTTTCATTAATCAGAAATGTGCTGCGTTCAATCCCCCGCACTTTTTTGCCATACATGTTCTTGTCCTTGATAACATCAAACAAGTCGCAAAGTTCTTCATCACAGTCCGAGATCAATTCGAAAGGGAATTTCTGTTTGGTCTTGAAATTCTCATGTGATTTTAATGAATCCCTCGATACACCAAGGACAACGGTATTTCTGGCCCTGAATTTACGGATGTTATCCCGGAAGCCCTGACCTTCCAGGGTGCAGCCGGGGGTGCTGTCCTTGGGATAAAAATAAAGGACGACATTCTTGCCCTTGAAATCTGATAGTTTGATGGTTTGGTCGCCTGTGGCGGGAAGTTTGAATTGCGGAACTTTGTTACCGACGCTGACTTTGCTCATTACTTGTTGTGATTTTGCAGAGATTAATAGTGAAACAATATCAGGGATAATGCATTTTGATAAGGGGTATTATTTAACAGGTTCCATGATGGCATCAAGATTTAATTGATCACAAAAATCAATAAAGTCACCACGAATGCCAGCGATGGAAATATCCGCGGGGATGTTGATGGTCATATGCATCGTGAACATCATGGCCCCGGTCAGGTTGGCCTTGTAGGTATTGGTATACAGGTCATGGATAACCAGTTTATTTTCCAGCATGAACTTCACAACGTCATGAACAATTCCCGCCTGATCAAAGGCGACGATCTCGATCGCATAAGGCATCATTTTGTTATTGGTACTGTGGGTGCTTGAACGGCGGCAGAGAATCGATAATTCAAGGCGCTGTTCCAGCCTCGGCAGGGAATTTTCAAATTTCGCGATGGAATCCCAGCTGCCGGACAGCAGCATGTGCAGGCAAATGACCTCATTCAGCAAGGTGGATCGGCTTTGTTCGATGTTGCAGCCAGAGTCCTTGATGGCTGCAGTGAATTGCTTCAGGGCCTCGGGAGAGTTTAGTCCCAGGGCGGTGACGATGAGATGGCTGTTCATGCTGGTTTTTGATCTGCGGGGTGGGATGTACCTCTGGATTCTGCTGTGTCATGCCCGGGAGGGCAAGCAATACCGGGATTTTGACTGAAAATATCCATTTTAGCCATCCCGGCGAGCTGGTGTATACTAGCCCCCCTGTCGGGGGACAGCAGTTCGCTGCCCGGTCGTCACCAGACCGGTAGCGGCTTTTTTTATTTCCAGAGTACAGAACAGAAGGGCTAATTTGATGTTTCGAGGCAGTATGGTGGCCATTGCCACACCGATGCGGGACGGGGTCGCGGCCGAATCACCGTTGGACATGGAGAGTCTTGAACGATTAATCGAATATCACATCAAAGAAAAGACCGAGGCAATCGTTGCAGTCGGCACGACCGGCGAGTCTGCGACCCTGGATGAAAAAGAGCACTGCGATGTCATCCGCGCTGTGGTAAAGATGGTTGGTGGGCGTATCCCGGTCATTGCCGGGACCGGTGCCAACTCCACAACGGAAGCCATTAGCCTGACACGTTGTGCCAAGGATGCCGGGGCCGATGCCTGCCTGCTGGTCACGCCATACTATAACAAGCCTACCCAGGAAGGCATGTATCAACACCACAAGGTTGTGGCTGAGGCTGTGGCAATTCCACAAATCCTTTACAACGTCCCCGGTCGTACGGCCTGTGACATGACGCCCGAGACTGTCGGACGTCTGGCGAGTGTACCGAATATCATCGGGATCAAAGAGGCAACGGCAGATCTGGCCCGCGTCGATCGGATACGTGAACTTTGTGGTAAAGATTTCATGCTGGTCAGCGGTGATGATGCAACCACTCGGGAGTTTATTCTCAGAGGTGGAGACGGAGTCATTTCTGTCACTGCGAATGTTGCCCCCAGATCCATGCACGACATGGTGGAGCTGGCACTCAAGGGGGATAAGGAAGGATCCAAGGCTATCGATGACAGGCTGGCAGGTCTGCACAAAAACCTGTTTGTTGAGGCCAATCCGATCCCCGTGAAATGGGCCCTGAATAAAATGGGTCTTATTGATAAGGGTATACGTTTACCCATGACCTGGCTGTCTGAGCAATACGAAGGTACTGTCCTGGAGGCCATGAAGCAGGCCGGGGTCATTTAAACCGGTTTAACCAGAGGTTTTTTTAGATGTATTTGAGACACTGTTTACTGGTAGTTGTTGCCAGTTCGATGCTTGCCTCCTGCGGGCTTATCCCGGGAATGGATGATGTCGTGACGGATCGCCGTAAGGAATACCGCAAGAGTGAATCATTACCGGAACTGGAAATTCCACCGGATCTTACCCTTGAGGCAGACGTCGACCCCCTCTTGATTCCGGACGAGGAAATTACGACCTATTCGGAATACCAACGTCAGCGCGACCTGCGGAGCGGTGGCGCCACCGGTGGCAGTGAAGTGATCGACCTTGGCAGTGAGCAGGTCATTGTATTGTCCGGTGCCGCCCTGGATATTTGGCCACGGCTTCGTGAGTTCTGGTTGGAAAAGGGCTATAGCCTGTCACTGGATGACCCGGAACTGGGCGTCATGGAAACAGGCTGGCAGGAAACCGGGGGTGACGGAGTTACCGTCGGCCGTGGCAAGTTTATTCTTTTTACCGAGGCCGGATCCCAGGCCGATACCACCCGTGTGTATCTCTCCAGCGAAAGACAGGAGCGGCTGGCCTCATCGGGCGAGGGCGGCACTTGGCTTGATGTAACATCAGATACAGGCATTGAAAGAGACTTGGCTGACCAATTGAACCGCTACTTCGGCGGCGGCAGTCTTACGGCCACCTCAGCTGGTGGTCGTAATCTACCCGCGCCCAGGGCCACGGTCAGGGAACTGGGTAATGACCAGGTACTCTTGGAAATGCCAGATGACTACAGTACAGCCTGGCAGATTACAGGACGGGCTTTACGGCAACCCGGTTTTCTGATTAAAAGCGAGGATGAAACTAATGGGCTGTATAACATCCTGTTCTTCCCGAGCGAGGAAGAAGAAGGTTTCTTTTCCAAGTTAAAGTTTTGGGGAGATGACCAGGCTGACGGTGTCCCCTACCAACTTTCTATGGCGCCCTCGGGTGAGCGGGCAGAACTCACGGTCCTGGATGAGGATGGCGGACAGGTAGACCGGGACGAGGCCTCCCGGGTATTGCTGCTCCTGCAGGGTTATTACAACGGCCAGCGCCGCTAGCGAGCACCTGATCTACCTGCGTTTTACCTGACGCAACAGCCGTTTGCGTTTTTGCTGCTGCCGCTTTGAGCGGGGATTTTTTCTGCCTTGGTAAGGGTTGTCGCCCTGCCTGAACTCAATAAATACCGGTGTTCCCACGAGCTTGAGGGCCTTGCGGAAACTGTTGGCAAGGTAGCGGCGATAGGCTTCCGGGACATGGTCTGTTTGGTTGCCGTGGATGATCACCCGCAGGGGATTATGTCCACCGAGGTGGGCATAACGTAACTTGATACGCCGACCGTGGACCAGTGGCGGCAGGTGTTGTTCGATACAGTCCTGCAGGATCCGGTTCAGCAGTGGTGTCGCAGGTTCTGCCTTGATGCATTTCCCGATCCGGTCAATCGTGACAAACAGATTGCCAACGCCACTGCCATGCAATGCCGAGATGTAATGCACACAGGCGTAATCAATGAACCCTAGCTTCCTGTCCAGCATGGATTTGGTACGCGTTCGTTCTTCCGGCGTCAGCCCGTCCCACTTGTTGACTGCTATGATCAGTGCCTTGCCGCTGTCGACAACCAGTCCGAGCAGGCTGGCGTCCTGCTCCGTGATACTGTCCTGGGCATCCACGACCAGGATGATGATCTCGGTCTCGTCGATGGCCTGGAGGGATTTAATGACACTGATCTTTTCCACATGGTCATTGATCCGGGCACGCCGGCGAATGCCGGCTGTATCAATAAGAGTGTAGGGGGTGCCATCCCTTTCAAAGGGAATCGAGATGCTGTCACGGGTGGTGCCCGGTTGATCAAACGTGATCATCCTGTCCTCACCCAGCATGCGGTTAACTAGGGTCGACTTGCCGACATTCGGGCGCCCCAGCACAGCGATTCTCAGGCCCCGGGCCTGTTCCGTGGTTTCAGGCTTGGCAGGCAGTTCAGATAACAGGCCATCCATCAGCCCGGGGATACCGCTGCCCCGTTTGGCAGAAATGGCCTGCAGGTGCTCAAAACCCAGGGCATGGAATTCCGCCAGTGTTAGGTTTTTATCCAGGCCTTCACATTTATTCACGGCAAGGAAGATACGCTTGCAGTTGCTTCGCAGGGTTCGGGCCAGATTCTGATCAGTGACTGTGAGTCCTTCGCGGCCATCTACCATCCATATCACGGCGTCGGCCTCTTGCGCCGCGGCCAATGACTGCAGGCCGATCACATCCGTTATCGGATTAGTGGTGGAGGCCTCCTCCAGTCCACCGGTATCGATCAGAAGAAACGGGTGACCCTGCCAGTTGCCGATACCATACTGACGATCACGGGTAACACCGGGCTCATCGGCGACCAGTGCGCTGCGGCTGCCAGTGAGGTAATTAAAGAGAGTGGACTTACCAACGTTGGGCCTGCCAACGATGGCAATGACGGACTTCATGCTACCCGGTGGTCCTATTCCTGAAATGAATAAGCGGCAAGGGTACCATCACTGGAATAAAAATATACGGTTCCGGCGTGGACCACCGGGGCCGCAATGATCCGATTATCAGAGAGCCGATCCCGGGCCACGATCTCCCCTGTGGCTTTGTCCAACCAGTGCAAGTAACCCTCGATGTCGCCCACGGCAATCAGGTTGCCATGAACAGCGGGAGCAGTGACGGCACGGGCTGCCAGTTTCTCCAGTTTCCAGATAGAGTTGCCGTTGAAGCGATCCAGCGCCCAGACATTGCTGTCATCGTCGGTGATGTAAACATTAGAACTGTCCACACTGAGCCCGGTATGGGTTGAGATTTCCCGGGTCCAGAGAATACTACCGGCTACCAGCGACAGGGCCGCAAGCCGACCCTGGAAGGTTGCTACAAAGATCACGCCACTGTCGATCACCGGTTCTGCATCGATGTCGACCATGCGTTCCAGTTCAGAACGTCCCGAGCCGAGAGCGATGCGGGTTTCCCAAACCAGTTTCCCCGTCTGCTCCTCGAGGGCCACAAGCCGGCCCTCGTCATAGCCAACGATGACCAGCTCTTCATCAATGATCGGTGCACTGGTACCACGCAGGCTGAGTGCGGGCACTGATTGCTCATAAGTCCAGAGTTTCTGGCCGGTACTGGCATTCAGGCCCACGGTTTTACCGTCAATAGTCCGGGCCACCACGATATCAGCGGAGACGGCAGGCGCCGCAAGCACCTCGCTGGACACCGGGACGCGCCAGACAAGTTTGCCGGATTCAGCATCGATCGCGATAACCTCTGCATCACCCGAGCCCACCAGAACCAGGTTTTCTCCGACCCCCGGGCCGCCGGTCAGGTAAGTATCAGTGTCAAATTGCCACAGGCGTTTCCCGGTCTCGGCATCATATGCCACTACCTTGCCGTTACTGTTGGCAACAAAGACTTTATTTTCCGAGTAGACCGGCCCGAGGTTGAGGTAAGCTTCATCCGCACCGCCACCGGCATCCCTGGACCAGTTTTCCTTGATGCTGACGGTATTTTCGATCTCTTCCAGTGGAGTGGGTGGGATGGCATTGTCCTCGTCTCCGAAATACGCGCACGCGCACAGGGACAAGGTCAGCAACAGGACAACTGGAGTGCGGATCATGTCCTAGTCCTGGGGCTTGCTGTTATCAAACTTCAGCTGTAATAGTGAACCTTCCTTAATGTTAGTTTTTACTGCAGCCAGTGCCGTTTGATAGGCAGCATGAGCATCATCTTTACGCCCAAGCTGGATGTATATATCCCCCTTGAGTTCCTGGTAAGCGACGGAGAATTTTCCCGGCTTGCCTGCCTCCAGCAGGGCCAATGCTTCATCCGGTTTGCCGCTATCCAGTAACAGGCGGGCCAGCCGCACCCGGGCGATCTGTTTCAGGGCGTCTTCACCGGTTTCATTCATTACAGTTTGCAAGTGCTTTATGGCTGCCTCGGTGTTTCCAGCTTCGGTTTCAATCTTTGCCAGCATCAGTGTGGCAAACAAGGCATAGGATGTGGAGTCATAATCCTGGATCAGCTGCTCGGCAAATTTTCTCGCGGGTTCGAAGCGATGTTCTCTCATCTCGACCACCAGGTCGACATAAATGTCAGATGCCGCCTCGGCCTGCAGGGCCTGATGGTTTTGCCAGCCGCGCCAGCCGAAGATGGCGCCCAGGCCGATCACAACACCGCCGACCAGTGCCCAGCCGTTATCAGACCACCATTTTTTCAGGGCCTCGATTTGTTCTTCTTCTGTTCTTGTAACGTCCAAGCTTATCTCCTGTCTTTTCGGGAATGGTCAAACAAAGCGGCGATCATAATTGCGCATCAGCACAAGTTCAATTTTGTAGCCAGCCTGTTTTTCAGCCAGCCCGGTAGTTCCTCCTGTTGCAGGTTCAACTGAACCTCGTTATCACGCAGTGATTTTATGCCAATTGCTTGATTTTCATATTCTTCCTCGCCCAGGACGAGCGCCAGCATGGCGCCGGACTTGTCGGCCTTCTTGAATTGCGATTTGAAACTGCCACCACCACAAATCGTCAACAGCCGTAAGCCGGGGAGCTGGTCACGGAGCTCTTCTGCCAGTTTCAGGCCCCGGTTTGCAGCACTGCCCTCGGCCATGACCAGGCAGGCGTGTGGTGGTTCTGTTGGCAGGCCGTCCTGCAGGTTGACCAGCTCGAGCAGACGCTCCAGTCCCATTGCACAGCCAATGGCCGGGGTCGGCTTGCCACCAAAGTGTTCGACCAGACCGTCAAATCGCCCGCCGGCACAGACGGTACCCTGTGCGCCAAGTTGATCGGTGGTCCATTCAAATACAGTCCGGGTGTAATAATCCAGGCCGCGAACCAGTTGGGGGTTCAGCCGGTAATGCACCCCGGTCTGCTCAAGTAGGGACTTGAGTGCCTCGAAATGATCCACCGACTCATTATCTATATGTTCCGGCAGGGCGGGTGCTGAATTTATCAGTTGTTTCATGTCGGGATTTTTGCTGTCGAGAATACGCAGGGGATTTGTCTCCAGGCGTCTCAGGCTGTCCTCGTCCAGGGCCTTGCGGTTATCGTTGAAATACGCCACCAGCAATTCCCGGTAGGCCAGACGCGATTCGACTGTACCCAGCGTATTGAGTTCGAGCTGCATATCCAGTCGCAAGGCCTGCAGGATCCGGGTACAGATCAGGATCATCTCGGCGTCGACATCGGGTCCGGGCATGCCAAAGGCCTCCAGGCCGACCTGGTGAAATTGACGCTGCCGGCCTTTTTGGGGCCGTTCATGACGGAACATGGCGCCGATGTACCAGAGTTTTTGTTGCTGGTTATGAAACAGGCCATGCTCCATACCGGCCCGCACACACCCGGCCGTGCCCTCCGGACGCAAGGTCAGGGATTCCTGGTTTCGATCAAGGAAGCTGTACATCTCCTTGGCAACGATGTCGGTCAATTCGCCAATGGAGCGTTGGAAGAGTTCAGTTTTTTCAAGAATAGGAAGCCGGATTTCCTGATAACTGTATTGGCGGATGATATTGATGATGGTGTTTTCCAGCCGACGCCAGGCAACGGACTGCTCGGGCAAGACATCATGCATTCCACGAATTGCCTGAATTTTGCCGGACAAAGTCGTCTCCCGAGATTGCTTATCGTGTTACGAAAAAAATGAATGGATTAAGGTACGGCGTTATTCTAAAGCCGTGTCATTTCCCAGTATCAACCGGGACACTCCAGAGCTTGAGTAGCGTGCCGGTTCGACCTCCTTGCCGTTATACAGAATACTGACACCGGGAGTGTTCCCCAACAACAGGTTCAGTGGTCCGGTCCCCTCGACCCGGATAACTTCCCCGGCCTCGGCAAGCCCCATATACAACTGCTCATCATAGGCGTCATAGACTTCAATCCAGGATTCCTCGTTAACACTCAGTCTGACCGTAACCGGCTTCCCGGCCGTTCGCTGGACTTTCGGTGTACTACTCAGCATCCGGCCTTCGGGCAGGTCTATGGTACTGATAATCTCATCTGATAGCCTGCCGATAGCGTCCGGTGCCTGGGACTCGACGGGTTCGGTATCAGGCAGTTCTTCATAAGCCGGATAATAATGGACCACATGACCCTCATCAGCATATTCCGATGTGGGGCTGTCCGGAGGCGCAACAGCACCAGAATTCTGAGAATCAGATGCCGGGTTTTTCTCGACCACGTAATGGCTCTGCAACCAGGCCAGCAGCAGCAGGGCAAAGATGAATGTGATCAGATAAGTCACGGCCTTTACCGGCAGCGTCTTGCTGTGCATGAGTTCTGTTTTGTTGACCTCGGCAATGATTTCAGGCGGCTGTTCGGTCTGTTCACGATCATTGTCGTAGACCTGAACCACCAGTTCGGGGTTGAGATCCACTGCTTTGGCATAACTTCGAAGATAACCCCTGACATAGGTAGAAGCCGGCAATTTATTGACGTCGTCCTGTTCAAGAGCCTGTATGGTCTCCTGTTGCAGGTTCAGGCGATGGGCAATGTCCTTTACCTCCAGCCCCTTGCGCTCACGCGCATGGCGCAACAGCGATCCTGCCGTGTCTTGGTCCCTGACCTCGCCTTGTGAATGGTATTCACTCATCTGGATTATTTCAGGCCGGACTCTTGCAACAATCTGGCTTCTTCTGACCTCGGAAAGTTGTTTCTCAGGGATAATGCATAACTTGAGAGGGTATCCTTGTCACCCAGTTCTTTCTCGATTTGTATACCCAGCCACAGAGTTTTGGCAGTATGTTTGCCGACCTCGAGATAACGTTGCAGATATGCCCGGGCCGACAGGTAATTGCCATTATCATAGGAAAGTTGTGACATTTGCAGCAAGGCAATGGCTACTCTCGGGTTGATATTCAATGCCTCTCTGAAGTGTGTCTCCGCTACCTCCACATTACCGCTTTTAAGCGCACAGGTACCGGCATTGGTCAGCGACATCTCCGGTGTTTCATAGAGTGGATTACCAGCGGCCTTGAGGAAGGCTTTCTCCGCATCTTCATAGCGTTCTTCGGCACAGAGTAATTGCCCATAATTATTTAATGTATGTGGATCAGCGGGATTGATTCGAAGGGCGCGTTTAAAATAGCCCTCGGCCTCTTTGGGTTTTCCCAGTTTTTGATACAAAATCCCGAGGGCGTTATAGGTTGGTGGATATTTCGGATCGGCTTCCAGGGCCCTGTTCAGTTTATTCAGGGCCTTCTCGTAGTCGCCCCGTTTGAGATATTCAACGCCAAGATTCAGATTGGTCTCGGCAACGCGATTAGTCTGGCCGGTGACTTGAATGGAATCGGGTGTTTGCGCACAGCTGGACAGGAGTAGCAGGGAAAAAAGTAAAAAACAGCGATTCCTCATACGGCGTTACCTACCTGATTGCCTTGAAATTTATGCGCGCGGGTTACAACCCGACCCGCCAACTGGCCGCAAGCCGCATCGATATCATCACCCCGGGTCTTGCGCGTGATGGTTATTATGCCAGCATTCATAAGGATTTCCCTAAAACGATTGATCGACTCCAGTGTTGAACGTTTGTATTCTGCACCGGGAAACGGGTTAAACGGTATCAGATTGACCTTGGCAGGCAAGCCCTGCAGCAATTTCGCCAGCTTCCTGGCATCTTCAATAGTGTCATTCACATTTTCAAGCATCACGTATTCAAATGTGATGGTGTCTCCCTCATGATGTTCCACAAAGATACGGATGGCATCCATGAGGGTAACGATAGGATAGCTGCGGTTGATAGGCACCAGCTTGTCACGCAGTTCATCGTGGGCGGCATGTAATGAGATCGCCAGGCTCACGTCTGAGTCCCGGGCCAGTTTTTTAAGGCCGGGGACGACGCCCGCGGTACTCAGTGTGACCCGCTTGCGCGACAGTCCAAAGGCATGATCGCTCAGCATGAGTCTGATGGCAGAGAGGACATTGTCGTAGTTTAACAGTGGCTCTCCCATGCCCATCAGGACGATATTGGAAATCAGCCGCTCGCCGGCTCGGAAATGACCAAGGGCTTCATTCGCCAGCCAGACCTGGCCGATGATTTCGTGCAGCCCGAGGTTTCTACTGAATCCCTGCTTGGCGGTAGAACAGAAATCACAATCCAGAGGACAGCCGACCTGGGATGAGATACACAGCGTGCCGCGATCGTTTTCCGGTATAAATACCGTTTCAATACAGTTTTGCCGATCGACCCGGATCAGCCATTTGCGGGTGCCGTCCTCGGAAACCTGTTCGGTGACAATCTCAGGGAGGCTGATGCGGGCGGTGTTTGTGAGTTTTTCGCGGAGGACCTTGCTGAGGTTGGTCATCCGGCTGAAGTCTGTGACCCCTTGCTGGTAAATCCACTTGATGACCTGGGTTGCCCGATATGGTTTTTCACCCAGTTCAGAGAAAAAGGCCGTCAGGCCCTCGGGATCCAGTTCCAGCAGGTTGGTCTTGTCAGTCACCCCGCTATATTACAAAGTTCATCGCTTCTTGACAGTATCTCATCGGGACGGAAGAAAAAGTCAATTTCGGCGCGTGCAGTCTCGGCACTGTCCGAGCCATGCACGGCGTTGTGGTGACTTTCCGGGTCGGCCGGGTCAAAGGCAATGTCACGGCGAATGGTACCGGGGGCAGCCTCTTTCGGAAAGGTATTACCCATCAGCTTGCGATAGCGGCCAATGGCATTCTCGCCTTCAAGCACCTGGATCATCACCGGGCCGGAGATCATGAAATTGATCAGGTTCTTGTAAAACGGGCGTCCCCTGTGAATGGCATAGAAGCGCTCGGCCTGTTGCCGGGTGAGGTGCATCATTTTTGCACCGACAATTCGCAGGCCATTTTTTTCCAGTCTGGAATAAATATCTCCTATCCTGTTTTTCTCTACGGCGTCAGGTTTGATGATTGATAAGGTTTGCTCAATGGCCATTCCGATAACTCCCGGCATCTATAAATGTAAAATTAGGCGCGATTATACGTAATTGCTGCACTGCATGAAAGTGTTGTTTTTGTGCTGTATGTCATTTAATTTCAATAACTTAGGATTACTAGGCTACCTGCACCTGTACATTTCCCTGATTTACCCTGACCGGGAAACTGGGAATATCTTCATAGGCCGGTGGGGTCAGTGCTGCGCCGTTGCGTATGCAAAAGCGGGCACCATGACGGGGACAGATGACCTGGTCAGCATCAATTAATTCTTCCGCTGGCAAGTCAGAGCCGAGCAGGGGTGAGCCGTCGTGAGTGCAGCGGTCCTCTATGGCATAGTAGTCGCCGTCAAGGTTGAAGACGGCCACATCCATGCCATTCACCAAGACCAGCCGAGTTTGACCCTCCCCGAACTCTGATTCGGGGGCTACATCAATCCATTCAGTCATATGCTCAGTATAGACCCGTTTCCAGCCGGGCTGCCTCTGACATCATGCTTTGATCCCATGGCGGATCAAAGGTGAGGTCCACATTTACTTCAGTGACGTTGGGCACAGCGGCCACCTTGCTCTGGACATCCTGTGCCAGAAACTCCCCCATGCCACAGCCAGGCGCGGTCAAGGTCATAGTGATGTCCACCCGGTTACCGCCATCTTCCAGTGGCGTGATCTCGCAATTGTAGATAAGACCCAGGTCAACAATGTTAATCGGTATCTCGGGATCATAGCAGGTGCGCAACTCATCCCAGACCATGTCTTCATCCACTGTGCCATCTGCACGAGCTTTTTTCCTGGCTGCCAGATCCTCTGCTTTTACTTCGAGTCCGATTGCATCGGCATCCTTGGCGGCAATACGTGCCAGATTGCCATTGATGTTTACGGTATAGGATCCACCCAGAGCCTGGGTGATAAAAACTACACTGCCTTCCGGTAATTTGATCGGGGTTCCGGCGGGGATCAATATAGCCTCGCAGTCACGTTCGATAGTGATTGCTTCGTTGGGTTGCATATTGTTATTCCGTCGTAACCGGTGTGGTATCGCCTTCAAGCGCGGAATGCATGGTGTGCCAGCAAAGCGTGGCACATTTCACCCGGGCAGGATATTCCTTGACGCCGAGCAAGGCAGCGAGCTTACCCAAATGTTCCAGTGATTCCATGTCGCCCTGTTTTTTGTCCATCACCAGATCATGAAACTCGTGGAAGACTTTTTCGGCCTCGTCACGGGTCTTGCCTTTTAATGCCTCGGTCATCAGGGAAGCAGAGGCCACCGAGATAGCACAGCCGCTGCCATCAAAACTGATGTCCTGGATCCGGTCATCATCCATTTTTAGATACAGATTGAGACGATCGCCACACAATGGATTAAAACCTTCTGCCTTATAGTCGGCATTATCCAGTTTGCCGAAGTTCCTCGGGCTACGGTTATGATCAACGATCACTTCCTGATACAGGTCTTTCAAGTCAAACATTACCCGAAGATCTCCTTGCATTTATTCAGTGCCTTGACCAGCGTGTCTACTTCCCCGCGGGAATTGTAAAGAGCAAATGATGCGCGTGCGGTTGCCGGGATACCAAAACGTTCCATGACTGGCATAGCGCAATGGTGACCGGCGCGGACGGCAACACCCTCATGATCCAGAATAGTCCCGATATCATGTGCGTGTATGTTTCCCAGCGTGAAAGAGAGTATGCTGGTTTTTTTCTTCGCTGTGCCGACCAGTTTCAGCCCTTTAATATCACTGACTGCTGCCGCGGCGTAATCAAGCAAATCGTGCTCATAGGCGGCAATGTTATCCAGGCCAATTGATTTAATGTAATTGATGGCTGCGCCCATGCCAATGACGCCGGCAATGTGTGGTGTGCCAGCCTCGAACTTGTAGGGGAGTTCATTGAAAAGGGTTTTCTCCAGAGTCACCATCTTGATCATGTCGCCACCGGACTGGTAGGGCGGCATTGCATTCAGCAAATCAGTCTTGCCATAAAGCACACCGATACCTGTAGGGCCAAACATCTTGTGCCCGGAGAACACATAAAAGTCACAGTCCAGTGCCTGCACATCAATACCGGTATGGGCAGTCGCCTGGGCCCCATCTACGAGCACCAGTGCATCATGTTCATGAGCCAGATCAACGATCTGTTTCACCGGATTGATCGTACCCAATGCATTTGAGATATGAACAATGCTGACCAGTTTCGTTTTTGGCCCCAGTAAACTTTGGTAGGATTCCAGCTTAAGATCACCATCATCATTGATCGGTATTACCCTAAGCACGGCGCCAGTCCGTTCACACAGAAGTTGCCAGGGTACGATGTTGGAATGATGCTCCATTTCCGAAATGATGATTTCGTCTCCGGCTTTCAGATTTGTCATGCCATAACTCTGTGCAACGAGATTGATGCCCTCGGTCGCACCGCGAACAAAGATGATTTCCCGGGTTGCCGGCGCGTTGATGAAATCTCGGACGGTTTCCCTGGCTGCCTCATAGGCCGCAGTCGCTTTCTCGCTCAGTGAGTGAACACCGCGATGGATGTTGGAATTGTAACGGCGATAGTATTCATCGATGGTGTCAATTACCTGCCGGGGTTTCTGTGTCGTTGCTGCATTATCCAGATAGACCAGTGGCTTGCCGTTTACTTTTTGATCAAGTACCGGAAAATCTGCGCGTATAGCATTTACGTCGATGGAATCGATGCCGGTTGCGAGTTTTTCTGCGACAGGATTATTCATGAGTGAATTCCTTAATCAGTTCGGCATCTGGCAAGCGACCAATGACCTGATATTCCAGATAGTGCCTGATTTGTTCAATCTCAATCCGCTTGATAACCTCCTCGGCGAATGCAAAGGTCAGGATGCTTTTTGCGGTAGTCTCATCAATGGCGCGTGAGCGCAGGTAAAACATCATGTCCTTATCCAGCTGGCCTACTGTGCTGCCATGTGAGCACTTCACATCGTCTGCATAAATTTCCAGCTCGGGTTTGGTATCAATCTCGGCCTGATCCGATAACAGCAGATTGGCGTTGGATTGAGCGGCATCGGTTTTCTGGGCGTCCTTGTGAACAACAACCTTGCCGTTGAAGACACCACGACCCCTGTCATTAAGCACCCCGCGGTAATGTTCTTCACTGTTGGTGTGCGGTTGCAGGTGATTGATCAAGGTGTGGTTATCTATGTGTTGCTTGCCGTTGGCCATATAAAGGCCATTGAGCAGCACGCCGGCCCCCTCGGCATCGAGCTGCACTTTAATATCATTGCGGACCAGTGAACCGCCCAGGGAAATTGAATGGGAATTCACCTGGCTGTCCCTGTCCTGGTAAATATTGAAATTACCGATATGGTAACTCTCGACACTTTCCTGTTGCAGCTTGTAATGTGTAAGAGCGGCATTGCTGGCGAGAACAGCGTCCGTGACGGTGTTAATGAAATATTGACTGTCTTTTGCACCAACATAATTTTCGATGACAGTGAGGCTGGCGCCATTACCCAGGAAAATCAGATTCCTGGGATGGGCTGAGAATTCATTGTCAGAATATCCGGAGAGATAAATCAGGTTGATCGGTTTATCTATTGAGCAGTCATCCGGCACATGGATCAGTACTCCATCATGAATGAACGCTGTATTTAGAATATTAAACGGATTGGACTGTTCATTTAGCGTGGTATTACTCATGATAGAGTCAACCAGCTTGCTGTGATTATTCAGTGCGCTGGACATGTCTTCCAGTACGACGCCTTGCGGCAGGTCCTGGAGCCGGGAATGTTCTACAGAAAATCGGCCATTGATAAAGACCAGTTCATGACTTTCCAGGCCACTTAGGCGGGCAAGTTCCAGCTGCTTTTCATAGCCAGCGGCTGGCTTTGCTTCAGCGATGCCAAAGGCTGACCGGGCAATCGGTTTCACATCCGTGTATTTCCAGTTTTCCTGGCGCGTGGTCGGGAAACCCCTGGCCTGGAATTGGCCCATGGCCGCCTCGCGAATCAGTGACAATTTGTCGCCAGGAAGAGATTCCTGCAGGCGATGCAATTCGTCAATGTAATGTTTCACTGCCGTGTCGCTCATGCAGCAGCTTCCTCCTTGACCCAGTCATAACCTTTCTCTTCCAGTTGCAGGGCGAGCTCACGATGACCAGACTTGATGATCTTGCCATCGGACAGCACATGCACCTGATCCGGAACTATGTAGTTCAACAGCCGCTGGTAGTGGGTAACGAGTATGATGGCCCGATCCCGACTACGCAGACTATTGACGCCTTCTGCGACGGCTTTTAATGCATCAATGTCGAGACCAGAGTCAGTTTCATCCAGGATCGCGAGCTTGGGTTCCAGTACAGCCATTTGGAAGATCTCATTGCGTTTTTTCTCGCCGCCGGAAAAGCCTTCGTTAACCGATCGGTTTAGCAGGTCATCCCTGAGATTGACAACCTTGGTTTTCTCCTTGAGCAACTTGAGGAACTCCATAGCGTCCAGTGGCGGTTCATTACGATGCTCGCGGATGGCATTGAGTGCAGCCTTAAGCATATAAATATTATTCACACCCGGGATTTCTACCGGGTACTGAAAGGCCATGAATATGCCCTCTCGTGCCCGGATTTCCGGTTCCATCTCGTTCAGGTCCTTGCCTTCAAACAGAATCGAACCTCCGGTTATTTCATACGCATCACGTCCTGCCAGGACATTGGCGAGGGTACTTTTACCTGAACCATTTGGACCCATGATGGCATGAACCTCACCGGCATTGACTGTGAGATCCAGTCCTTTCAATATTTCCTTGCCTTCTATCGAGGCATGTAAGTTTTTAATATCAAGCATTGTCATAACCTGTAGAAATAAAAATGTTTAACCCACCGCGCCTTCCAGGGTGACGCCAAGTAGTTTCTGAGCTTCGACTGCGAATTCCATCGGCAATTCCTTGAACACTTCCTTACAGAAGCCGTTCACGATCATATTGACGGCATCTTCTTCCGAGATGCCCCGTTGCCTGCAGTAAAACAACTGGTCATCACCGATCTTGGATGTTGTGGCTTCGTGTTCGACCTGTGCAGAGGCATTCTTGGCCTCGATGTAGGGAAAGGTGTGCGCCCCGCATTTATCACCCATTAATAATGAGTCACATTGGGTGTAATTACGGGCATTGTCTGCCTTGGCGCTGATCCGCACCAGGCCACGATAGGCGTTTTCGGCGTGTCCTGCCGAAATCCCCTTGGAGATAATCGTGCTGCGGGTGTTCTTACCCAGGTGGATCATCTTGGTTCCGGTATCAGCCTGTTGGTAATTGTTGGTGACAGCCACCGAGTAAAATTCGCCGACAGAGTTATCACCCCGCAACAGGCAACTCGGATATTTCCAGGTGATCGCGGAACCGGTTTCCACCTGCGTCCATGAAATCTTGGAATTCACACCACGGCAATCACCACGCTTGGTTACAAAGTTGTAAATACCACCCTTGCCGTTTTCATCGCCCGGGTACCAGTTCTGTACCGTCGAGTATTTGATCTTGGC
>JBFFIE010000003.1:0-96665 GCA_041556555.1 Gammaproteobacteria bacterium
GCTCTCTTCGTTACTCCATTCACGCATTTCACCATCGGCACCATTATCCAGAAGTTCGTTGGTAGTGGATTTAAGCATACTCCAGTCTTTTTCATTAAACTTGCTAGCCGGAGATTTATCAAGCCAGGTCCATACTGCAAATGCCGGGCTGGCACTGAATATGAATATAAAAATGAAGATCGAACAGGCAACCCGTTTTTTTAAAGAAGTCATAACTGCGTTTCTCCGTTTAAAGTTCATCCTCTCTCCAATTGAAAACACGAAATCAGAATTGCCAGATATCCCGTTAATCAATCCTTCAAAGATTATATGATTAATACTGAAAATACCAAGGAGTTGTTTGGATAAAGATAATGGTGCCGATGGGGAGACTCGAACTCCCACGGGTTTTCACCCACTACCCCCTCAAGATAGCGTGTCTACCAATTCCACCACATCGGCAATATGCAATCATACAATTGGTGATTGCGGCTGGAATCATTCTTCAGGTACTTCAGGCACATCCAGTGTTACACCGGGACTTGCTGAATCCTCCACAGGCTCTTCTTTTGGTAATTCAATAGTCTCTTCAATGACAACTGGTTCATTACTCAACAGGCTCTCAGGCGCCTTGACACGGTCACGTGCCAGGTAAGCCAGCAGCAGGCTGTTCGCCAGGAATAATACCGCGAGGAATGCCGTGGCCTTGGAGAGAAAACCGCCGGAACCACCACTACCGAAAACTGTGGTTGATGCGCCACTGCCAAATGCAGCGCCGGCATCAGCACCTTTACCATGCTGTATCAGAATAATACCTATCAGGGCGACCGCAATGATCACCTGTAACACGAGAAGAAGTGTATTAATTGTATCCATAGTGTTTCCTATATTGCTGCCTGGCAGATACTCAGAAAATCTTCGGCAATCAGCGAAGCGCCGCCAATCAACCCGCCGTCAATGTCTGCCATCGTAAATAATTCTTTTGCATTATCAGCCTTGACGCTGCCGCCATAAACAATTCGCAGCAGGTCCGCAATTTCCTCATCATGCCTGGCCAAACGCAACCGGATAAACGCATGAACCTCCTGGGCCTGATCCGGTGTTGCGGTCCTGCCAGTACCTATCGCCCAGACCGGCTCATAGGCAATGACTGCCTTGGCAAAAGACTTCACCCCGGCATTGTCAATGACCGTATCCAGTTGCCGGGCAATAACTTCCTCAGTTTCATCAGCTTCCCGCTGTTCCAGGGTCTCGCCGACACAGAGGATCGGTTTAAGCCCCGAATCGACCACCTTTTTAAATTTTTCAGCGACTATGATGTCGGTTTCACCATAGAGCATGCGTCGCTCGGAATGGCCAATGATCACGTAGCCGGTGTTATAGTCCTGCAACATACCAATCGCGACTTCCCCGGTATGGGCACCAGAGCCATACTGTGAAACATTCTGTGCACCAAGCTCGACCGTCGTATTATCCAGCCTTAGTGCAATCTCGTCGATGTAGATGTAAGGCGGGCAAATCACCACCTCGGCATTCACACCTGTCTGAACGCCTGCCAGGATGTCGGCCAGTAATGGACGGATTGAGGCAAGGTTGCCGTTCATTTTCCAGTTGGCTGCCACAAATGGCCTTCGGTTAGTCATTCAGTTCAGGATCCGACGCGTCAAGGGCTGCAAAGCATACCGTCGACACCGTGTTTATTCAAATCATTCCGGGGCCTTTACCAGCAGACGGTATCAGAATTCTGTGTCCGCCGATTCAACCCAGCAATGCCTGCAATCTCCTGTTTTACTACAGGTCTCCTTGGCATGGCGGACAATGAGCGCATGATACTCATTATATATTGGGACATTGGCAGGCATGGCGGTCTCGAACAAATGCCTTAGTGTCTCATAATCCTCATCACCGCTTACCAGACCCAGTCGGGAAAACAGTCGCCGGGTATAGAGATCAATGACAAACACCGGCCGCTCGAAGGCATAAAGCAGAATATCGTCCGCGGTTTCCGGTCCAATACCTTTGATCGATAGCAGAGCCTCGCGCAGATCCCCGGTATCCTGGCTTAAAAGCTCCGCGAAACCGCCCTCATCCAGGAACCACTGACACAGGTTTTTGAGTCGCCGCGTCTTGATATTGAAATAGCCGGAGGGCCTGATCAGCGCCGCGAGCTCATCATCTGCGAGGGCCAGAATTGCCTCAGCACTAATGTCTATCGATTGCTTGAGGCTTTTTATGGCCTTCTCGACATTCAACCAGGCCGTGTTCTGGGTGAGGACCGCACCCACCATGACTTCAAAGGGATCATCGGCGGGCCACCAATGTTGGGGGCCATAGGCCTTGAGCAGGCGAGCATAGACGATCTCAAGTTGGTTTTGCATCCCGCCCGGTATATCTCAGGACTTGCTGGCATCCAGGATACGATTAACCTCGATCCGATCCAGTTCTCGGTAGCGGCCCGGTTTGAGATCTCTCGGTAATAAATATGGTCCAAACCGAACCCGGATGAGGCGGCTTACAGTCACACCCTGGGATTCCCAAAGGCGCCTCACTATCCGATTCCGCCCCTGATGCAGGGTTACATGGTACCAATGGTTTGCACCGTGACCACCACCATGGTGAATGCTATCAAAACAGGCCCGGCCATCCTCCAATGTAATGCCATCCCGCAACTTTTTTAGTACCGGTTTACCAACCTCACCCAATACACGCACGGCATACTCGCGGATAAACTCTCCGGCCGGATGCATCAGGCGGTTGGCGAGCTCGCCATCATTGCTAAACAACAACAACCCGGAAGTATTGATATCAAGCCGTCCGATGCTGATCCAGCGGCCCTGCCTGAGTGGCGGGAGCGAGGCAAACACGGTCTCCCGGCCTTTTTCATCCTTACGGGTGCACACTTCACCAACCGGTTTGTGATAAGCCAGGATACGTGTCTTTTGCGACCGGGATTGCGCCAGGTGAAGGAGTTCACCATCCACGCGGACCTTATCGCCCACGGAAATCCGCTCACCCAGCCCCGCCTTCCTGCCGTTGACTGTAATGCGTCCGTCCCGGATCCACGATTCCACCTCCCGGCGCGAACCTACACCGGCCTGCGCCAGGACCTTCTGGATCCTTTCGGGATTCGGGGCGGGCATAGCGAATCAGACGTTGCGGGTAATGATCAATAATGCCGGTTCAGGCGTTGGAGAAAGGCACGACCTTGCCTTCATCGAGAAATCCATCATCGTCGGCATCACTCTCATCTTCTGATTCATCGACATCAGTCACAAGCTGGCCTTCGGCGGCAAAGTCAGGGGTGGAATCCAGTGAAGCAAACAGGTCAGGGTTCAACTGGTTCAGCTCCTTGATCTCAGCCAGCGTCGGTAATTCGGACAGGGTCTTCAGATTAAAATAATCAAGAAATTCCTTGGTGGTCGCCAGCAACTCCGGCTTGCCCGGCAAGTCCTTGTGACCCACAACCCGGATCCACTCACGCTCCTGCAGGGTTTTGATGATATTGGAACTGACGCTGACTCCACGTATGTCCTCGATTTCGGCACGTGTCAGCGGTTGACGGTAAGCAATGATGGCCAGTGTTTCCAGCAGGGCCCGTGAATATCGCGGTGGTTTCTCATCAAACAGTCGATTGACCCAGTCGGCATACTCGGCACGGGACTGTATACGGTAACCATTGGCAACCTTTGTCAATTCAATACCACGGAATTGATAGTCATCCTGCAGTTCCTGGATAGCTGCCATGATTTCATCACGCTCAATCTCTTCCACGTCCTTTTGAAATAACTCCAAAAGACGGTTAATGCTCATTGGCTTATCTGAAACCATGAGGGCGGCTTCAATGATGTTTTTTAATTGCTCCTGGTTCATGCGGCTGCCTTGACATATATTGGTCCGTTGATTTCATTCTGGACCATTTCAATGAGTGAGTTTTTCAATAGCTCGAGTACGGCCAGCAAGGCCACGATGACACCGGCACGTCCTTCTTCCAGCGTAAACAGTTTGTTGAACTGGATAAAATCCTCCGCGTTAACCTGATCCAGGATCAGGCTCATGCGTTCCCGTACGGACAAAGGTTCGCGGGTAATATGATGATGCGAAAATAACTCGGCACGGTTCAATACCTCGGCAAAAACCTGCAACAGGTTATCCAGCGAGACCTGCGGTGGTTCATGCACTATCTTGCGCTGGGTAAACTCGGCAATGGTACCGAAGACATCCCTCTCCAGTCTTGGCAGGGCATCAAGATCCTCGGAGGCCTTTTTGAATCGTTCATATTCCAGCAGGCGGCGCACGAGTTCAGCCCGCGGGTCGTCTTCCTCGTCTTCTTCTACTGGCCGCGGCAATAACATCCGTGATTTGATTTCGGCTAGCATTGCGGCCATCACCAGGTATTCTCCAACCAGTTCCATCTGCAGGGTTTCCATAAGATCAATGTACTTCATGTACTGCGCCGTGATATCGGCGATGGGAATGTCCAGGACATCGAGGTTTTGCCGTTTGATCAGGTACAACAACAGGTCCAGCGGGCCTTCGAAGGCCTCGAGAAAGACTTCGAGGGCGTCCGGCGGGATATAAAGATCAGCCGGAAAATCGGTCAACGGTTCTCCCTGGATAATGGCGAATGGCATTTCCGCCTGGCTGACGGAGACAGGATCTGTAGTCTCGTTCTGGTTCATGGCAAGTCGAAGCGATTATGTACCGATCTTAACCCGGCATACAAAAAACATCATCACTTAAAGGTAAGTCCCATGGCATCTCTTACCTCTTCCATCGTTTCCTTGGCAATGTCCCGCGCCGCATCACAACCATCGCTGATAATGCCCATGACCGTATCCGGGTCTTCCTCGTATTCCCGGGCACGCTCACGGATCGGCTCCTGTTCCTTGATGATAGCCTCGATCAGGGGCGTCTTGCATTCAAGACAGCCGATGCTGGCCGAGGTACAACCCTTCATAACCCAGTCCCTGAGTTCGTCATCCCCATAAACCTGGTGCAGGCCCCAGACCGGGCACTTGTTAGGGTCACCGGGATCCGTTCGGCGAACGCGAGCCGGGTCAGTTGGCATGGTCTTGATTTTTTCCTCGATTGCTGGCGCGCTATCACGCAGACTGATGGTGTTGTTGTAAGACTTGGACATCTTCTGTCCGTCCAGGCCAGGCATCTTCGATGCCGGTGTCAGCAGGGCCTGGGGCTCGGGAAAAATCATCTTGCCACCGCCCTCGAGGTAACCAAACAAACGCTCACAGTCACCGATTGAGATATTTTGCTGTGACTCCAGCAGTGCCCGGGCCTTGTCCAGGGCCATGGCATCACCCTGTTCCTGGTAGCTGCGACGTAATTCATGGTAAAGGCGGTTATTCTTTTTGCCCAGTTTCCTGGCAGCGGCCTCGGCCTTTTCCTCGAAGCCGGGCTCACGGCCATACAGATAATTGAAGCGGCGAGCCACTTCGCGGGCCAATTCCACGTGGGCCACCTGATCTTCTCCAACCGGCACGTTACCTGCTTTGTAAATAAGAATGTCAGCCGATTGCAGCAAGGGATAACCCAGGAATCCGTAGGTGGTGAGGTCCTTGTTGCTCATTTTCTCTTGCTGGTCCTTATAGCTTGGTACACGTTCCAACCAGCTGAGCGGGGTAAACATGGAGAGCAGCAAGTGTAGCTCCGCGTGCTCGGGAACCCGGGACTGAATAAAGATCTTGGCAGCACCCGGGTTGATGCCGGCGGCCAGCCAGTCCACGACCATGTCAAAGACGCTGGCACCAATGATTTGTGGATCTTCGTATTCTGTGGTCAGGGCGTGCCAGTCAGCCACAAAGAAGAAACACTCGTATTCATTTTGCAAATTGAGCCAGTTTTTGAGGACGCCGTGATAATGACCCAGGTGGAGTTGGCCGGTTGGTCGCATGCCGGACAGCACGCGCCGGTTTGTGCTACTACTCAAAAAATAACCCCCTGAAAAATAGCCATGTCTGCATGCGCGGATTATAACCCAGTTGGCCTTAACTCCCTATCATTGAGACATCGCCCTTACCATGGCGAACAATCACGGGCACATCATCTGTCAGGTCGATCACAGAAGTTGATGCAAGGCCGCCGGCCCCAGCATCTATCACCAAGTCCACCTGTTTTCCCAGCCTGTTATTGATTATTTCCGGCTCCGAGAGCGGGACATCATCGCCAGGCATTATCAGGCTGGTCGTCAATAACGGCTGACCCAGTTCTTCCAGCAGGGCCGCTGTGACCGGGTGGTCCGGTACTCGCAGGCCTATGGTCTTGCGTTTTCGATGTTGCAGACTGCGGGGAACGTCTCGTGTCGCCGGTAACAGAAACGTATAAGGTCCCGGTGTCAGCGCCTTGATCAGGCGAAAAGCTGAATTACTGAGCCTGGCATAGGTTGCAATCTCGGTCAGATCCTTGCAAATCAGCGTGAGGCTGTGCGTTTCGTCCAGCCTGCGTATTCGCCGCACCCGCTCCAGCGCCGCCTTGTCCCCGATATGACAACCAATAGCGTAACAGGAATCTGTGGGATAAACCGCGATACCGCCGTTGTCCAGTATCCTCGCAGCCTGAACGATCAAACGATGCTGGGGGCTCTCCGGGTGAATATGAAAGTATTGGGCCATTTATAGAGTGGTTGTCGCTTTTTCGTTATGATGAGACAAATTCGATTTATATTATCCTATGAAATTCCTGTTTGATTTCTTTCCGGTACTGGCGTTTTTCATTACCTACTTTGTTGCCGAAGCTCGTGCTGAAGGGCAGGGTTTTTATGTCGCCACGGCAGTTTTGATAGCAGCAAGTATCATACAGGTCAGCGTCTACTGGATCATCAAACATCGCTTTGAAAAGATGCACATCATCACCCTGGTGGTCGTTTTGATACTGGGTGGTGCCACCCTGCTCTACCAGGACAAGCATTTCGTGATGTGGAAACCCACGGCAGTCAACTGGTTGTTCGCCCTGGTCTTCCTGGGCAGTCATTTTATCGGCGGGAAAACCATGGTGCAGCGGATGATGGGCCATGCTCTGAGCCTGCCGGCGCATGCCTGGTCAACGTTAAACATGAGCTGGATCATATTCTTTGTGGCAATGGGATTATTGAACATATACGTGGCCTATAATTTCTCCGAGGCCTTCTGGGTAAAATTCAAGTTGTTCGGTATCCTCGGTTGCACCATCGTATTTGCAATCGGTCAGTCAATCTATATGTCACGTTTCATGAGCGAAGTTGAAGAAAAGAAGGAGTAGAACATGTGGTATGCCATCATTGGTCAAGATGTCGATGACAGCCTGGAAAAACGCATGAGTGTCCGGGCCGATCACATCAAACGTCTGCAGGACCTGCAGGACGAAGGACGGATGTTGCTTGCCGGACCAAATCCGATGATTGACAGTGAGGATCCGGGACCGGCGGGATTCAGTGGCAGTATCATCGTCGCCGAGTTTGATTCACTGGAAGCTGCGCAGGCCTGGGCCGATGCCGATCCTTATCTGGCCGCCGGTGTCTATGAAGAAGTTACTGTGAAGCCTTTCAAAAAAGTGTTTCCAACCGCCTGAGCTATTCCATGGATCGCGTTGCTGAAATCCGCAGTCGGCTGGAAAAATCATTTTCTCCGGAACAACTCGAGATCCGGGATGACTCCGCACAACATACCGGCCATCCCGGTGCAAAGGCCTCCGGTGGCGGTCATTTTGCGGTGACGATTATCTCTGAAAAGTTTAATGGCCTGAACATGGTACAACGTCACCGTGCCGTGTACATGGCCGTCGAAGACATGATGCCCGCCGAGATCCATGCACTCAGTATCAGGGCACTTGCACCCGGAGAAAACTGAACATACTGCACGACCATGAAACCGTTTCTGAAATGGCCCGGGGGGAAATACCGCCAGGTTGATCGCATTGGCAAACAATTAAACGGTGGATTGCGCCTGGTAGAACCGTTTGTTGGATCAGCCGCAGTATTCCTGAATACCGATTACCGGCGTTATCTGCTGGCAGACAGCAATCCTGATCTAATTAATCTCTACCGGCAATTGCAGAAAGAAGGGCAGACATTCATTGATTATTGCCGAAACTATTTTTCCGGGAAACTTAATCAATCGGAAGCGTATTATCAGTTGCGCAAAAAATTTAACCAGAGCCGCAACAGGCGACTGAAGTCAGCCCTGTTCCTGTATCTCAACCGTCATGGTTACAATGGCCTGTGCCGTTATAACCAGAAAGGGACTTTCAACGTTCCTTTTGGTCGCTATGACCGGCCGTACTTCCCGGAAAAGGAAATGCAATTCTTCCACACAAAATCAGGAAACGCATTATTCATCAACGCCGGTTTCCATGACACCATGAAACAGGTGCGCAAGGGCGATGTAGTCTATTGCGATCCGCCTTATGCGCCCTTGAATACAACAGCGCGGTTTACTGATTATTCAAGTGGTGGCTTTAACTGGCAACAACAAGTAGAACTGGCCGAGTGGGCAAACAAGCTTTCACGGAAAGGCATCCAGGTGGTGATATCAAACCATGATATCCAGTCTATCAGCGACCTCTACCAGCAACGTGGTGCCAACATGGACCAATTTCGTGTTCGCCGGACGATCAGTTGTCACGCGGACAGTCGTGTTAAAGTAGGCGAATTGATCGCCGTTTTTGAACCCTGATTATAATCATGAGCGACGCACTCAGCCTTGCCACAGAACTGATTAGCCGTGCCACCGTTACCCCGGTAGATGCCGGTTGCCAGCAAATGCTTGCTGAACGCCTGGAACGATCCGGGTTCAAGGCAACCCACCTGCGCTATGAAGACGTCAACAATCTCTGGATCACCCATGGCGAGGAATCACCCTGTTTTATTTACGTCGGTCATACCGATGTCGTACCAACAGGCCCTGTGAATCAATGGATTTCCGATCCATTCAAACCGGAGATCCGGGATGGTTTTCTCTATGGCCGCGGTGCCGCCGACATGAAAGGCAGCATTGCCAGCATGGTCACCGCCATGGAGCGTTTTGTGGCCAGCTATCCGGACCATGCTGGCACTATTGGCCTGTTGCTCACCAGTGACGAGGAAGGACCTTCAATCAACGGCACCCGCAAGGTCGTTGAATATCTGGAGGAGCAAAATATCAAGATCGACTGGTGCCTGGTGGGTGAACCTTCCAGCAAGAAGACTCTGGGTGATGTGATCAAGAACGGTCGCCGGGGCTCGCTGGGCGCAAAACTCACTGTCTTCGGTATCCAGGGTCACGTCGCTTACCCGCACCTGGCTCGCAACCCTATTCATTTGTTCGCCCCTGCCCTGGCAGAATTAAGCTCGATGCGGTGGGATGACGGCAACGAATTTTATCCCCCGACCTCGTTCCAGGTATCGAATCTCAATGCCGGGACCGGCGCGGATAACGTAATACCGGGACATCTGGATGTAATGTTCAATTTTCGCTTCAGTACCGAAGTCACTCAGGCAGAACTGGAGCAAAAGGTCGAGGAGATCCTGGCCCGGCACCAGTTGGAGTATGACATCGAGTGGAAGCTGTCCGGCCAACCGTTTGTCACAACAAAAGGTGAGTTATTGAATGCCGTTATTCACGCCGTCAAGGAAACGATCGGTGTTGAGCCGGAAGTCAGTACCGGGGGAGGCACCTCGGACGGCCGCTTCATTGCCCCGACCGGTGCTCAGATAGTCGAACTGGGGCCGGTGAATGCAACGATTCACAAGTTGAACGAATGCGTGAAAGCGGATGACCTCGATACATTATCATCAACCTATGAGAATATCCTGCAACGATTATTCTGTTAAGAAGCCACAGATTCAGGCCTTTCCTGTTTTATTCGAGGTCGGGGCAGGCTAATATGGATAGGGTTACTGTCTATCGGTCGTTCATCAATAACAAAGAGAAAGTCGATGGCAAAAAAAGAGGGATTCTGGCGGCGTGACTGGTTGATAGCTCTGATCATATCAATCGCGTTCCTGCTGATGGGGGGAAGCAGCTGGATTGCCGGTCTGGAGCGCTTTGCTTACGACATTGGTTTGCGGGCATCCAGCAAGGAAGCAGGCAAGCGCATTGCGGTTGTGGCCATAGATGATGAAAGTATTGCCAATCTTGGACGTTGGCCATGGCCACGTGACATCCTCGCCGAGATGATCAACCGCCTGGCTGATGGTGGTGCCAGTGTCATCGGCAATACCATTCTACTTTCCGAACCCCAGATAGATCCGGGACTCAAGGAAATCAATAAACTGATAGAGCATTTTGAAAGCTCGGGCCTCAAGGCCAGTGGTGATGAGTTGACAGTCCTTGAGAACAAGCTGCTCGCTCCCCTGCCATCCGGGAGCACTGAGGCAAAAACTGCCCTGCCCGATCCGGCCAGGGAACGATTGAACGATCTCATCGGCTACTATGAATCCTCTGGCTTACGCAGCAACAGTGCCGATCTTGAGCAACTGGGCGAGCTGTTTGAAGAATCACGTCTCAGCCTGGACACGGATTCTCATCTCGCCGACAGCATGGCCAACGCCGGGAACGTGGTCATGGGTATGCAGTTCAATATCAACAGGAAAGGTGTGGCTATTGGAAAACCAGACAAGTCACTCCCCGACTTTGTCCAGCGTAACCGTATTGAAAATATTGTCAGCAGCAGCAAATCGGGATCTCCATTGGCTGTTGATACCGCGACACCGCCTCTCGCCATTCTCGGTGAAGCCACAGCGGGCGTGGGCCACTTGATTAACCTGCGTGATCCCGATGGGGGTGTGCGGACGGAATTACTGGCCGTGGATTACTACGGAGAAGTTTACCCCTCCCTGGCGCTGATGATTGCAACCAGGGGACTGAATCTCTCACCTGCGGACATTCGCCTGGAACCCGGCCGTGCCGTACACCTCGGTAAACTCAGCATATTGACGGATCCGATCTCGAGGATGTATCCCCTGTTTTACAAGGGCAGTAATCAACGTGAGGCCTTCCCGGTTGACTCATTCTTTGATGTTTATTCCGGCAAGGTACCCGTTGAAAATTACAAGGACCGTATCGTACTGATTGGCGCAACCGCTTTTGGTGTCGGCACAAGCTTCCCGACGCCGGTATCCGAAAACATGTCACCGGTCCTGGTACTGGCACATACCGTGGCCAGTATCCTGAACCAGGATTTCTTCGTCGTTCCGGACTGGGCGGAGATGGCAACACTTGGTGCTTTTTTACTTGTCGCCCTTTACCTGATAGTCGTCCTGCCGCGACTTAGTGCCGGGGTTGCTGCAGTCCTCAGTGTGATCCTGCTGGCCCTTTTGATCGGCGTGAACCAGTATCTGTTGATTACGGAGGGTATGTGGGTAGAACTCATGCTGCCCTCCGCATTACTGGTAGGTGGTTACCTGTTGCTGATTACCAAGCGCTTCCTGGTGACGGAACGTGGCATGATCCGTTCCGAAGAAAAATCTGCCGAGAGTAATCGCATGCTGGGCCTCCAGTTTCAGCAACAGGGACAACTCGATATGGCCCTGGAAAAATTCCGACAATGCCCACTGGAAGATGACATGATGGAACCGCTTTATAACCTGGGTCTGGATTTTGAACGCAAGCGCCAGTTCAACAAAGCCGCATCAGTATATGAGTACATGACCAGGCACGATTCCAAGTTCCGGGATATTCAGGACCGAATCAAGCGCAGTCATACCCTGCAGGATACCCTGGTCATTGGTGGTTCACCCTCCTCGGCCAATGCTGCTACCCTGGTACTGGATGGCGATAGTGTATCGAAGCCCATGTTGGGCCGCTATGAGGTGGAAAAAGAACTTGGTAAGGGGGCCATGGGCATAGTCTACCAGGGCCGCGACCCCAAGATTAACCGTGTGGTCGCGATCAAGACCATGGCCCTGTCGCAGGAATTCGAGGCTGATGAGCTGGACGAAGTAAAAAAACGTTTCTTCCGTGAAGCAGAAACTGCAGGCCGACTTACTCATCCGAATATTGTTACGATTTACGATGCCGGTGAAGAACTGGACCTGGCCTACATCGCCATGGAATTCCTCAAGGGCAAGGATCTCACAGAGTATTCCAAGCCCCATCGTTTGCTGCCACCGCTCAAGGCCATGGACATGATCGCGCAATGTGCCGATGCACTCGGTTATGCTCACAGCCAGAACGTGGTGCATCGTGATGTCAAGCCGGCAAACATCATGTATGACTCTGAAACAGACAAATTGAAAATCACGGACTTTGGAATTGCCCGTATTACCGATTCCAGCCGCACCAAAACCGGGGTCATACTTGGTACACCCTCTTTCATGTCGCCAGAACAACTGGCTGGCAAGAAGATCGACGGCCGTTCCGATCTGTTCTCGCTGACGGTTATGCTCTACCAGTTATTGTGTGGGCAATTACCCTTCAAGGGCGATTCCATGGCCACTTTGATGTACAGTATTGCCAACGAGCAGCATCCGGATATCCTCAGAATCCGATCCGAGCTGAATCCCTGCGTCGCTGCTATCATCAACAAGGGTCTGCAAAAACAGGTCGAGGTCCGTTACCAGAAAGGCGAAGAAATGGCTGTGGACCTTCGTAACTGTATGAAAACAATGGCTTGAGTGATTATGAAAAACTTGATGATTTATTTCTCAGCGGGTTGTATTGGTGCACTGACTAATCGCCTGGCATTATGGTTGTTCGGCGAGGCTGGTATACCGCAGTCGTTTAACATTGCCATTGCCCCGGCATTGACACCGGAGTGGCTTTATCCAGCTATCGTCTGGGGCGGGCTGTGGGGACTTGTGTTCGTCTTGCCATTCCTCAATTCGCGGATCCTTCTAAAAGGCAGCATATTGAGCCTGTTGCCATCTCTGGTGCAAATCTTTGTCGTGTTTCCCTACAAGCTGGATGCCGGTATCGGTGGCATGGAACTCGGGCAACTCACACCGGCCTATGTTGTCTTCGTCAACTGGATCTGGGGGATCGTTACTGCGGCCAGTATCAAGCTGGCCCGCTAGCTGCCATGAGGTATATCCTACTTCAATAAGTTATGCGTATTTTTTTCCTGTTACTGCTGGCAGCCTCACATGCCAGTAGTGCGGCTGAAACTGATCTTGCTTGCCCTGAATTGAAATCCTTTTATGTCATCAGCCACGGCTGGCATACGGGGATTGCCGTTGAAAGCGATGAGCTGATGGCCAGGATACCTGCGCTAGGATCTGATCTGGGTGACGGGGCCTACATCGAGGTTGGCTGGGGTGATGAACAATTTTATCAGTCAAAGGAATTTACTTATGGACTTGCCATGCGTGCAATACTGTTACCAACAACTACCGTGCTGCACCTGGTAGATATTACAGAGGAACCCCGGCAATTTTTTCCAGCCAGCAAGATCATGAAACTTTCTGTTCCTGAAGCAGGTCATGAAAAGTTAATAAATTACATAGCAGGAAGCTTTTTGCGTAACGAAGCCAATGACATCCAGGCCAGAGGGACCGGGCTCTACGGTAACAGCCGGTTTTACACGGCAAAAGGCAATTTCCATGCACTCAACACTTGCAATACCTGGGTAAGCCGGGGTATCGCTGTGACCGGTTTTCCGCTGGTAAACAGCAATACAATCACAGCTGATGATTTAATGTCACAGCTGGTAACTGATTCCGGTACAGATTGTTACAAGGTTGAATAACCCTTCAGGAAGGGTACCCCTGCCTATTTGCCGCCGTAACAAAACTTTTATTGGCAGCCTGCTGCTTTCCGGATCCAGATCGTCCTGACTCATCTGGCAAGGCAGTTATAAAGCCAGGCAAATACAGCACCGGCGATGCCGGCATCGACAACCCCGTAAAGTGTCCCCACAATGATGCTGTTTGCACCCTGTCCATATTCAAATCCGGGATAGATAGATCCCATAACTGTCAGGAAATCAACAGCATAACCGGGAGAAATGGTATTGGCAATAATAACCAGGCACATGCCCAGCCCCCAGACAATGGCACCTGCCAGCGCAAAGCCCTTGATCGATAGTTTCATAGGCCACCTCCTGTCTTGATAAATCAGTGTCGCGAAGCTACCAGACCAGTTTACTCTATCAGGTCTTATTGGCTAGACTTGAGGTTAATCAGGCAGGGACATTACAAGGGAATGTGATGGCTTAACACATCCTGGCCCGGCAGGATGCTGCCGAACAGACCGGGCCCTATTTTTCTGGTTCAGGAATTAGCACTACCCCCGCTCTCGTTTCCTTCAGACAATAGGCAATCATAGAGATACTCGTATTGCTCTTCAATCCCGGCCCCGAACATTGGGTCATGTTGCCTGGCCAGTTCAAGGTCGACATCTTCCCAGTCAACCTTTGTAAAAAGTTCCCTGATTCTTGGGAAAACCTCGCCCTCCTCAAGGTCCATATGCGATCGCATCAGTTCCAGGTATTTTTCCGACCCCTTCTTGAAATCTTCCAGGGAAGTTACGATTCCTGCTGCAATGGTGGAGAGCTTGTCATATAGCTCGTCGCCAATATCATCAATTTCCCTGTGTTGCTTGCATAGTTTCTCGATATTTTTATCAAGCAGCTTGTCCTTGTCTTCCATTTTCTCAAAAATTATTTCCTCGAGGGGGTGATGTACAACATCAGGATAACTCCTCATATATTTCATAATGTCCCGCATGATGATGTAGTTGGGATCACCTCCCTCCTTGAGCACCTGTAGTTGTTTATCATACAGATCCAGCAATTTGGCAGCATGGATATGATCCTGGTGCAGCTTTTCAAGAATATCTGTCATCCTTATTTTGCTATCTAGTGTGATAATTCCTATTCTATAAATTTATCATGTTTCTAACTTCATCAATTACAACCTAGTCACCTACCAGGTTACGCAACCTTGAAATATCCGGAATAATGATCTGGCTGCCACGAACCTCAATAATATTCTTTTGCTTTAACTGGGCCATTATCCTTGAAAAAGTCTCGGGTTTTATTGACAGTCGTGAAGCAATAATATTCTTAGGGTAGGTTAACTTTATTTCAGCATTAGTTGCAGCATTTTCAGGTGCGGATTTAAGCAAAAAATGAATTAAACGATAGGTCGCATTATGCTGGCTGAGACTGTCTATTTCATTCAACTGAATATGCAGGCGCTGACTCATATCTGCCATCAGTCGAAAACAGGTATCCACGGAATCTTTCAGAATGCTTCTGAAAGTTTCATTATGAAATGCGATTAGCTGGCTATCCTTCATAGCCAGGGCATTAACAGGATATCTTTGGTGCTCCATAAACATGACCGCTTCTGCAAAAATCTGACCGGGGTGGAGTATATCAATAACCTTTTCATCCCCGTATTCCGATAACCTTGAAAGCTGGATCTGGCCTTCCTGCACCATGTAAAACCAGTCAGCAATTTGACCCTGTTCAAAAAGAAAATTGCTGTTAGAGAGAGTTACCTGTTCAGCCGAGGCCAGGACCTTTTCAAGCTGATCCTCGTTCAGGGCTGAGAAAACCGGGATGGTTACCAGGTTCCTGATCAATTCATTGTTATTTCCCTTGATTTTCATCAATTACAGATTTTCAGGTCTTGATTAATATCAAGGAAGACAATCACTGAAACTGGATAAATTAGTTGTAACAAATATGATTTTCATGAGGTATAGCTATGATTAAACTCGAGATTCGCCTGTTTAACAAACTTTATAAGTTCGCCAGAAACGGTGCACACCGGTTTGAACTGGATGTTCCGCAAGATACCACCTATGGCGGGCTGCTTGAAATATTAAATATACCAGAGAATGAAGTATTTCTGGCATTGCGAAATGGCAGAAATATCGAATTGTTTCCCCGCAATGATATTCTGAATAATGGGGAAACAATCGCCCTTTCAGGTCCTGTGCCTTACAGCCGGGGCTATGGAGCACCCGTCGTTTGAAGCAGACCTTTTTTAGCTGAAACCGCCAGGGTATAACTTGCTGCTCCCGTCCAGATCACCGGTATCGCGGTAATTCATCGGGATTGCATTCGGGTCTAAAACCGTTCCAGTCACCACACGGCCAAACACCAACTGGTGATCACCGGCCGTACATTCATGACTGAATTCGCACTCGAAACAGGCCACGGCCTCATCAAGGAGCGGTGCACCGGTTTTACCACGGTGCCAGGCTACTCCAGCAAGTTTGTCCTCCTTGGCGGCAGGGCGTCCAAATCGATCCGCCAGATCAATCCTGCCTGCTGGCAGGACATTGACCGAAAATGCCTTACTCTGAATCAGCATCCTGTAGGAGGAATGATCCGGGTGAATACTTAGAGCCAGCAGCAAAGGCCTAAAAGAGACCTGCATAACCCATGCTGCCGTAAAGGCGTTATCATTATCCTTGCAGGATACCCCGATAACATAGACACCGTGAGTCAACTGCCGGAATAGTAAAGGTATGTCTTTATTCATGGTTCCTGTAATAACTATTCGTATATATTTATCTTTTGAAAATATAACACTCTGAATCGTAACATCCGACAATCACACTGGATATTCGTATAAATATAAAATTTAATCGAGGTGCTACCATATGTTTATATCAAAATCCGGTTACAGCTAACTGCCAAGCTACAGGTTAATTGCGGGGGTGTAAATCATGCGATATGAACTCTACTATTGGCCCGATATCCAGGGCAGAGGTGAATTTGTCAGGCTTGCCCTCGAGGAGGCAGGTGCTGATTACCTGGATATGGCACGATTAGAAGGCCGTGGCAAGGGTATCGAGGGGATCGTACAAATTCTCGAAAATACAAAACCTGGTTCCCCTCCGTTTGCACCGCCTTTTCTCAAGGCGGGAAAACTCATCATCGGGCAGACGGCTAATATCCTGCAATTTCTTGGGCCACGACTGGGTCTGGTACCCGCTGCAAATTCCAAACAAATATGGGCACATCAATTGCAACTGACCATTGCCGACTTTGTATCAGAAATCCATGATGTACATCATCCGATAGCCGGCAGCCTTTATTACAAGGATCAAAAACGCGAGGCGCGACGCAAGGCCGGCTATTTTTTGAAGGAACGGGCCCCGAAATACCTGGCTTACTTTGAAAAAGTTTTGACCAGCAACACCGGTAACAGCTCACATATACTTGGCCGGAGACTAAGTTATGTTGACTTGTCATTGTTCCAGCTTATCGCGGGTTTACGCTATGCCTATCCAAAAAGGATGAAGCGTCTGGAATCAAGCTACCCCGGACTGGTCATGCTGCACGAGAAAGTGGCCAGCCGACCCAATATCGCTGCTTATCTTGCCTCGGAACGCCGCACACCTTTTAATGAATACGGTATCTTCCGTCATTACCCCGAACTGGATGCTTAAGTTATAGCGTTGGCTGTGGTTTGCCTGGCGGTCAGGTTACTGATCACGATAGTTAATACCAGACCGATGGTAAAACCGGGAATAATTTCCAGCAGATCATGGAAATACGGCTTGAGCCACAGTACCCAGGCGACGGTGGTGATAAAACCACCCAGCATACCGGCAATGGCACCCGCCAGGTTGGTCCGGGGATACCAGAGTCCGCACAGCAGTACCGGCCCGAAAGCCGCGCCCAGGCCAGACCAGGCAAACAGGACAAACCAGAAGATCAGCGGTGTCTGGTGAAGAGCGAAGGCAATTCCAATAATACCGATGATCAACGTCACAACTTTACCCCGGTTGGACAAGGCCCGATCAGATAATGGTGAGCGATGTATCTTCTGCCAGTAGTCCCGCACCAGTGCCGAGGACGCAAGAATCAACAAACTGTCCACGGTCGACATGATCGCAGCCAGGACCACCACCAGCATAATGCCACCCATTACGGGTGGTAATAATGTCGTCGATATCATGGGTAGTATGCGTTCAGGATCTTCCAGGCCGGGGAAAAGGGCACGACCTGCCATACCGGTCAATACGGCACCGAAAGTGAAAAACAGAAGTACGATCACAGAGATGATCATTGCCGGAACCAGGCTTTCTTCCGAGCGGGCCGATATGAACCGAACCATCAATTGCGGTACGCCCAAAAACGGTATACCAATGGCCAGAAAACTGAATATCATAACCAGGGCCGATAGCCCCTTGCCTTCGGACCCCCAGGGCGACAGCAAACCAGGGTCCTGGTCATGCAGATTTGCCATAACACTGTTCCAGCCACCACCGGCTTGAATGGCAACGACTGGTAATATTACAAGTCCTGACAACATCAGGACACCCTGAATCAGATCGGTCCAGGCCACCGCCTTGTATCCACCGAACATCGTGTACAGGATAATAACCGAGGCACCGACCATAACACCGGTAAAGTAATCAAGCTCGGTAAAGCCATCAAAGGCCTTGCCGGTTGCCACCATCTGTGCGGCGACGTAGGCGCCAACCATGACCACAATGATTAACACACTCAAGCGCCTGAGGACATGACCACGATCATTGAATCTTGCCGCCAACACATCTGGCACGGTGATGGAATCGTTTGCATCTGAAAATCGTTTGAGTCGCCTGGATACCAGTAACCACGAAAGTGATATGCCGAGGACCTCGCCGGCCACAACCCAGAAGGCCTGTGCACCCACGGCATAACCCATACCGGTCAGACCCAGCAATAACCAGCCACTTTCACCGGTGGCATTGGTGCTGAAAGCGACTACCCAGGGGGGTAATTGTTTATCGGCTATAAAATAACCCTTAATGGTATGGGTCGCTGTCCGGCTCCAAATAGTAATGCCAACCAGGATTGCCAGGTAAATAACGAATACCGTGATGATAATTGACATTATATAAGTAGCCTGACGCCTAAAATCTGTTTAGCTTGCGGACCTTGTCATAGCACACACCACAAATTAATGTAACATTGGCAAAGGCCTCGGACGCATCGTTCCAATCACCGCTTGCCCCGCCCTCACGAATCCGGATCTCTTCACAGGACGCACACCAGGCATCACCGCGGGGTTCGGAGACATAAAAGAAACCCACCCGTTGACCAGTATTTAATGATTCAACCAGGTGGCAACAAACATAGGTGGCATCCTGCAGGCCATAATCCGGGCATTGAACTTTGTTATTCATGGCCTGTTAATCAAGTTAAGTGATTTTTTTACTCTGCAGGTGTAAAAATATCTACCACTAGGACTTTCACCGGATCATCAAATGTATTTTCCCACCAATGTGTAATTCCTGATTTTTCCATGGCGATCTGTCCCGTGGAGCGAGCAATGGGGCTCGCCGTGTCGTTGCGGTGTTCGATGATTCTGCCGCTGATGATGTAGGCATAACCAGGCCTTTGATTGTGGGTATGGATGGCGACCACACCACCGGGTTCAATGGTAAAGATTCTTGCGCGTAACTGGCGGCCTTCCATTCCGGGGAATTCATTAGCCAGTTCCACAACTCCCATGGGATCGATAGAAGCAATGCCTTTTGTTTCCGTAGGGCCGGTAAGGTCCCTCAGGGTGGCATCGGGTGCGGGCACTGTTTTTTCATTTTGTGCCAGCATGATGACCTGGTCGGGTTGATCACGTTGGTCATCGACAGGATGTGCCTGGGTGTTATTGACGAACAAGAATAAAAGCAAAAAGCGACCGATTTGTATCATGAATTACTACCTGTTACTGACCTGGCTGAACGATTATTGGGGATTATTTCTTGATGCCGCCTTTCGTGAGTTTCACCGGGTCAAGTAAACGTTCAAGCTTGTCTTCCGGGATGTCAGTCATTTCCCTGGCCACGTCCATGATTGCCCTGCCCTCGGCATAGGCTTTCTTGGCGATTGCGGCGGCCTTCTCGTAACCGATAACCGGGTTCAACGCCGTGACCAGGATCGGGTTCCTCTCCAATGCCGCTTCCAGTTGTGCATTATTAACCTTGAAACCGGCAATGGCTTTGTCACCCAGCAAAGCCATCACATTTGCAAGAATGTTGATACTTTGCGAGAGATTATATGCAACCACCGGCAGCATGACATTCAACTGGAAATTTCCCGACTGACCGGCCACTGTGATCGTGGTGTCGTTTCCAATCACCTGGGCACAGACCATGCAGACCGCTTCCGGGATCACAGGATTGACCTTGCCCGGCATAATGCTGCTCCCGGGTTGCAATGCCGGTAACTCGATCTCACCCAGGCCTGCCAGCGGACCGCTATTCATCCAGCGCAGGTCATTGGCAATTTTCATTAAACCAACAGCGAGTGTCTTCAACTGGCCACTGAGTTCCACCGAAACATCCTGGGTACTCAGTCCGACAAAACAGTTGTGGTGTGACATGAAATCGACACCGGTCACATCCGTTAGCCTGGAAACCACCTTGCCGGCAAATTCCGCATGAGTATTGACGCCGGTACCGACCGCTGTGCCACCAATCGGCAAGGCGGTGACATGCCTGAGTGTCGCAATCAGGCGTTCCTCGTTTTCATGGCACTGGGTTTCCCACGCGCCCAGCTCCTGCGCCATGGTGACCGGCATGGCATCCATAAGGTGGGTGCGCCCGGTCTTGACGACGTCTTCCATCTCCTGCCGACGCTCCCGGATTATCAATGCAAGATGCCGGAGTGCTGGTAGCAACTCCTCCGTCACCTGCAGGCCGGTACTGACCTGTATGGCCGTCGGGATCACATCGTTACTACTTTGCCCCAGATTGACGTGATCATTTGGATGCACTTTCCTCCCCAGTCTTTCGCTGGCGAGACTCGCAATTACTTCATTAGCATTCATATTGGAACTGGTGCCGGAACCGGTCTGAAACACATCTACGGGAAACTGCTGATCATGATTTCCCTTGGCCACCTCGTTCGCTGCGGCCTGGATCGCCTCGGCCATGTCCGATTCCAGCAAACCGAGTTCACCGTTGGCCCTTGCAGCGGCAGACTTGATTAAACCAAGTGATCGGATAATGCTACGCGGCATGGTAAGGCCGCTGACAGGAAAATTCTCGACCGCACGCTGTGTCTGGGCCCCATAGCGGGCATCCGCCGGAACACGGATTTCCCCCATGCTGTCTTTTTCTACTCTGTAATCCTTGTTGTCATTCATTCTGCGGATTCCTTTTGACTAGTATTTATATTATAAGACCTGTCATTCAGGCATGGAAGCGTTCAGGGCTGCCAATGAAGTAATTCAACCCTGGAAAGAAGAGTCAAAATAAGTTTTTTATAAAATTGGGATGATCAATGAATGTCATAAGAAAAGTCCTTGATTCAAATTTACCTCGTGATCTGAAGCTGGTCATCTTTCTCTGGTGGTTATCTTATTGGCCTTCCTTTATCAAGCAATGATAAAAATTATTATTCCTGAAAATAAGGTTAGGGCCATCCAGGGTTCCACTTTTCACCTCGCTAAAAAATTCAAAAGTCATAAATTTTTTAATCTTAACCTAGTGAACAGATATCTGCCCGGATGTGTTTCCGGGTTGATTCACCAGCCCCGCCTGGTGATGTACCATGCGCCAGGTATTGTCTTCCCATATAAAGATATTAGTTGCGATTAATTGGCCATCAGGAAATACCTCATGACAGGTGACATAAGCCAGATCATGCGCAAGGAAAACGACTGGCTGCTCGCACTGGATATCATTATTGTTATTTCCTTCAAGGATGCGTCTCCAGCTATCCATGACCGCATTACGGCCATGCAAACCACCCCAGCCCGGATGAATTACAGAAACTGCATGCTCCCTTGCCCAGAGCGCGTCCATTGCCTCATGATCACCATTGGCAAAGGCCTTGTAAAAAGACTGATTGGCTTTGAGTATGTCTTCTTTCATAAGTTCGATTCAGATTTGTTTACGAATTCCATTTTCAAAAATGATAAATTCTCCGCGTTTCATTTCATTCCAGGACTCGTCGTCCGTGAGTGGCCGCGAAGCAATTACAGTGACAATATCTTTCGGCGTGGTCAATTTGCTGAAATCAACAATCTCGCCCGTATCTATTAACCTGGCTTTACCAAACGGGGCCCGGCGGGTAAGCCAGCACATATTGTTCGTGCAATAGGCATAGAGATAATACGAATCACTCAGCAGAAAACTGAAAACACCAAGTTTATTGATTTCTTTTGCCAGTTGATGAATATATTGCCAGAGTGCTTTTTGGCTTTTCGGGCGACGTGGATATTTCTCCCGGATCCGGTCCAGCATCCAGCAAAAGGCATATTCACTGTCTGTTGAACCGATGGGCTTGTAGTATTTCAGGCGTTTTTTCTTTATTCCGCGCAACTGACCATTGTGGGCAAATGTCCAGCTGCATCCCCAGAGTTCCCGAGTAAACGGGTGGGTATTTTCCAGGCACACGCGTCCGCGATTGGCCTGGCGGATATGGCTGATGATAATACGGCTTTTAATCGCATAACGCTTGATAAGTTCCGCGATTTCTGACGCCACACTGGGCCGGGGATCATGAAATGAACGACTGCCCCGGCCCTCATAAATGCTTATCCCCCAACCATCACGGTGTGGGCCGGTCCGACCACCACGCTGTACCAGACCGGTAAAGCTGAAGCAGATGTCCGTGGGGACGTTGGCACTGAGCCCGAGCAGTTCACACATGGTACTGATTTTCCGTTGAAATTGACCTAGTTTACCTGTCCAAAGACCGGGTTCCCAGCCCGGTTTTGGGGCCTTGTGGGCCCGTCCCGGATTGATGATAATGATATATATGAGAATACTGTTTTTGTTATCCGTTCTCTTTACCGGCCTGTTGATGTACGGCTGTGACAACGAAGAATATATAGATACACCTGAAATCGCTGTTGCACCTGCGCCTGTCATTACAGATACGCCATCAGTAGACAGGTTACCGGCAAAGCGGCAATTCAATATCGGCAATACCAATTACCTTTTTGATGTGTCAGACCACACTCTTGAAGAACTCCGTGAGCTGCTGGAACGGGTGGATGAGATAAGTCAGCTTGAACGCGATCAGTATGATGATCTTGAAATTGTAATGATCCTCCATGGTCCTGATATTGAGTGGTTTCGTGAAGACAATTATGAACAGAACCGGCAATTGGTAGACCTTGCGGCCAAACTGGACGCTTATGAAGTAATTGACATGAAAGTCTGTGAAATGACCCTGAACAAGCGCGGAGTAGATAAGGATGATATTCCCGCTTTTATTGAAAGCGTGCCTTTTGCCCCTGATGAATTCAAGCGACTAACCGGTGAAGGTTATATTAATCTTTAATAAATAATAGAAAAACAACAAGAGGTTTACCCATGAGTGACCAGGAAAAAACCCTGTATATGACTATCCTCATGACCCCGGACATGGCCAATTTTTCCGGCAAGGTCCATGGTGGTGCATTGTTGAAATTACTTGACCAGGTAGCCTTTGCCTGTGCCGCCCGTTACTGCAAGTGCTATGTTGTTACTGTTTCACTGGACCAGGTCAGTTTCAAGAACCCGATTAATGTCGGTGAACTGGTCTCATTTCGTGCGAATGTGAATTATGTGGGCACATCCTCGATGGAAATTGGCGTCAAGGTCATCGCTGAAGATCTGCATAGCAAGAAAAAACGCCATACCAATTCCTGTTATTTTACAATGGTCGCCATGGGCGAAGATGGTAAACCCATCAAGGCGCCGCCACTCGAACTCAAGACCGATTTTGAACGTAAGCTTTATGAGGCCGCCTTGATGCGTAAGAAGATGCGGGAAGAGATAACCCGGCGTAACCTGGAGATCACTGCAGGTATCGAAGACTACAACAAGGATGTAGTTGAATAATCAAAAATGCCGGTAACCCTTTGCCGACAATTTAACCTGTCTTCCTGCATTGTCCTTTATTTCTATTCCCTCGCCCGGGCTTGAGATTCTGCCTATGCAACTAATGCGGCAAATTCCGGCCGAGACCTTTTCCAGTTTCTCCCTGTTTTCTTCGGGAACTGTAAAACAGAGTTCATAGTCATCGCCCGAGCTAAATGCGAGTTGCAGTGCTGTTTCCCTGTCAAGACTGGTAAGCGCATCGGATAGGGGGATGTCTTTTGTCTGTATAAATGCTCCAGCACCACTTTCTTCCAGTATATGGTCAAGATCAGCGAGCAAGCCATCAGAAATATCAATTACACTATTGGCTATATTATGCAGTAACTTGCCGAGTTCAATGCGTGGCGTCGGACGGTTCAAGCGTTGAGAGAGATAATCGATATGAGTGCTATCGACTTTTATATCCTGCTTCAATTCCTTCAATGCCAGTCCTGCATCCCCTAAAGTACCAGTAACGTAAATCAGATCACTGTCTTTAGCACCACTTCGTAATAAACCAGAGCCTTTTGGCAGGAAACCCATTATCTGTACCGTGACCGACAATGGACCATGGGTCAGGTCACCGCCAATCAACGAAAGATTGTAATGTTCAGCCAGTGTATTGAAACCAGACATAAACCCCTGCAACCAGGTTTCATCAGCATTGGGCAGGGTCAAAGCGAGGGTAGCCCACACCGGAGATGCGCCCATGGCAGCCAAATCACTCAGGTTCACTGCTAATGCCTTGTAACCGATATCTTCAGCAGACGTGGTTTCAGGAAAGTGAATACCAGAAACCAAGGTATCCGTAGAAATGGCAAGTTCAAAATTTTCCGGCACAGACACAATGGCGGCATCATCACCAATACCACAACGTATACCATGTGAGGGTCGTTCAGCGGGCTTGAAAAATTTCCTGATTAACTCAAATTCAGAAAGTGACATTGAATTCAGCTCGCATTGCTGATTTCAACGGAGCGTATCTTGTGGGCAACCTTGTCCATAACACCATTGATGAATTTATGGGACTGCTCGGCACCAAACATCTTTGCCAGTTCCACGGATTCGTTAACGACAACTCGCCAGGGTAATTCCGGACGATAGATCAGTTCATACAGGCCAACCAGCAATACGGCCCTTTCAACCGGATCAAGTGAATCAATGGGCCTGTCAAGATATGGTTTTAGTTCATTGATTAAGTTGGCCATGTTTGCCAATGTCCCTGTTACCAGTTCACAAAAATACTCTGCATCAGCCTTCTTGATCTCACTGCGCTCATTCAAGAACTCGGATATGATTTCTTCGACATCTGAATTGTTCATTTCCCACTGGTAAAGAGCCTGCACGGCTGAACGTCTGGCCCTGATCCTGCGTTGTTTTGAAGATGTGTTTTCTGTCCGGGTTGTCATTAATCTATTTCGCGCATCAGGTTGATCATTTCTATCGCTGCTCGTGCTGCTTCGGCTCCCTTATTACTCTCCTCCTCTCCCGCACGTGCGAGAGCCTGTTCAGCATTATCAACAGTTAATACACCGAAAATCACCGGTTTTTTAAGTTCGATAGCAATACGGGATAAGCCGTGTGAGCATTCATTACAGATGTATTCGAAATGCGGGGTTTCACCATGGATCACAGCGCCCAGGGCAATAACTGCATCGCAATCGTCTTTTTCAGCCATTGCCTTTGCAGCCAGCGGTATTTCGAATGCGCCGGGCACCCGCACCAATAAAACTTGTGTTTCATCCAGGCCGGCTTGCTGCAGTGTTTCCACGCAGGCGGATATAAGGCGATCGACAATAAAACTGTTAAAACGGCTGGCAACGATAGCAATGTTAGCATTGTCTATGGATTTACTGCCTTCAATCAATGTATATGTCGACATGGCTTCAATTTATTCTTTTCTAGCTGACATATTCGACCACTTCCAGTCCAAAACCGGAGATGGCATGTATTTTCTTTGGTGCGCTGAGGACACGCATTTTCCTGACACCGACATCAGCCAGGATCTGTGCACCCAGACCGATTGTACGCAGATCCCTGCTTTTCTTGGCAGGAAGACTTTTATGTTCATGCTCGGGATCAATCATTTCCAGCTGCTGCATCATTTCTTCCGGACCAACCTGGTCAGAGAGGATGACAACCACTCCGGATTCTTCGTTCGAGATTCGTTGCAAAACATCACCAATGGGCCAACCGCAGTTTTCACGAAGACTACCTGTAAGATCGCAAATTGGATTGGCCAAATGAACCCGGACCATGACAGGTATTTCCGGATCAATCTCGCCTTTGATCATGGCAAAGTGCAGCTTGTCTTCAAGCCCATCCTTAAAAACAATGAGTTTGAAGTCGCCATAAGTCGTTGACAAGTGTCCCTCGTATACACGTTCCACGGTTTTTTCATTTTCAATGCGGTAATGGATCAGACTCGCAATGGTACCGATTTTTAATTTGTGCTCCTTTGCAAAAGCTTCCAGGTCTTCTCGTCGTGCCATGGTGCCGTCGTCTTTAAGTATCTCAACAATGACAGCCGCTGGGACAAGGCCGGCAAGTCTCGCAAGATCACAACCGGCCTCAGTATGGCCTGCACGGGAAAGCACACCACCAGGATGCGCCATGAGCGGGAAGACGTGACCGGGCTGGACCAGATCTAATGGTTTGGCATCTTTTGCCACGGCAGTCTTGATCGTATGGGCGCGGTCTGCTGCGGATATGCCGGTCGTCACACCTTCAGCGGCCTCGATCGAGACGGTGAAGTTTGTATTTTCACTGGAATAAGTATTACCGGCCATTAAGGGCAGATTCAGACGTTTGCAATGTTCCCGGGTCAATGTCAGGCAAATCAAACCACGGCCATATCGTGCCATAAAATTAATATCTTCCGGACGTACGCACCCGGCCGCTATCACCAGGTCTCCCTCGTTTTCACGGCCCTCGTCATCCATGAGAATAACTATTTTGCCTTTACTGATGTCCTCAATCAGTTCTTCGGTAGTATTTAATGCCATTGCAATGCTGTACTCAGGTTTTCGGAATCAGTGTCTCAAGGTATCTGGCTATCAGATCAACTTCAATATTTACAAGGTTACCCGGGATATATTCAGAAAATATCGTCTGGTCCAGGGTATGCGGAATAATATTAACCATAAATCCTTTTGAATCTTTATCATTTACAGTCAGGCTTACACCATCAACACAAATCGATCCTTTCTTGCTGACATACCTGTGAAGTTCTACAGGCAATTCAATATGGAAACGAATCGAACGTGCGTCTTCCTTACGCGTCAGGATTTTACCAATACCATCAACATGGCCCGTGACCATATGCCCATGCAAGCGATCTCCAAGTTGCAAGGCTTTTTCAAGATTCACCTTGCTATCCGGTTTTAAACTCCCAAGGCTGGTACATGACAGGGTTTCAGTTGAAATATCTGCGATAAATCGCTTGCCAGCCGATCCAACTACAGTCAGACAGGCACCATTGACACAGATGCTGTCACCTGTGTGAATATCCCCGGTATCCATGCTGCCAACATCGATCGTCAATCGCTTGTCATCATCATGGTCCTCGATTGAGGACAGAGTTCCGATTGATTGTATGATTCCGGTAAACACAAACTTATACCGCCTGCTGGTTTTTAATACCCAGTATTATACGACAGTCCTTGCCAACCATTCGTATCTCACTGAAATCAAGCATTACCTTGTCTGTTATGCGTTTTATGCCCGGAATATTCAGTAATGGCCTTGCATTATGGCCCAGTAACACAGGTGCCATGTAGATTACCAGCTCGTCAATCAGACCTGCCTCAAGCATGGCACCAGCCAGTGTAGCACCGCACTCCAGCAAGACCTCGTTGACCTGGCGTTCCATTGCCAGGTTATTTAACACCTGTTCAAGGAACCTGTCAGGAGAAGCTAACGAGATAATTTCCAGATTTTCTACGGCTTCAAGGGCCTTGTTATCTTGCGCTTCCTGCAGGGTAAAAATGAGTACCCTGCCCGGGCATGAGAAAATCCTGGCATCTGCGGGCGTTCTCAGCTTGCGGTCCAGAATTACCCGTAAAGGTTGACGTTCTATTCCATCGATTTCCCGGATATTTAGCCGTGGGTCATCCCTTAACACGGTATCTATGCCAGTCATAATTGCCGAGCTTGCCGCCCGTAATTGATGGACATCCCGTCTGGCTTCGGTCCCGGTTATCCACTGACTTGTTCCATCGGCCATTGCTGTACGTCCATCTACACTCATGGCCAGCTTGCAACGGACAAATGGCATTTGTTCCTTCATCCTTTTTTCAAATCCACGGTTCAGTTTTCTCGCCTGTGCCTCCATCAAGCCACTTTCAACTACCAGGCCGGCATCCCTTAATTCCTTCAATCCCTGTCCGGCTACCAGTGGATTTGGATCAGCCATGGCCGCAACAACCCGGGTAACACCGGCATCAATCAATGTCCGTGTACAGGGTGGTGTTTTGCCGGCATGTGAGCACGGCTCAAGTGTCACGTAACAATCAGCACCGCTGGCAAGTTGACCGGCATTTTCCAGTGCAACAATCTCGGCATGTGGTCCACCGGTTATCCGGTGCCAGCCCTCTGCAACAATCTGGCCGTTTTTTACCAGGACACAGCCGACGCGTGGATTTGGATGGGTGGAATACAGGCCCTTGCTGGCAAGTTGCAGGGCACGGGACATGAATTGATGATCAGTACCTGTCCACTTCAATTCTTGTCACCGTCAGAAGGTAACAAGTCCAGCTGATTTCTTTTTAATTCCGGGGGCAATTCATTTTCCAGCCGTTCAATTTCATCAAGAAACGCACGAACATCTTCAAAACTTCGGTATACTGATGCAAACCTGACATAAGCCACCTGGTCAAGTCCGCGCAATTGCTCCATTACCCAGTTTCCTATCTTTCTGGATTTAACTTCACGCTCACCGAGCGCCCGAAGCTTATGCTTGATCTGCTCCACTGCGATATCAACTTTCTCAATTTCGACAGGACGTTTTTCGATTGCGCGCATGATGCCGCCACGTAACTTATCTTCCATGAATGCCTCGCGCCGGCCATCGGACTTGATTATGCGTGGATAGTTTAACTCGGCCAGTTCATAGGTAGTGAAGCGTTCCTTGCACTGTGTACATTCACGACGGCGTCGTATCTGGTCTCCCTCACCCACCAGACGGGAATCTATGACTCGCGTATCCATATCTGAACAAAATGGACAACGCATAGTTCAGGCCCTCGTATTGTTACACCGCTAAAAATCCAGGGAGCCAGCGGGCTCCCTGGAATATCCGTTCATTCCGGAAAATCCGGAAACTATTGGTTGAACTCGTAAAGAGGTCTCTGCTTACAAAGCTCCAGGACTTCACCTTTAACTTTCTCAATGACACTTTCGTCACCCATATTATCCATGATGTCACAGATCCAGTTGGCCACTTGCTTGCTATCGTTCTCATCAAATCCGCGCGTTGTGATCGATGGTGTTCCAATGCGTATACCACTGGTGACAAATGGTGATTGTGGATCATTGGGTACTGCATTCTTGTTAACCGTAATGTTAGCGCGGCCCAATGCAGCATCTACCTCCTTGCCAGTCAGCCCCTTCTCAACCATATCCACCAGGAATAGATGGTTATCAGTACCACCTGAAACAATATTTAAGCCTCGCTCAACGAATGTTTCAGCCATGACCTTGGCATTCTTTTTCACCTGTTGAATGTAGGTCTTGAATTCAGGCTGCATGGCTTCCTTGAAAGCCACAGCCTTTGCAGCGATGATGTGCATCAACGGGCCGCCCTGATAGGCAGGGAAAACCATGAAATTAACTTTCTTTTCGATCTCTTCGTTCGCCTTGCCCATGATCAACCCGGAACGCGGGCCGCGCAGGGTTTTGTGTGTGGTAGTGGTGGTAACATCGGCAATTCCTACCGGACTGGGATATTCATCCACCGCCACGAGACCTGCGACGTGGGCAATATCCGAGAGCATCAGGGCACCGACACTGTCAGCAATATCACGGAAACGTTGCCAATCTACAATACGTGAGTATGCAGAGAACCCGGTAACAATCAGCTTTGGTTTGTGTTCCTTGGCAAGACGTTCAACCTCATCATAATCAATTTCACCTGTATCAGTGTTTAATCCATACTGAATAGCATGATAAATACGTCCGGAGACATTGACGGATGCACCATGTGTAAGGTGACCACCATGAGCGAGACTCATCCCCATAATGGTATCACCAGGCTCAAGCAATGCATGATAAACAGCACCATTGGCCTGAGAACCTGAATGTGGCTGTACGTTGGCCCAGGCCGCGCCAAAGAGCTCTTTTGCCCGTTCGATTGCCAATGTTTCAGCAATATCTACATATTCACAACCACCATAATAGCGTTTGCCAGGATAACCTTCTGCGTACTTGTTGGTTAATACTGAGCCCTGACATTCCAGGACACGGGGACTGGTCATGTTTTCAGAAGCGATTAATTCGATGTGTTCTTCCTGGCGAATACGTTCCCCTTCCAGCGCTTTCCAGAGCTCATCATCGAACCCTTTAACTGTCATATCTTTGGTATACATGTTGCTCCTCTCATTAGAATTATTCAGACCCTGGCTCCGGAAAAGTTAACAAACATCGGCATATGGGCTGTGGTTGTTTTGAGTGAAATCAAGCCTTTAAGACGATATATGTTAACAAATTAGATTATTTTTTGCATTGGCGAAGAGAGCCTGTATTCTGTCAGCCGGCTACCGTTAGAGACTACTAAATCAAGACAGGTGAGTTGCTGATCAGCAAGTCTGGCTATGATATAACATATTGAATTTATTATATAAAACTCATAATAGTTGACTGTCCCATGAGCACTTCAGACGAGTTTTTCAATCGCGTATCCGGACTCCTGAACAAAATCGAAACACTGTTACCCGGCACGCCTGAGCTGCCAGACCTGAACAGCTACCAGGCCTTTCGCTGGCAACATCAGGGACTGGGCCGTTCAATTTTACCAATAGAATCTATTTCCAATATTACCCTCTCAGACTTGAAATGTATCGACAGACAAAAAATTGCAATAGAGCGGAACACCCGCCAGTTCCTGAAAGGATTACCTGCAAACCATGTCTTGCTCTGGGGACCACGCGGCACCGGGAAATCTTCGCTGATTAAGGCACTGATGAACGAATTCAGGGAAGATAATCTGAAGTTTATCGAAGTGGAAAAGCAACATCTTGTCGATCTGCCTGAGATCGTGCAGACCCTTGGAAAGGAAGATATGCGCTTTATTATTTTCTGTGATGATCTCTCATTTGAGGCTGATGATCCCAGTTACAAGGCAATGAAGGTCGTCATAGATGGTTCGATTGCTAGCACACCTGATAATATTCTTATCTATGCCACCTCTAACCGTAGACACTTGATGCCTGAATATATGAGTGATAATGAAAACAGCAAGATGATAGATGATGAACTACATCTGAGCGAATCAGTTGAAGAAAAAATTTCCCTGTCAGAACGTTTTGGCCTGTGGCAGGCATTTCATCCCTTCAACCAGGACGAATACCTGTTAATAGTGGATTATTGGTTGGGTAAACTGAATGCACCCTTACCCGATATAAAAATCATTCATAAGGCAGCGCTCAAATGGGCACTTGAACATGGATCAAGAAGTGGTCGCTCTGCCCACCAGTTTGCGAGAGACTGGACCGGACGACATTTATTAAATGACAGTTAGTAATATGAATCAGGGCCACCAAGAACTAACTAAAATTATTTCTCAGGCAGAAAGGTTATATTCCGAGTCAGAAGTGGAAGCTGCTATTGATAAACTTGCTGTTGATGTAACCGAGTGCCTAAAAGATAAAAATCCGGTCATCCTCTGCCTCATGACCGGGGCTGTGGTTTTACTTGGAAAGTTATTAACCAAACTCCGCTTTCAGCTGGAAATTGATTATGTCCATGCAACTCGATACCGGGGAGACACGTCTGGTAATTCGATCAAATGGTTGAAATATCCCGAACTGGAACTGGCAGGGCGAAATGTTTTGCTGGTGGACGATATACTTGACGAAGGTCATACCATTGCCGCGGTAGTTGATGAATGCCGAAAACGGGCAGCCATTGATATATATACCTGTGTGTTGGTCGATAAACAACTTAACAGGCAACGTGAGTTTGAAAGGGCTGATTTTACTGGCCTCACGGTTCCTGACAGGTATGTATTTGGTTATGGTATGGATTACAAGGGTTATTTGCGAAATAGCCCGGGTATTTTCGCAGTGAAAGAAGCATGAGCATTGCGATCATTGGCGGGTCAGGTCTTACGGCACTGGAAGGTCTTGAAATTCAACGCCAGCAAATGCAGAAGACACCTTATGGAGAACCTTCAGGTCCACTTACGTTCGGGCTGCTGAATAATCGGGAAATAATATTTTTACCCCGACACGGTAATCCTCATATTATCCCGCCACATGAAATTAACTATCGGGCCAATGTCTGGGCTCTTCGTGAAAATGGTGTTGAAGATATTATTGCCATCAATGCGGTTGGTGGCATAACCAGCGAGATGTTACCCGGCAAGCTGGTCATTCCTGACCAGTTAATTGATTATACCTGGTCAAGGCAGCATACATTTTTTGTTAAGAATGATAAGGAAGTTGTTCATGTTGATTTTACCGTACCGTATACACCGAGTCTTAGACAGCAGATATTACGTGCTGCCAAATCAATATCAGTCGACTGTATAGACGGCGGGACCTACGGTGCAACCCAGGGACCAAGGCTGGAAACAGCCGCCGAGATACTACGTATGGAAAGTGACGGTTGTGACCTGGTTGGGATGACCGGAATGCCGGAAGCAGTATTGGCCAGGGAGCTGGATCTTAATTATGCCTGTATCAGTGTCGTCGCCAACTGGGCAGCAGGAAAATCAGACGAGTTAATCAGCATGGAAAGTATCCAGGAATACCTGCACAAAGGAATGGGTAAGGTCAGGACTTTGTTGTCAGCGACGATTAAAGACAATCGCACTTAAACATGAAGTTGTCCGTGCTTTTCGGCATTGGCACCCTTACAGTTGCAAGGCTGACAATTAATCCGGCACCTTCCTTGAGAAGGTATATGATTCTTGCCTTAGGACTGTTTTCCGTCAGTTTGTGTTCCATAATGTATTTATTAATAAATTCCTCCACTGCTTCCTTTGCTGCAACATAAACCGGCCAAACCTCAAAAATTACCGGATCAGTCCGCATGGTTTCACAGGCACGTTTGGAAGCCTCTCCCAGGTCCTCTACCAGAGGAATAGCATTTTTTAACAAACTGTCCTTATCGAGTGTGGTTTTTAGTTTTTGGATAACCTTATCAATTTCAGACATCGTCTGGGCAATTTTTATATAACGGCTCTCATAAAATTTTTCTATCGGCATGGAAAAGACCTTGAATGGTTCACCCCATAATTCATCAAGGCCTTCCTCTCCGTTTGCCAACTTGATGTTTTTACCAAGTTCAAGTGCCTCAACGAAACAGTTCCCGCATTGTCGCAGCAATTCATTTCCCTGTTCAATGGTGACACCTGCCTGTTGAAGATCAACAATCGATGAGAGAATATCTGAACCACGATTAAGCAAGGCGCCGGCAAGCATACTGGCTTTGACACGTTTGCGGGCGGGATCAGTTTCCTTTTCGTAAATTTCCCTGATCTGTGCCAGTCTGAATCCCGGGGTATTGATGCCTGGTTCAACATGATGGAATACACGTTTGGTCAATGCATCAATAAGTTTCTTCTTGGAAGCAAAATCGTCAGATCTGACTTCATAGGTGCGTACCCAGTATCCATCATAATAGACACTGGGTTTGCCATTAATGACTTTCCTTGTGCCATTCTTTATCTCTTCGGCTTTATCAAGCATCATAATGAATCACTATTCTCATCTATTCTGCTGACTCGAATGATTAGGCCAAAACCAGGATGATCAAAATAATAGAGTTCATTCAACTTCAGTCTCATTGTATCTTTTAATTCAGCATAGATAGCGTTGTATTCCGGGACAGCCAGGGGATTTTGTGCATCAAGCTGTGTGTCAGACTGGTTATTATTTTCACTTTCTACAGGTAACGGCTCTAACAAGTATAGTAGATGCACATCTGCATGCAGAAAATGTGCACTGCGTATTCTGATAACACCATCGAGTTTTTTCAAGTCACTGAAATACTCAGCATCAGGGCTTTGCTCAACCAGGGTAAGTCTGACGAATTCAGCATCACCGTGATCCAGTGCAGGTTGTTTCCATGCCACATGCATCAGTGGTTCATACTTGCTGGACATCCTGAGGGCATCATAGACTGCGGTTAACTTATATTCCGCCCGGGGTTGCTCAATGTATTGGTGGTCTTTCTCACCTGAGTCTTCATCTGATTTCGCATCCGAGATAAGTTCAATGCTTTCCGGCAGGTTCGGCAGGACACCCTCTATCCGCCAAATTTCGTTATCAGTCCCGGCATTTAGGTTCTCAAATATGATGCCTTCGACCTGGTAATCAGATGCCTGGGCATTGGCAAGTAGCAGGGCAAAAAACAGTAATGATGCAAGTTTTTTCATGTATCTTCCTAGGCTGCCTCTTGCAGCGCGATCTCATTTAATAGACTTTCAAGCAGGACAATTCGTTCCTCGATATCGGATAACTCCTTGTATATTCGAAGTTTATCTTCACCATCCAGCTTGTAGACATGGGGTTCTGACTGAATCAGGTTGATGATTTTCCCCGGATCAACCCGTGTATTCTTGTTGAATTGAATGCGCCCGCCACTTTTACCCAAATCAATTTTACTGATACCGATAGGGTTGGCCTTTAACTTGAGACGGGTAACCTGGAACAGGTTTTTCAACTGCTCCGGCAAGAGACCAAACCTGTCAATCAACTCCTCCCGCAATTCCTTCAGTTCATCATGTGTTCTGGCACTGGCAATCCGTTTGTACATGATCAACCTCATATGGACATCAGGCAAATAATCTTCAGGTATGAGTGCCGGGATATGAAGATTAATCTCTGCCCCATGCTCAAGTGGCCGATCCAGTTGCGGGTGTATCCCAACTCTCATGGCCTGAACTGCCCGCTCCAGGAGATCCATGTAAAGTCCAAAGCCTATTTCATGGATCTGACCGCTTTGTTCTTCACCCAGAATCTCACCTGCTCCCCTGATTTCAAGATCATGCGTTGCCAGGGTAAAACCGATACCCAGTTCTTCCAGTGACTCAATTGCTTCAAGTCGCTTGATGGCATCTGCGGTCATAGCCTTGCGTGGAGGTACAAAAAGATAAGCGTAGGCCCGGTGATGAGAACGGCCTACCCTGCCCCTTAACTGGTATAGCTGTGCAAGACCAAACTTGTCAGCCCTGTTGATAATAATTGTATTCGCGCTTGGGACGTCAATTCCGGTTTCAATGATCGTGGTACATACAAGAACACTGAATCGTCGGTGATAAAAATCCAGCATAACCTGTTCAAGTTCCTTTTCAGGCATCTGGCCATGGGCTATTCGGACCTTCGCTTCTGGCATCAATGACTCGACCTTGTTGGCAATCATTTCAATATCATCAATCTTGTTATGCAGAAAATAGACCTGGCCTCCACGCTTGATTTCACGTAGCAATGCTTCCTGTAACAGGTTGTTGTTCCATTCATGAATAAATGTCTTTACTGACAATCTGCGTGAAGGAGGTGTTGCAATGATGGAAAACTCACGAATATTGGACAGCGCCATATTCAATGTACGTGGTATTGGTGTAGCTGTTAGCGTCAATATATCTATCTCTGAACGTAATGCCTTGAATTTTTCCTTTTGCCTGACACCAAAGCGGTGTTCTTCATCGATGATTAATAAACCTAGACGTTCAAAATTCACATTGCCCTGAATCAGTTTATGCGTGCCAATAACGATATCGACAGTACCTTTTTCCAGACCTTGCAATACCTTCTCCTGTTCCTTGACGCTACGAAATCTTGACAATGATTCAATACGGACAGGCCAGTCTGCAAAACGATCCTTAAAATTCTGGTAATGTTGTTGTGCGAGCAAGGTAGTAGGCACCAGTAGTGCGACCTGTCTGCCATTTTGAACAGCAATAAAGGCAGCACGCATGGCTACTTCGGTCTTGCCAAACCCGGCATCACCACAGACCAGGCGATCCATGGGTTTATCTTTTTTCATATCAGCTATGACTGCCTCGATGGCTTCCTGCTGTCCCGGGGTTTCCTCAAAGGGGAACGCCTGGATAAAAGCCTGATACTCCTGGTCTACCAAAGTAAAACTGTAACCGGGGCGTGCAGCACGGCGGGCCTGCAATTCAAGTAATTCAGCGGCGACATCAAATACTCTTCTTGCGGCTTTTTGCTTGGCCTTTTCCCATTGCCCGGAGCCAAGTCGATGTAGTGGCGCATGTTCCGGGTCAACTCCAGTGTAACGGCTGATCAGGTCAAGGGAAGAGACAGGAACATACAACTTGTCATTTTGGGCATATTCAATGAGGATGAATTCTGAAGTTATTTCATCGATGGTCAGTGTCACCAGGCCCTGGTATCGCCCCACTCCATGATCTTCATGAACCACCGGTGCACCAATTGTCAGCTCAGTCAGATTACGGATTAGCGCCTCGGAATCCTGTTGTTTGCGGCGTCTTAACCGCCGTTGTTGTACCCGGTCACCAAATAACTGGCCTTCACTGATTACGGCCAGTGCAGGATTATCGATTTGCAGCCCCTGATCCATTGAACTCACTGTCATGGCCAGACAGTGCTTCGACTCCTTGAATTCAGGCCAGCCGGACACTTGCACCGGCTTGATGCCATTTTGCCGGAAAAGCTCCAGCAATGTTTCCCGTCGGCCGCTGGATTCGGCAACTATAAGAACACGCCCATTGAAGTTATCTATATAACGTTCCAGAAGTTCCAGTGGCCGACTTAGCCTGGCGTCAACCGGCATCTGGGTTGGCAAGGTAGTAGCGTAATTATGGGAATGCTTTTCTTTTGTCGAGGCCATATTACTGACATGGATTTGCCTGCAAGGTTTAAGGTTGGTATAAAACTCCTGTTCATCAAGATAGAGTTCGCGGGGTGGAAGTATTGGTCTTTCAACATCGTGGCGCATTTGTTCATAACGATGTTCAACATCCTGAAGAAATTTCTCAATACTGTCGCTGATATTTTCATCCAGAATAACCAAGGGCTCGGTTTCAAAATAATCAAGCAGACTGCTGGTTTGCTGGTAAAAGAGCGGTAGAAAATATTCAATTCCGGCAGGAGCCAGACCCTGACTTACATCGCGATAAACAGGACAGGCACCGGGGTTTCCCTGAAAACGCTCCCTCCAGCTACTGCGAAAATTTGCAATACCTTCATCAGTAAGATCAATTTCCCTTGCTGGAAGAATATTGATTTCATTTACCTGGTCTTCCGAACGCTGGGTTTCAGGATCAAAGGTTCGTATGCTGTCAATCTCGTCATCGAACAGATCAATCCGGTAAGGTTTTCTTGAACCCATTGGATAAATATCAAACAGGGAACCACGTATGGCGGCATCCCCATGTTCCATTACCTGTGATGAAAACGAGTAACCGGCTGAAATGAGGTCGCTCTTGAAGCTTTCAATATCAACTGTTTGTCCAATCTTCAATTGAAGACTGTGCCTGGAGAGGTAATCACGCGGCAACAACCGATAAATTGCTGTTGTTACAGGAACCACTATTACGCTCCGCTTCAATGCCGGTAATTTGGCAAGCGTGGTCAGTCGTTCCGAGATAATGTCCTGGTAGGGAGAAAACAGATCATAAGGCAATGTTTCCCAGTCCGGCAGAGTCAAGACTTCAATGTCATTGGACTCTGACAGGAAAAAGTTTAATTCATCGATCAAACGACCGGCCTGGAAAGCATCGGTTGTGATCACCAAAACCGGGGATTGGCTGCTTCGTGCTGCAGCGGCGATTGCAAGAGACTTGCTGGCGCCATACAAGCGACCCCAGTGACAACGCATTCCCTGCTGCGGTGGTAACACAGGATTGAAAGGACTGAGATAATTTTCCTCTGACATCTCGGGAGCTGAATAAATGATATGGCTGGGATCGACTGCGATAGACTAAATGGCTTCCTCGATGCTTTCAATTTCCGAGTTGATGGACTCGAGCACTTTTAACGGGTCACTGGCCTGTGTAACCGGTCGGCCTATAACCAGATAATCACTGCCTGCCTCGATGGCCTGTACTGGTGTACAAATACGGCGTTGATCATCGGCCGTACTGTCAGCAAAACGGATCCCCGGGGTCACCAGTTTGAATTCAGAGCCCACGGCCTGTCTAATCATACCCACCTCCCGTGCAGAACAGACTACACCATCCAGTGCACAGTGACGGGCAAGACTGGTTAATCTCAGAACCTGGTCACTGACTGTTCCGGGTACACCGACCTCGTTCATATCGGCTTCATCCATGCTTGTAAGCACGGTCACGGCAATCAACAGCGGTTGATGTGATTGTTTATCCAGTGCCTCGCGTGCCATCTCCAGCATTTGTCTGCCACCGCAAGCATGAACATTAAGCATCCATACTCCCAGCTTCGCGGCAACCTGGCAGGCACGGGCTACCGTGTTCGGGATATCATGAAATTTCAGATCCAGAAACACATCAAAGCCCTGGCCTGTGAATTTTTCAATTATCGACGGACCACAACGAGTAAATAATTCCTTGCCAACCTTCAATCGGCAGGCAACTGGATCCAGCATGGATACCAGCAGACTGGCTTCGTCAGCTGTGGGGAAATCCAACGAGACAATGACGCGTGGTTCAGATCTCATGGTTATTCACCTTCCAGCCCGTATACCGGTTTAATGGAGCTCCAGTGCTTGCAGCTCGGGCATTGCCAATGCAATTGCTTGGCATCAAAACCGCAACTGGTACATTTATACATTGAGCGATCCTTGATAAGGCGTGCAGTCAGTTCCTTGATTGAAATCAGGCTGTCGCGTGAACTGCCATCTGCCCGTGATAGTGCGTACTCTATTAATCGATCGACTCCCTTGACGGTTGGATGTTTCTTTACTTCCCGGGTAATAAATCTCACCGCTACTTCAATACCTTCTTTTTCTGCTATCAATTCTGCCAGGACCAGTATAGAAGTGATGCTTCCATACTCATCCACAATCCTGTGTAGATAACGGATAAATTCTTCCTTGTTATTGACCAACTTGTAACAACTTAGAAGGGGTTGTATAACTTCGGGAAGTAGTGCCTTGTCCTGATATTCAATGCGTTTATAAAGTTTGATGGCCTGCTTGAATTTGTCATTTTTAAACAGGTAATCTGCCTCAATCATGCTGGCCCGGGCACAATCCGGATCGATGCTAATGGCCTTACGCAGATTATCTTTCATTGCCCGGTAATTACCTTCCTGGCGCATTTGTTCTGCTTTTTCACAGTAAAACTGGGCAATGATATCACTTCGTTTCTCTCCGGAAGCTTCTTCAAGCCGTCTTGCAGTAACAATTGCATTATCCCAATCCTGTTCTTGCTGGTAGATATTCAGCAATTCCTTATATGCTTGGATGGAATGTATGCCACTTTCCAGTAATTCCTTGAAAAGGTTTTCTGCACGATCGAACAAACCGGAGCGCATATAGTCAATACCGAGCTCAAGAAGGGCGATAGCCCGCTCTTCACGGGAGAGTGTTGGCCTAGCAATAAGGTTCTGGTGAATGCGAATGGCGCGGTCTACTTCACCCCTTCGACGAAATAAATTGCCGAGCGCGAGATGAGTTTCAACTGTCTCGCTATCAACCTCGATCATCTTCACAAAGACTTCAATTGCCTTATCCGGCTGTTCGTTCAGAAGATAATTCAGTCCCTTGAAATATTCTGGAGATATTCGTTGAACAATACTTGAGTTATTACTTTGACGTACGCTTCTCCTGCCCAGCCACCAGGATATAATTGCAGCTAGGGGTATCAACCAGACGAGTGATGCCATTGTTGCTTCCATTAGTCAGAATCCCTGGCGGGCATTACTCTAAGATTGGTTATTTCCTTTTCATTTATCCTGATCTGCTTTTTCAAACGGTTTTGTGTGTGTTTTAAACGAAATATCATTGGCAGCATGGCAAGAATACCGATAACCAGTCCAAGAATAAAACCAATAAGCATTAGCATGGATAAAGGCAATTCAATAACACCAAGTATGTAATTGAATTCCAGTACCTGGTAATTCTTTACGAAAAACAGCAGTGCTATAACCAAGGTTACGACAAACAGGGAAATGTATAGAATCTTTTTAATCAGCTGGGACATTGGCGCCCTTGTTCAAACAGAGTTTTCAGGGCACATAGTCTAGCAATAACTGGAAAAGAGGTTTACTGCTAATATTGGCCGCTCGAAGGCACGCTCCGTGCGCATGATGTGGACCAATGGCTAGTTTATCGGTGCAGAGCTGCTATCCACGCGTTCTCGGAGTTCTTTACCTGGCTTGAAGTGCGGAACATACTTGGCGGGCAGCGATACAGGCTCACCGGATTTGGGGTTTCTACCGACCCTGGGTGGCCGGTAATGTAGTGCAAAGCTACCGAAGCCCCTGATTTCAATTCGTTCCCCATTCGCCAGCGTACTGGCCATGTGCTCCAGAATGGTCTTGACAGCCAGCTCCACGTCACGATACCCCAGTTGTGTCTGTCTCTTGGCAAGTACTTCGATAAGTTCAGACTTAGTCATGGCACTTCTCTCGCAGTTATGCAAGGGAAACTCCTCGCAGGTTAATCCTCATCACCTGTAGAGCCAGAATCCGTTCAGTAGTGTCCGGTTTTTTATTTTTCCAGGTGTTCTTTAAACAAATCACCCAGCTTGGTACCGGCACCGCCCGTTTCAGGTGAATATTCCTCCACCGCAGCCGCTTCATCGTCAACTTCTTTGGCACGAATGGAAACGTTTATTGTTCTTTTCTTGCGATCAATTGCAGTGATTTTGACCTCAAGCTCCTCCCCCTCCTTAATTGCAGTCCTGGCATCATCTACTTTCTTGTCAATTGATATTTCAGATGCCTTCAGGAATCCTTCAACACCGTCTGCCAGGCGGACAACCACGCCCTTCAAATCGACAGATTCAGCAATCCCCTTGACGACAGTTCCTTTAGGATATTCAGCAACATAACTTGAGAAAGGATCTTTTTCCAGTTGTTTAATACCAAGTGAGATTCGTTCACGCTCCGCATCAACCGCCAGAACGACAGTTTCTACCTCATCGCCCTTGCTGAAATTACGTATGGCCTCGTCCTGGTTCTCGGCCCAGGTGATATCTGACAGGTGAATCAGCCCGTCGATGCCACCATCCAGGCCAACAAAAATACCAAAATCAGTTATTGACTTAATCGTGCCGGTAACACGATCACCCTTGTTATGCGTTGCAGCAAAATGCTCCCAGGGGTTGGGTTGGCATTGCTTCATGCCCAGTGAAATCCGGCGTCTTTCGGCGTCGATGTCGAGGATCATGACTTCCACCTCGTCACCAATGTTTACCAGCTTGGACGGATGCACATTCTTGTTGGTCCAGTCCATTTCTGAGACGTGGACCAGGCCCTCAACACCTTCCTCAAGCTCTGCAAAACAGCCGTAATCAGCAATGTTGGTTACCCGGCCTTTAATCTTGCTGCCTTCGGGATAGCGCTTGGTCAGGTCTGCCCAGGGATCCTCGCCCATCTGTTTCAGGCCGAGGGATACCCGGTTACGCTCACGGTCAAACTTGAGTACCTTGACCTCGATTTCGTCACCGATATTGACGATCTCAGATGGGTTTTTGACCCGTTTCCAGGCCATATCGGTAATATGAAGCAGGCCGTCGACACCGCCCAGGTCCAGGAATGCGCCATAATCGGTCAGGTTTTTGACCACACCTTTGACAACTGCACCCTCTTTCAGATTTTCCAGGAGTTCTTCACGCTCGGCGGTATTTTCAGTTTCCACAACAGCACGTCGTGATACCACTACGTTACTGCGGCGGCGGTCGATCTTGATGACCTTGAATTCGAGAGTTTTGCCTTCAAGATAACCGGCATCTTTTACCGGCCGAACGTCCACCAGGGATCCTGGGAGGAAGGCGCGGACGTTTTGTACATCTACCGTGAAGCCACCCTTGACGCGCTCAACAATGGAGCCGATGACAGTGGCATTTTCCTCGTGGGCTTTTTCCAAGTCACTCCAGGCCTTCAGGCGCTTGGCCTTTTCCCTTGAAAGTTTCGTTTCACCATATCCGTCTTCGACACTGTCCAGGGCAACTTCGACACTGTCTCCGACATGGACTTCCAACTCACCGTTTTCATCATAGAATTGTTCTATCGGGATAAACCCTTCTGATTTCAATCCGGCATTAACGATGACTGAATCTTGGTTAACATCTACTACCGTAGCACTGACGATAGCCCCCGGGCGCATTTTGCCCTCGATTTGGCTTTGCTCAAAAAGCTCTGCGAAACTTTCACTCATTTAAATGAATTTCCTCTTACAAGGCCCCGTCGGTACAACAATAATTGTACCTGTACACTCTGTTGATTAAGGTTTAACAAAAACCAGGAAATAGGGTCAGACTGGAAACTGATTCCGGACCAAACCGGACACAAGTTCTACAACATCTTGTATACTGAGGTCCGTGGTATCAATTACCCTGGCGTCGTTCGCCGGTATCAAGGGTGAAACAGCGCGCTGACTATCCCTGGCATCCCGCTCGGTTATCTCGACCGAAAGATCGGCGAGATTAACATCAAATCCTTTTTCCTTCAACTGTTTATGACGTCTTCTGGCCCGTTCCGCGGCATCAGCGGTGAGGAAGATCTTGAGGTCTGCATCCGGAAAAACCACGGTACCCATGTCCCTGCCATCGGCCACCAGACCTGGTGCCTGCCGGAATCGTTGCTGAAATGACAGCAAAGCGCGACGAACCTCCGGCAACGCGGCTAGGCGCGAGGCTGCATTGCCACATGACTCTGTGCGGATCTCATCACTGACATCCCGGCCAGCTAGCAAGACCCGGTCGATGTCGCCTGAGTAATCAAAACTGATTTCCAGATTGGCCGCCACCTCGGCCAGGGCTGCAGCGTCATCCAGTTCCACTCCCTGTTGCCTGGCGGCCAGGGCCAGCAACCGGTACAGGGCACCACTGTCGAGCAGGTGCCATTTCAGGGTATTGGCCAGATAGCGACAGATCGTACCTTTGCCGGTGCCACTGGGACCGTCAACGGCAATGACAGGTACATGGTCAGTCATCGGTACTAACCTCTATAAGGAGGCCTCCTTCTGCGGCCAGGTCCGGGAAACCGGGAAAGGAAGTGTCGACATTGCCGCAATCACGGATCCGTACGGGCCCTGATGCCCGCAGACCGGCCATGGCAAATGCCATTGCAATCCGATGGTCTCCAAAACTCTCAACCGTTCCTCCAGTCAATCGCCCTCCGGTGACGTCTATACCATCATCCTTGGTTGTTACGACGATACCCAGTGCTCGTAAACCCGAGGCCATGGCCGCGATGCGGTCACTTTCCTTGACCCGTAATTCCGCCGCACCGCGCACGCGAGTCACCCCCCTGGCACAGGCAGCTGCTACCAGGATGGCCGGAATTTCATCGATCGCAATCGCCACCTTGTTTTCCGGGATATCAATCCCCTTCAGTGCACTGGATCGAACGTGGATGTCTGCTAGCGGTTCACCTGAAACCTCACCGACGTTATTGAGACTGATGTCTGCCCCCATCTGGCAGAGGATTTCAATAACCGCATTCCTGGTCGGATTTATGCCCACACGTGTCAAGGTAATATCTGATCCCTCTGCAATGCTGGCACCGACCAGGAAAAACGCGGCTGAGGAAAGATCGGCCGGAACAAATACCCGGGTTGCGGTCAGGGTGGCGCCGCCCGTAACACATATTTGCCGGTCCTGTCGCTCCAGCTTCACAGCAAAGGCCTCCAGCATCCGCTCCGTATGGTCACGTGTTAGAACCGGTTCGTTGATGCAGGTCTTGCCATCGGCATACAGACCGGCTAGTAACAGGCAAGACTTCAACTGGGCACTGGCGACGGGTAAGGTATAGTTAATGCCACTCAGTTTCCGGCCGCCTCTGATTTGCAATGGCAGTTTCCCCTGTGGGCCGGCCGAAATGACAGCACCCATTTTTAACAAGGGCTCGATGATCCGTTGCATGGGCCTTTGTCTGAGTGAAGCATCACCCGTGATCGAACTGTCAAAGGCCTGTCCGGCCAAAAGACCGGCCATCAGCCGGGCCGAGGTTCCGGAATTACCTAGATCCAATGCTGCTGCCGGTGGCTGCAAGCCTAGCAGGCCGACACCCTGGATAGTCAGGCAATCATTATTTCTCTGAATCTCGACACCCATGGACTGAAAGGCGGCCAGGGTTGCTAGGGTATCCTCGCCCTGGAGAAAACCGTCAACCCGGGTTTCTCCTTTGGCAATGGCACCGAGCATCAGGGCACGATGGGAGATGGACTTATCACCCGGAACCCGGATGTCGCCGTTTAAAATGCCACCGGGTGAAACGAGATAATCAATCGAGGCAAGGTCAGGCATTCCGCATGACTTACTCAGTTGAGTCGTTAAGGTGGTCGCGTGTTCGCGTGAAGCGATCGCGTGTTTCCTTGGCCCGGGAAAAGATGTCCAGAAGTGTTTCACTGTCATCTTTCTCGATTGCAGAGCGAATGTTTTCCAAATATTTACCAAACGCTTCCACGGATCGGAGTAATTCTGCGCGGTTGGCAATACAGATGTCGTGCCACATTTGCGGATCACTGGAGGCAATCCGGGTAAAGTCTGCAAAGCCGCCTGCGGCGAAGCGGAAGATCTCATCCCGTTCCCGCATGCCTGCCAGGCAATCGACCAGGGCATAAGCCAGCATGTGCGGCAGGTGGCTGGTGGCCGCAAGGATTTCATCATGTTGCTTGACCCCAAGCTGAACAACCTCGGCCCCGCATAATTCCCACATCTGCCGGACCTTGTCGATGGCGCTCACCGAAGTCTCCGGCAAGGGTGTCAGGATCACCCGGTGAGACTGAAACAGGTCTTCAGTCGATGCCGAAACACCACTTTTTTCCCTGCCGGCAATCGGATGCCCCGGCACAAAACGGGGCAGGAAATCATCAAGCGTGGCATGGGCTGCCTTAACCACACTGCCCTTGGCACTGCCGACATCGGTAATGACGGCATTATCCGCCAGGTATGGGCGCATGGCCTTCAGCAATGGTTCCGTAGTTTTCAAGGGCGTGGCCAATACGATCAAGTCGGCAGCCTTCACCGCACTGTCCATGTTAAGGCTGAAATCATCGATCACACCAAGATCAACGGCTTCCTGAAGGTGTTCGGAGCTACGTCCGTAACCGGTAATATGGCCGCAGGCGTTTTGCTTACGCAGGGCACGGGCGAGCGAACCACCGATCAGACCAACACCGATAATGCTCAAACGATCAATTAACATCTCTGGTAATACCCCGTCATGGTGATATGAATAGCCAGTGTCAACTTGTGAGCACTTTTTTCAAAGCCGCGATGAATTTTTTGTTTTCATGCTCTATGCCAATACTCACCCGAATATGATTCGGCATACCGTAATTATCGACCGGGCGAACGATCACCCCCATCCTGAGTAAGTGGTTGAAGATCTCACGGCCTGGTCGTTGCAGATCAACACAGATAAAATTTCCAGCCGATGGCAGATAAGGCAGACCCATCTCATCAAAAGCAGAGGTCAGTAAATTCATGCCGTCCTGATTCACCTGGATACTTTTTTCGATATGCTTGCGATCATCTATTGAAACTTCCGCGGCAGCCAGAGCGAGGGCATTGACATTAAATGGTTGCCTGACCCGGTTTAACAAATCCGCTATTTCCGGGTGTGATAAACTGTAGCCAATCCGCAGTGCCGCCAGACCATGCGCCTTGGAGAAGGTCCGCGTCACCAGCAGATTTGGAAAGATGTCCAGCCAGGTTGAGCAGTCCGGGTAATCGGGTAATACGGCATAATCAAAATAGGCCTCGTCGACAACCACGATAACGTGATCCGGTACAGTCTCTAACAACCGTGTTAATTCATTGCGTTTTATCCAGGTGCCAGTGGGGTTATTCGGATTTGCCACAAACATGAGCCGGGTGTTGGCTGTGACTGCTGCCGCCATGGCTTCTGAATCATGGGCCCAGTCTTTTGCCTGAACGACCACAGGTTTTGCGCCCACCGCCTGGGTGACGAGTGGATAGACGGCAAAGGCATGATCTGAAAAAACCACCTCGTGATGCGGCTGGACAATAGCACGGGTGATTAATTCAAGGATCTCGTTTGAACCGTTACCCAGTGTGATCCGATCAGCACTCGCTCCGTGGTACTTGGCCAGCCTGGCTTTTAATTTAAAACCATTACCATCGGGATAACGGGCAATTTCTTTTGGCCGACGTAATACCTCCATTGCCCGTTCTCCCGGGCCTAGTGGGTTTTCGTTCGAGGCCAGCTTGACGATATCCTTCAAACCCAGTTCCCGCTGTAATTCTTCAACGGGCTTGCCGGGTTGATAAGGCTGCAGGGTCGCCACACCGGGCGTCGCCAATGTCAGGAAATCACAACTCATTATCAGAGGACAGCCTGGGGATAGGAACCAAGCAACTTTACCATTGAGGCCTTGTTTTTCAGGGAATCCAGGGCAGCGACTACATCAGGTTCTGTGGCATGTCCCTCCACGTCTACAAAAAAGACATAATCCCACATGCCCTGCCGCGAGGGCCTGGATTCGATACGGGTCATACTGACATTATTTTCAGCAAAACAGGCGAGCATGTCATGCAGGGCGCCTGGTTTGTTTGGCGCTGAGAATAATAAGGAGGTCTTGTCTTTACCACTGGGCAGGGTGTCATGCCGTCCCAGTACCAGAAAACGGGTCGTGTTGTCCGGGTGATCTTCAATATTATGTTGAAGAATTCTTAGATCATAAAATTCCGCAGCAGTTTCACCGGCTATAGCCGCAGCTTCCGGATTATTGGCAACACGTCTGGCAGCCTCGGCATTGCTGCTGACAGCGATCTGCTCGACGTGCGGAAGATGAATGTCCAGCCACTTGCGACACTGAGCAAGGGATTGCTGATGTGAATACACCTGATTTACCTGCTTCACATCATCGGCCTTGCCCATGAGATGGTGATGTATCCGTAACTCGATTTCCCCACAGATCGACAAATTGGAGTTGATCAACATATCCAGCGTGTGATTTACAACACCTTCAATGGAATTTTCTACCGGCACCACTCCATAATGGCAGGCACCGGATTCCACTTCACGAAAGACCTGGTCGATACTATCGAGCGATGTGGTCGTCACCGAATGACCAAAATGCTTGAGTGCGGCCGTCTGGGTAAAAGTTCCTTCTGGACCAAGGTAAGCAATGTTGAGGATCTCTTCCAGCGCCAGGCACGCAGACATAATCTCGCGAAACAATCGGGCCATCTCTTCTTCAGACAACGGACCTTCGTTGTTCTCAATAATGTTCCTTAAGACCTGTGCTTCCCGTTCGGGACGATAAAATCCATGATTGTCATTTTTCCTGTTTTTGATGCCCGCGACCTCCTTTGCCAGGCGCGCACGCTCACTGATCAACGCCAACAAACTGGCATCAATTTGATCAATACGGGCACGCAAATCAGTAAGTTCCTTGTTATCGGACATGAATTAACCCTATCAAGACAATCAAAAACAAATTGCACAGCCGGGCGTTGCCGCGATAAGGCTACGAATTGAGGCAGGTCTATTAACCGTAACGTCGCTCAAAATCGGCCATGAACCCTGCCAGGCAGTCGACACCGGCTTCAGGCATGGCATTGTATAGACTGGCCCGCATGCCGCCAACACTACGATGGCCGGCCAGGGCCACCAGACCATGGCTTTTTGCTTCCTTGAGGAACGTATTATTGAGAGTCTCATCCCGCAGCAAGAAGGGAATGTTCATGCGAGAACGGGAGCCAGTAGCTATCGGATTGCTGAAAAACTCTGAAGCATCAATCAACTGATAGAGCTTGCTGGACCGGGCTATGGCCCGCTGTTCCATGACCGGGATTCCGCCCTCTTGCTTGATCCATTGCAGTACCAGGCCCGCCATGTACCAGCTGTAAGTGGGTGGCGTGTTGGCCATGGAATGCTCTTTCGCATTGAAGGCGTAATCATAGAGCCTGGGAATATCTTGTCTTGAATTTCCCAGCAGATCCTCACGAACGATCACGAGCGTGAGTCCGGCGGGGCCCAGGTTTTTTTGTGCCCCGGCAAAGATCAAGCCATAGGCCGAGAAATCAATAGGCCGGGTGAGAAGGTTTGAAGTCATGTCAGAGACCAGTGGCACTTCCCCGGACTTAGGCGTTTGCTGGAATTCCACGCCATGCACGGTTTCATTGTCCGTAAAATACAAATAGCGGGCATTGGCTGAGAGCTGCCAATCCGATGTGTCAGGAATTGCGGTGAAGTGATTGTTCTCAGAAGAAGCAGCAACATTTACGCTGCAATAACGTCCCGCTTCCTTTATGGCCTTGCCCGACCATAAACCGGTATAAAGGGCATCCACCCTGTCGCCAGGGGCAGTAAGGTTCAATGGCACCATGGAAAACTGGCTGGTTGCGCCACCCTGCAAAAATAGGATGGCGAAATTATCCGGGATGGAAAGTATTTCCCGGAGGTTGGCCTCGGCCTGCTCGGCGATAGCGATGAACTCTGGTGTGCGATGGCCCAGTTCCATCACAGAGAGGCCAGTTCCATGCCAGTCAAGGAATTCTTCGCGGGCCCGTTGCATAACCGCAGTTGGCAACATGGCTGGTCCGGCGCCAAAATTATAAATGCTATTGGACACTTCGCCGGCCAAACGGTCGGGCACGCTAGAATTCACCGCCGTTGTCACTGTCCTCGACTATTCTCTCAAGGCCCGCAAGGTGTTCATCTTCAGCCAGGTTAACCAGCCGCACACCCTGGGTATTTCGACCCATCACCGAGACGTCGGAGGCCGGTGTCCGGATTAAGGTCCCCTGGTTACTGATCAGCATGATCTCATCGTCCTCATTCACGGCAACGGCACCCACGACCTTGCCATTACGCTCCGTCGTTTGTACAGAGATAACACCCAGACCACCGCGCCCCTTCACGCCATAATCTGAAATCTCAGAACGCTTGCCATAGCCGTTTTCCGTGGCCGTTAAAACTGTGCTTTCCTCGTTGGTGACGATAATCAGGGAGATGACGCGCTGACTAGTGGCGAGTTTCACACCTCGCACACCCCGGGCTGTCCTGCCCATGGGGCGGACTTCAGATTCGCGGAATCGCACGGCCTTGCCGGCATCGGTAAACAGCATGACATCATGGGCACCATCGGTAAGTTCGACCCCAATCAGTTGGTTGTCACCGTGTAATTCAATGGCGCGAATACCACTGGGACGGGGCCGGGAAAAATCCGTCAAACGACATTTTTTGACCGTACCATCGGCCGTCGCCATGAACACAAACTGGTTATCTGTGAATTCCCGGATTGGCAAGACCGCGTTAATCCGTTCACCCTCATCAAGTGGCAGGAGGTTGACAATTGGTTTACCCCGGGCAGTTCGACTGGCCTGGGGAAACTGGTACACCTTCAACCAGTAGACCTTGCCCCGGCTGGAAAAACACAGCACCGTATCGTGGGTGTTGGCAATAAAAAGCTTGTCGATGAAGTCTTCATCTTTCATGTTGGTTGCCGATTTGCCACGCCCACCCCGACGCTGGGCACGATAGACATCCAGTGGCTGTGATTTGGCGTAGCCTGCATGTGACAACGTCACGACAACGTCCTCTTCAGAGATCAGATCTTCCATGCTCAGCTCATGCTGGTCCTCGATGATCTCGGTACGGCGGTCATCACCGTATCGCTCCCGAATATCGATAAGTTCATCACGGATAACCTGCATCAGACGTTCGGGACGGGCAAGGATGTCCATGAGATCGGAAATTGTCTCCAGTAACTCACCATACTCTTTAATGATTTTATCCTGCTCAAGGCCTGTCAGCCGCTGGAGTTTCAGATCCAGGATGGCCTGCGCCTGGGTATCCGAGAGACGATAACCGTCATCGCTTAAGCCGAATTCATCACCCAGGTTCTCGGGGCGGGAAGCATCAGAACCGGCGCGCTTTAACATCTCGGTGACCACGCCGGACTGCCAGACCGGCTCCAGTAATTTTTGCTTGGCTTCAGCCGGAGTCGGTGAGGCCTTGATCATGGCAATGACCGGATCAATGTTTGCCAAGGCAATCGCAAGGCCCTCCAGAACATGGGCCCGGGCCCGGGCCTTGCGCAGTTCAAAAATGGTCCGCCGGGAAACCACTTCCCGACGATGACGGATAAAGGCTTCCAGCAAATCCTTGAGGTTGAGTAATCGCGGCTGACCGTTTTCCAACGCAACAATATTGATGCCGAAGACATTCTGCATCTGGGTATGCTGATAGAGATTATTCAGAATGACCTCGGGAACCTCACCACGGCGCAGTTCAATGACCATACGCATGCCGTCCTTGTCTGATTCATCCCGCAGTTCACGAATGCCGGTAATCTTCTTATCCTTGACCAGTTCGGCAATTTTCTCCATCAGCCGGGCCTTGTTAACCTGGTAGGGTAACTCCTTGACGATAATGCTGTGTTGTCCCTTGGACTCATCGGTTTCAATTTCTGTACGGGCCCGCATGTAAATGCGGCCACGACCCGTGAGATAGGCCTCCTGGATCCCCTTGGAACCGTTGATGATACCCGCCGTGGGGAAGTCCGGGCCGGGAATATGTTGAATTAACTCGGCCATCTGGATGGCCGGGTTATCAACCAGGGCGACACAGGCATTGATGACTTCGGTCAGGTTATGCGGGGGGATATTCGTTGCCATCCCCACAGCGATGCCACTGGAACCATTGACCAGTAGATTCGGAATGCGTGAAGGCAGCACGGCCGGCTCGTTCTCTGAACCATCATAATTGGGTATGAAATCGACGGTATCCTTGTCCAGGTCCGCCAGAAGTTCATGAGCAATGCGTGACATCCGCACTTCGGTATAACGCATGGCCGCGGGGGCATCACCATCGACAGAACCAAAGTTGCCCTGACCATCGACCAGCGTGTAACGCAGGGAAAATGGCTGGGCCATCCGGACAATGGTGTCATAGACGGCGGTATCACCATGCGGGTGATACTTACCGATAACGTCACCAACGATTCGTGCTGATTTTTTATAGGGCTTGTTCCAGTCATTGCCCATTACGTTCATGGCATACAGTACCCGGCGGTGTACCGGTTTAAGACCGTCCCGGACGTCAGGAAGCGCACGTCCAATGATTACGCTCATGGCGTAATCCATGTAGGACTGCCTCATTTCATCTTCAATATTGACGGGATTTACGGAGCGGGCAAATTCGGTTTCAGACATACATACTCAGCAGGTTTTTATGACCAGCGGGGACCCCTGTTTTATCAATTCACAAAGCAGTAAATTTTACCACAACTGGCATGCTGACTATAGGAAAAACACCTCTCTAGACTTGTTGAGGATCAGCCCAGAAGGGCCTTGATTTTCTGCCTGTCCGGCGCCTGGATTGCACCTTTTTCCGAGACGATCACATCAATTAATCCGGCGGGTGTGATATCAAAAACCGGGTTCCAGGTATTGACACCACCCGGGGCAATCAAATGCCCGCCATATTGAAGTATTTCATCCGGTCCCCTGTCTTCAATAGGTATATGGCTGCCGTCCGCAATTCCCGGATCGAACGTCGAAACGGGGGCGACTACCATTACCCGGACGCCATGATGCCTCGCGGCTACGGCCAGGCCGTAGGTGCCGATCTTGTTGGCCACATCGCCGTTAGCTGCGATCCGATCGGCACCGACAATAACCCACTCGATTTCACCGCGGCTCATCAGATAATTGGCTGCGCAGTCAGCCATCAGGGTCACGGGAATATTATCCTGCATGAGTTCCCAGGTTGTGAGCCGGGTGCCCTGTAACCAGGGACGGGTTTCATCCACATAAACCATCTGCAGGTTTCCCTTCCGATAGGCCGATCGGATCACACCGAGTGCCGTGCCATAACCCCCGGTTGCCAGGGAACCTGTATTACAATGCGTCAGTACGGCCCGGCATTTACCGATGATCCCGGCACCGGCTTCTCCCATGGCCTGATTCGCGGCTATGTCTTCTGCATGTATGTCTTTTGCGGCCTGGAGTAACACCGGCTCCGGATCGCTACTGATCCCGGCAAACAGGGACTGCATGCGTTCAAGCGCCCAACGAAGATTGACCGCCGTCGGTCGGGATGATGCGAGGCTGTCCAGGTCCGGCTGGATCAGTGTCTGCCATTCCTGTGGATCCTTGGTATAGGCTTTTCTGGCGGCCAGGACCACACCGTAGGCTGCCGTGATCCCGATGGCCGGTGCACCCCGTACCACCATGTCGTGAATTGCTGTGGCAACATCGACAGCATCCACATAATCCCGGTAAATGACTTCTCCAGGCAGCCGCCGCTGGTCCAGTAACGTCAGTGTGCCTGCTTCCCAACGTATTGCCCTGACATTATCAGGCGGTTTGGTTTTACTCGCAGACAATATTGTCTCTCCTGAATCTGATTTTTGCGTACAATGAATAATCAATTCATAAAAAGCAAACCCGTTCATTATTAACAAGCATACGAACCATGAATATTGATACGCTGATTCACGCGGGCTGGGTTATTCCGGTTGATACGGCACAATCGATTCACAAGGCATATTCCCTGGCCATTAATGACGGCAACATTCTCGAACTGTTACCCACCAGTGAAGTCAGGGAAAAATATGCGGCGCTGGACGAACAGGTTTTGACAAATCATGCCATCATCCCGGGTCTGATCAACAGTCATACGCATGCTGCCATGAGTCTGTTCAGGGGACTGGCGGATGATTTGCCGTTGATGGACTGGTTGAACAATCACATCTGGCCTGCAGAACAACGCTGGGTCAGTGCCGATTTTGTCAGGGAAGGCACGCAACTGGCCATTGCTGAAATGCTTCGCGGTGGTACGACCTGTTTTAATGATATGTATTTTTTCCCTGACCGGGTGGCTGAAGCCGCCATTGAATGTAGTATGCGTGCGGTGATTGGCTTGATCCTGATCGATTTCCCCACGGTGTGGGCAAAGGATGCCGATGAATACATCCTTAAGGGTGAACAGGTCTTTGATAAATTCCGTCATAGTCCGTTGATCTCGGCATGTTTCGCACCTCATGCGCCCTACACTGTCTCAGATCAACCCTTAAAGCGAGTCAGTATGATTGCAGAAGAGATCAATGTACCTATTCATATGCATGTTCACGAAACAGAAGATGAGGTCAAACAAAGCCTCGAACAACATGGCAAACGTCCGCTACAGCGATTGCAGGATCTTGGTCTCATCAATGAGCGCCTGCTGGCCGTGCACATGACCCAGTTACAGGATAATGAAATTGAATTGGTATCCCGCTATGGTGTCAGTGTATTGCACTGTCCCGAATCTAACCTGAAACTGGCCAGTGGCTTTTGCCCGGTGGCAGACCTGATAAACGCTGGTGTCAATGTTGCACTTGGCACTGATGGTGCTGCCAGCAATAATGACCTGGACATGTTGGGTGAAATGCGTACAGCGGCCTTGCTGGGCAAGGGGGTCGCTGGTAACAGCTGTGCCTTGCCGGCATACACAGTCCTGGAAATGGCCACAATCCGCGGCGCAAAAGCCCTGGGCATAGCAAACAAGATCGGTTCGCTGGAGGCCGGCAAGGCTGCAGACCTGATTGCCATCGACCTTTCAGAACTTGAAACCACGCCGTTATTCAACCCGGTGTCACAGATTGTTTACTCAGCTGACCGGCACCAGGTTACGGATGTCTGGGTCGCAGGGAAACAACTGCTAAAGGAAAGGGAATTAATGACGATTAACCAGGATGCTATCATGGCTATGGCCAGCGACTGGCAGAACAAGATAACCGAGACAAACTAGATTTTATGAAAGCACTTATTGTAATTGCACACGGCAGCCGTCGTGAAGAATCCAATAACGAGATTGTCGAGATGGTTACCCGCATCAGTATGCAGCTCGAGGCAGGTTATGAACTGGTGCAACATGCCTTTCTCGAAGTCTGTGAACCTTCGTTACACACTGCGGTTGAAAGTGTAGTGAAAAAAGGTGCGAAGGAAATATTTGTTTACCCTTTCTTTCTGAACTCCGGCAATCACGTGCAGCGGGATATTCCGGGAATGATCAAGGAATTGAATACCACTCATTCCAGTTGTGACATCCACATGCTCACGCACTTTGGCAAACAGGAAGATATCGCCAGGATGATCACACGACATGTAAGCCAGGAGTGATTATTTATTTCAACGGCCCCCAGCGATTAACGATATTACAAAAAAGCTCTGCAGTTCTCTCTGCGTCATAACGTGCCGAATGTGCCTGATCATCATCCCATTCCAGACCAGCGGCCAGCACTGCCCTTGACAGGACGGTTTGACCGTAGGCCAGGCCACCCAGTGTTGCTGTATCAAAGGTACTGAATGGATGAAAGGGATTACGCTTGATTGCACAACGGTCAACTGCGGCATTAAGGAAAGCCAGGTCAAATGACGGATTATGGCCTACCAGTATGGCGCGGCGGCAACCAGCCTGTTTCATATTTTTACGCACGAGTTTGAAAATATCCCTCAGGGCATCGTTTTCATCGATCGCGATTTGCTGTCTGAAAGGATGTTCCGGATCTATTCCCGTAAACTCCAGGGCAGCGGGATCCAGATTGGAACCCTCGAAAGGCTTGACGTGATGGCTCATACCATCTGCCAGTTGCCAGTTCCCGTTACCATTCACCATCAGGGTAAATGCCGCGATTTCCAGCAGGGCATCGGTTGCCGGGTTGAAACCACCCGTTTCGACATCGACAACAACCGGATAGTAGCCACGAAACCGGGTGTGCATGATTTCAGAACCGGCCTCGCTGCTCACTGAAATTTCCAGTGACAGGTTTCACCGGCTCGAAACGGCACCAGTTTATCTGCGCCAAAGGGTACGCTTTCAGGAATAGTCCAGTCTTCCTTGATGAGAGTGATCGTATCTGTGTTCCTGGGCAGGCCATAAAAATCGGCACCATGATGGCCGGCAAAGGCCTCAAGTTTGTCCAGCTTGCCCTCGTTTTCAAACACATCCGCATACAATTCCATGGCATTTAAGGCTGTATAAATACCAGCGCAACCATAATCACTTTCCTTGAGATGCCTGGCATGCGGTGCGCTGTCGGTTCCCAGAAATACCCTGGGATGACCACTGGTGGCGGCATTAACGATTGCAAGACGGTGAGCCTCGGCCTTGAGTACCGGCAAACAATAATGATGGGGGCGCAAGCCACCGGCAAACAGGGCATTCCGGTTCAGTAATAAGTGCTGGGGTGTAATAGTGGCGGCAAGGTTTTCCGGGCCATTCATCACAAGATCGGCCGCATCGCTGGTCGTTATGTGTTCAAGCACTACCCGTAAACCGGGAAAACGCTCGAGTAGCGGCAGAAGTACTGTATCGATGAAAACCTTCTCCCGGTCAAAGATATCAACCGAAGGGTCTGTTACTTCTCCATGCATCAGTAACAACAACCCATGCTCTTCCAGGGCTTCCAGTACCGGAGATACCCGCTCTATGGATCTGACACCGTTTTCCGAATTGGTGGTGGCACCAGCCGGGTAATACTTCACCGCAAAAACCACACCGGAATCACGGGCCATTGCAATCTCATTAACGCCGGTTTCTTCTGTAAGGAACAGGGTCATTAATGGCATGAAGCTACTGTTTTTCGGCAGGCAGGCCAGTATCCTTTCCCGGTAATCTATCGCCTGATGGACAGTTACCACGGGCGGGTTGAGATTGGGCATGATGATGGCGCGGGCAAATTGCCTGGCACTTGCCTGGATAACACTTGCCATTGCCTCGCCATCGCGGACGTGCAGGTGAAAATCATCCGGTCGGGTTAGTGTAATACTTTGCATGTGTTCATCTACTGGGGGCTGATCTGGTCTTGATGAAAAGGTATCACAAGTTCCTCTATTTGTCTGATCCGTCTATTGATATTCCGGTAAACGCCAGCCTGATTTTGACTGAGTTTTAATATGACTAAACCTTATAATGCATATCGAAATACTATTTAAATACATCAGTGAGAAACCTATAATTGCAGCATCTTAAATCTGGAGAGAGAAAAAATGTCACTCAGAATTGGAGACGAAGCACCTGACTTTACAGCGGAAACGACGGAAGGAACGATCAACTTCCATGACTGGATTGGTGACAGCTGGGCAATTCTTTTCTCCCATCCCAAGGATTTTACCCCGGTCTGTACAACAGAACTTGGCTACATGGCAAAACTCAAGCCGGAATTTGATAAACGTAATACCAAAATTATCGGCTTGAGCGTAGATTCAGTGGCTGACCATAATGCCTGGATGGGCGACATCCAGGAAACCCAGGGAGAGGCGGTAAATTATCCGATGATTGGCGATACTGACCTGAAGGTTGCCAAGCTTTATGACATGATACACCCCAATGCCAGCGGCAAGGCCAAGGATAGAACGGCGGTTGATAACGCCACCATCCGTTCCGTATTCATTATTGGTCCGGATAAACTCATCAAGCTGATCCTGACTTACCCGATGAGTACAGGACGTAATTTTGATGAAGTCCTGCGCGTGCTGGATTCCATCCAGTTGACAGCCAAACACAAGGTTGCAACCCCGGTGAACTGGAAAAGTGGAGAAGATGTAATCATTGTCCCCGCTGTTTCCGATGAGGACGCGAAAGTAAAATTCCCGGAGGGCTGGAATGCACCCAAGCCCTACTTGCGGATCGTAAAACAACCGCACTGATTTCCAGTCAATGAGTATTCGCTCTCTCTATTATTTAATGGAGAGGCATTCATGTTTATCTGTTTTTTAACTACAACAAACGCACATCAGCATGAAATTCAGGGAACTTGGCCGTACGGGTCTCAGAGTCAGCCAGATTTGCCTGGGTACCATGACCTGGGGCGAACAAAACACAGAGCTGGAAGGCCACGAACAACTCGATTACGCCATCGACCAGGGAATCAATTTTATTGATACGGCCGAAATGTACCCGGTTCCGCCGCAGGCCGAAACCCAGGGCAGGACTGAAACTATCCTCGGAACCTGGCTTGCAAAGCGCAAGGATCGTGATCAACTGATTATTGCCACCAAGGTGACACCCGACGCCGAGTGGACCAAATATTTCCGCAATGGCCAGAACTGTCTGGATAAAAAGAACATAGAGCTTGCCCTGAATGACAGCCTCAAACGATTGCAAAGCGATTATGTCGATCTCTACCAGGTCCACTGGCCGGAACGTGATACCAATTTTTTTGGCAAGCTGGGTTATACCCATGCACCGGATCAAGATGGTATCCCTATTGCTGAAACCCTCGCCGCCCTGGGTGAGCTGGTTAAGGCCGGCAAGATTCGTTATGTTGGGATTTCGAATGAAACACCCTGGGGCATCGCCGAGTACCTGCGGCTGGCAGAAATGGAGGGCTTGCCAAGAATTGTCTCTATACAGAACCCCTATAATCTGCTGAACCGTACCTTTGAAATCGGTGCCGCCGAATTTGCCATGCGTGAAGCTGTCGGCCTGCTGGCATATTCACCACTGGCCTTCGGTACCTTGACCGGTAAATACCTGACCGATGAGTGGCCTGACAACAGTCGACTCAGCCTGTTCAGCCGGTTTACGCGTTACACTAATGAGCAGGGAACCGCTTGCGTGCGCGCCTATGTGGAACTGGCGCGAAAACATGGCCTGGACCCGGCCCAGATGGCGCTGGCCTATGTCAATTCCCGCCCTTTCCTGACCAGCAATATCATTGGAGCTACGAGTATGGAACAACTGAAAACCAATATTGGCAGCCTCGATCTGGATCTGGAAACAGAAGTACTGGAAGGGATAGAGGATATCCACACACGGCAACCGAATCCCTGTCCCTAGAGTGCGGATTCAACGTCCACAGAACAGTATAATGATGTATGATGCTGGCTGCTGTGGAATAGAAAGATAAGCACACTATGGATCTAACACCACTCACTGCCATTTCTCCGGTTGACGGCCGCTATGCCCCCAAAACAGCTGAACTGCAAACCATATTCAGTGAGTATGGTCTGATTCGCTTCCGGATCAAGGTTGAGGTTGAATGGCTCAAGGCCCTGGCAGATTGCAAGAAGATCAACGAGGTACCACCTTTATCGGATGAGGCCAGGAAGTCCCTTGACTCAATTATAGAGAATTTTAACCTTGCCGATGCTGAACAGGTCAAACGAATAGAGGAAACCACCAATCATGACGTCAAGGCCGTGGAATATTTTCTCAAGGATAAGGTTGCTAAAAACAAGGAGCTGAAATCAATCAGCGAATTTTTCCATTTTGCCTGTACTTCAGAAGACATTAACAATCTGAGTCATGCCCTGATGTTACGGGAAGCAAGAGCCGGAGTGCTGATACCCAACCTGCAACTTATCATCAGCGCACTGATCAAAATCGCCGGTTCAACCGCAGATATCGCCATGATTTCCCGCACCCATGGACAAACGGCATCACCCACAACCATGGGCAAGGAAATCACGGTATTCTGTTACCGGCTTCAGCGACAGCTCAAGCAATTGGTCGAGACTGAAATACTCGGAAAATTCAACGGCGCTGTCGGTAATTTCAATGCCCACCTTGCGGCGTACCCGGATATCGACTGGCCAAAACTCAGTAACAGCTTTATTCAGGGGCTGGGCCTGACACCAAACCTGCATACGACTCAAATCGAATCACATGATTACATGGCAGAGTATTTCCATTGCCTTGTGCGCATCAATAACGTACTGATAGATTTCTGCCGTGATATCTGGGGATACATTTCGCTGGGTTATTTCCGGCAGAAAACGATCAAGGGTGAAATTGGATCATCGACCATGCCACACAAGGTCAACCCCATTGATTTTGAGAATGCAGAAGGCAACCTCGGAATTGCCAATGGCCTGTTGACCCACCTTGCGGAAAAGCTGCCGGTTTCTCGCTGGCAACGCGATTTAACCGATTCCACCAGTTTGCGTAACGCGGGTACGGCTCTGGCACACTGTCTGCTGGCCTACAAGGCCTGTCTGAAAGGCATTGGCAAATTGCAGATAAATCCCGAAGCGATTGATAACGACCTGGGCGAAGCATGGGAAGTTCTTGCAGAACCTGTGCAAACCGTCATGCGCCGGTATGGAATTGAAGAGCCTTATGAAAAACTCAAGACGCTGACCCGAGGACAGAAAATTGATAAGGCCAGATTGCATGACTTTATCAATTCACTCGAGATACCGGAAAATGAAAAAAAACGCCTATTGAAACTAACTCCTGCAAGTTATACGGGAAACGCATCACGGCAAGCAAAGACATTCAAGTCGGATTTCAACTGACGCTTTGCGAAAATCAACACTATCATCATGGAATTTAGTAAATACCAACTGGGTGTAGACTCCAAGGTCATTCAGCTGCAAAGCTGGAGCGAAAACCGGGACGCGGCTGCCATAATGGCCAATCAATGTCAACGTGAGATTGATATTATCAGTCGATTGCTTGATCCATTTATATTTAATTCATCCGATTTCATTGCGGCCATCAAGAAACTGATTACCTCTGGCAAGCGTGCGAATATACGAATCATTGTGTTCGATCCGGAAACCATCGTCCGTAATGGGCATCAATTAGTCAGGCTGGCCGGTGATTTCAGCAGTTTCTTTGAAATTCGCAAGGCCTCTAATGAATACAAACACTATGACCAGTCACTTTTAATGGTGGATAAAACAGGCTACCTTCACCGTTTGAATTCATCACGCTATGAGGCAACGCTTAATTTCTACGACAGAAAAAAATGCAAGGCTTTTGATGAAGAATTTACCGAAATGTGGGAAAGCGGTCTTGCTGATCCGAACCTGAGAAGAATGCGTTTGTGAAACCGCTCCTCTCAGCATGGTTATTTGTGATCTGCATTGGTCTTGCCACCCAGGTTGCTGCAGAAAGCATGGTCCTCGAAGTAATCCCGCTGAAGCATCGTACGGCTGACGACATTATCCAGATACTGCGTCCCCTTGTGCAGCCAGGCGGGACAATCACTGGTATGAACAATCAGCTCGTTGTCAAGACCACTCCGGCCAACCTGGAACAGATAAAAGCCGTACTGGCCAAACTTGATAATTCTCCCCGGCGCCTGTTGATCCGCGTGAAACAGGGCATACTGGCTAATACAAAACAGCAGGAACAGTCCCTTTCCGGGAATATCGCAAGCGGGGATGTCAGTGTTGGTGTCGATGATACCGGCACCGGTAGCCGGGAAGGCCTGGTTATTTCCGGAAGTGATGGTCAAGGCAATAACATTCGCTACCGTGGCAATGAAACCCGCAGCCAAAGTAATGAGGGTAATACATTCATGGTCAATGCAACGGAGGGCTATCCTGCCTATATCAGCATTGGCCAGTCCATTCCCGTCTCCAGTAGAACCAGCTACGTTACCCCGGGTGGCGGCGTCGCGGTCAATGACAGCACTGAATACATTAATGCTGACAGCGGGTTCTATGTCTTGCCCCGCCTGAATGGCAACCGGGTTACACTCTTGATCGCGCCACGGTTGACCAAGGTTGGACCGGGCCGGGCACCAATACTGGATGTGCAGGATGTCGAGACGACCGTGACAGGTCGTCTGGGGGAATGGCTGGATATTGGTGGACTTGAGCAACAATCCAGCAGTTCCGGTCAAGGCATTGCCAGCAACAGCCGGCAAAGTGACAGTCAATCCCGGTCTGTATTAATAAAGGTTGATGAAATAAAATAGATCCCTGTTCAAGGGCAGGTAGTATCATCTACTTCTGTCCACATTATCTTCTTAAAACCTGTTTTCCTGGCTGGATGTAAATTGATACTTTTTTTTCGCGGTCCTGCCGCTCTATCAGACTTCCGCAAATACAAATACGCCGAGCAATTATTGGATATCCTTGGTGTCACTCCCGGGATACAGGTTGACTACATTTACCTGGTAGAGACAACCACCGAACTGGAGCCGGAAGAGACTGCACGTTTGAATAATCTTCTGGAATCTGTAATCGGTAATGAATCCAGTGAAATTGAGGGCCAATATTTTCTTGTGACACCCAGACCCGGCACCATCTCTCCCTGGTCCAGCAAGGCCACCGATATCATCCATAATTGTGGATTAAATAAAGTTGTCCGGGTTGAACGCGGTATGGTCTGGCTGCTCACATTACCCCATGAGAATATCAAGCTGGATTACGACAAGCTTGATCGAATAGTGAAATTAATTCATGACCGCATGACCGAAACTGTACTTCGGAGTCCTGAAGAAACACATGCCTTGTTCAGTCATGCGGAGCCCTCCATGTTGAAAGAAATAGATATCATGAATGGAGATCGGGAGGCATTGCTCGTAGCCAACCATGAAATGGGTCTGGCCCTCACGGCCCAAGAGATCGATTACCTGTTTGATAATTTCAACCAACTGGGAAGAAACCCGACCGACGTGGAACTGATGATGTTTGCCCAGGCCAATTCGGAACATTGCCGTCACAAAATATTTAATGCTGAATGGACCATAGACAACCAGCTTATGCCGCTGTCATTGTTCGACATGATCCGCAAGACCCACCAGGTTAATCCTGGTCAGGTTAAATCTGCTTATGTAGATAATGCCGCAGTGACAACCGGGTACCAGGCTCAACGTTTTTTCCCCGACCCTGCTGATCACTGCTATAAAAAATCAAATGAGGATGTACATATCCTCATGAAGGTGGAGACGCATAATCATCCCACGGCAATATCTCCCTACCCCGGGGCAGCTACCGGTTCCGGTGGTGAAATCCGTGATGAATCGGCCACGGGTCGCGGTGCCAAACCCAAGGCAGGTCTGACAGGGTTTAACGTTTCCAATCTGATTATCCCCGGATTCAGGCAACCCTGGGAACAGGAATACGGCAAGCCGGACCGGATTGTCTCCGCACTGGATATCATGATCGAGGGGCCGATCGGTGGTGCCTCATTTAACAATGAGTTTGGGCGCCCTGCCCTGTGTGGTTATTTCCGATCCTATGAGCAGTCCGATCATAATGGCCTGGTACGTGGCTACCATAAACCGATCATGCTGGCTGGGGGTTATGGCATGATCCGGAATACACATATTCACAAGCTGGGCATTCCCCCTGGCGCAAAACTGGTTGTTCTCGGCGGACCGGCCATGTTAATCGGCCTCGGCGGCGGTGCGGCATCATCCATGGATTCCGGACAAAGTGATGCGGCGCTGGATTATGCCTCGGTACAACGTGATAATCCGGAAGTACAACGCCGCTGCCAGGAAGTCATAGATGCCTGCTGGGCATTGGGAGATGCCAATCCCATCCTCTCTATCCACGATGTCGGCGCAGGCGGCCTCTCTAATGCTTTGCCGGAACTGGTCAGTGCCAGTCAACGCGGGGCCAGCTTTGACCTGCGCAAGATTCCCAATGCCGAACCCGGCATGTCGCCAATGGAGATATGGTGTAACGAAGCGCAGGAACGCTATGTGCTGGCTATCCTTGATAGAGACCTGCCACACTTCATGCACCTCTGTGAGCGCGAACGCGCGCCAGTAGCCGTGCTTGGAGAAGCAACCCGTGACAACCAACTGGTACTGAAGGACGGCCTGTTCAACAACAAGCCGATTGATATGCCGATGGCGGTCCTGCTTGGCAAGTTACCGCGCATGCAGCGTAGTGCGAATAAATCCAGGCAGCGTTATCAGACCTTTGATACCACATCGATTGATCTGAAGGATGCCATCCAGAGGGTACTGCGATTGCCCACGGTGGCCGACAAACGTTTTCTGATCACCATCGGTGACCGTAGTGTCTCCGGGCTGGTCGTGCGGGACCAGATGGTTGGTCCCTGGCAAACCCCCGTCGCAGACTGTGCAGTCACTGCGGGGGGTATAGAGGACTATGTCGGTGAAGCCATGGCGATGGGCGAGCGATCACCTGTGGCATTGATCGATTCCCCGGCCGCCGGTCGCATGGCCATCGCCGAGGCAATTACCAACATTGCTGCCGCACGAATACTAAACCTGGGGGACGTTGTGTTTTCCGCTAACTGGATGGCCGCTTGTGGTGTGGGCGATGAAGACATAAGGCTTTATGAAACCGTGACCGCGGTCAGTGAATTTTGCCAGTCACTCGGTATCTGTATCCCGGTCGGCAAGGATTCCCTGTCCATGAATACCATCTGGCAGGAGGGCAATGACAAGAAACAGGTAACTGCTCCGCTTTCATTGGTAATTTCCGCTTTCGCTCCTGTTGCCGATGTCCGGCAAAGCCTGACACCTTGTCTGGACAGAAACGAAACCGACACTGTGCTGTTATTGATTGATCTGGGATCAGGCAGAAACCGTCTGGGCGGGAGTGCACTTGCCCAGGTCTATAATGCTATTGGTGACAATACCCCGGATATTGAATCCGCTGCTGATTTGAAATTGATATTTCGCACTATCCAGATTCTGAACGAGATGGGTGTGCTACTTGCTTATCATGATCGTTCTGATGGTGGTCTGTTTGTGACCCTGGCGGAGATGGCGTTTGCCTCCAGGATCGGACTGGACATCCACCTGGATGGGCTGGGTGAAGAAATTCTACCGATCCTGTTTGCAGAAGAAGCCGGTTGCGTAATACAAGTCCGCCGTAATGATGTGGCGGGTATTAAAAGAATCTTTGCCGAGAGCGAGGGACTCGCTGGCGCTGTGCATGAAATTGCTACGTTTGCCGATAATAAAAATATAAATATACACTCTGGTGGCAAGTTACTTTTCTCGGAAAATATTCATCAATTGCATCGGCTCTGGTCAGAAACCAGTTACAGACTGCAATCATTGCGTGATAACCCGGTCTGTGCCGAACAGGAGTTTAATCAATTACTGGATGAAAATGATCCGGGAGTGTTCATTGATGTTGGCTCTTCATTCAGTTTAAGGAAAACCACGATCACGGGGACAAGACCCCTAGTTGCCATATTGCGTGAACAGGGTGTAAACGGACATATTGAAATGGCAGCAGCGTTTACCCGTGCCGGTTTTACCGCTGTAGACGTTCACATGAATGATATTTTTCAAGGTAATGTCAACCTGGACACTTACCATGGGATTGCGGCTTGCGGTGGTTTTTCCTATGGCGATGTTCTGGGAGCCGGTGGTGGTTGGGGTAAATCAATTCTTTTTAATGAGTCCATCCGGGAGTTATTCGAGCGTTTTTTCTCAAGAACGGATACCTTCGGACTCGGTGTTTGCAATGGTTGCCAGATGCTTTCGCGTTTGCAGGAGTTAATTCCCGGGACGGCGCATTGGCCGGAATTTAAACGCAACCTGTCTGAACAGTTCGAATCACGGCTGGTCATGGCTGAAGTAATGGAATCACCTTCCATTCTGTTCACAGGCATGCAGGGCATCCGCCTGCCTATCGTGGTCGCACATGGTGAGGGACGGGCTGTATTCAGGAAAGGGACCGACAGGAACAAGGTGAACCCATGTCTGAGATTCATAAATAATTACGGTGAACCGGCGGAGTTGTATCCAGCCAATCCAAACGGATCGGCAGAAGGCCTGACTGGATTTACCAACACCGATGGCCGTTTCACCATCATGATGCCCCACCCGGAGCGGGTATTCCTGGGCAAACAGTTTTCCTGGTTACCCGACGAGTGGCATGAAGAGGAAAGCCCGTGGATGCAAATCTTTCACAATGCCAGACTCTGGCTTGAATAAAGACAAACCTGTTATCTGCCTCTGTGAAATAGGCTTCACTTCACCTACCTGCCGGGCACAGCTGATTGTTAATCTATCCCTGACCTGACAACGCCCGGAAGCTGGTATACACTTAACTGTTGTCTAAGGCAGAAATAAAATTCCATGGAAAACAATAATATAAGCGACGCTGATAAAGAACTTTTCAGGGAAAGCGTCGGCGACATAAGAAAAATCAGGCAAAATACGGTCTTTTTTAAAAATACCGTACGTACCCAGGATCGGCCTGTTTCGCCCTCCCAAAGTTCCACAAAATCATCCCCGGGACAACCGGCCGGGGCTGAGACCGGCCACTACTTGGCCGGCGATTTTCTCAGTTTCAAAAAGCCGGGCATCCAGAACAGGGTTCTGTCGAAACTCAGGCGTGGCCAGTTCCCCATAGAAGGCTCTCTGGATCTGCATGGCATGACAGCCAACGAAGCTTTCCGCACACTCGAGCGCTTTCTCGAGGTATCCAGAATTCAAAACCGTCGCCACCTGTTGATTATTCATGGTAAGGGCAAGGGTTCAGATACAGGCCGACCGGTAATCAAGAACAAGGCCTTTGACTGGTTGAGTCAGCATCCGGATGTACTTGCCTTCTGTTCAAGCAGGAAAAGCGATGGTGGTACGGGTGCAGTGTATGTACTGCTCAGAACAAACCGGGCCAGGACGGATTAATGCATAAAATCAGAAAAAAACTGGCCGACAAAAAATATAAAAACGAGCTCGAACAGGCAACCATACGCCTGATCAGTTGTTCCATCCTTGTTATCTATACACTGGTTTGTGCTGTCTTTGATCTCGCGCCATGGCATGTCGTCTATATGTATATCATTGCCATTCCCTATTGCATGGCACTGATCGCCTGGATCATCATCAGTCCGGGCACCAACCATCCACGACGCATTATCGGAATACTATCCGATGTTTCGACGACATCTTATGCCTTGGCCGTATCCGGACCAGCGTTACTTCCATTGTTCGTTATATATCTCTGGACAAACTTTGGTAATGGTTTCCGCTACGGAAATAAATACCTTTTCTTAAACCAGGCTTTGAACATCATTGGCTTTTCTTTCGTACTCTATTTCAATCCATTCTGGCTCGAAGAAAAAGAAAGATTTCTCGGCTACAGCATTATCTTTGCCCTGATTGCCTTGCCACTCTATGCAGCTACGCTGGTTAAAAGATTACAACACGCTGTGAAACAGGCCGATAACGCCAACGAGGCCAAGAGCCAGTTCCTGGCGAGCATGAGCCACGAAATCAGAACCCCTCTGAATGGTGTTATAGGCATGAGTGAAATCCTGGCTACCACTCATCCAACCAAGGAACAATCTGATTACATCAATACTATTCAATCATCAACAAAAACACTGTTGTCTGTGATTGAGGATGTACTTGATTTCTCGAAGATCGAGGCAGGCAAAATCACTAGTGAAATCGGCGATTTTGACCTGTATGAATTCCTCGATTCCACCATGAAGATCCTCTATATGCAGGCCAGAGAAAAAGGCCTTGAAACCAGATTTCATGTGGATCCTGATGTGCCTTACCGGGTCAGGGGTGACAGCACCCATATCCGCCAGGTATTGATCAATCTTATCGGCAATGCGATTAAATTTACAGAAGAAGGCCATGTGGAACTCAATGTCAGTTGCGTTGCCCGTAGCCCTGATACTTCCACCATCCGGTTCGAGGTTATCGATACCGGTATAGGCTTGACGGAAGAAGAAAAAGCCAGAATTTTTGATACCTTTACCCAGGCCAACCAGACTATTTCACGGAGATTTGGCGGCACCGGGCTCGGGACTTCCATCTCGCGCAGCCTGGTGGAATTAATGGGAGGTAAAATCGGGGTTAACAGTAAATATGGACACGGAAGTAATTTCTGGTTCGAACTGACACTTGCCCATCAGGATGAAGATGATCAGTTAATCAGCGATGATATTATCAGTTCACGCATACTGTTATTGACCAGTGATAATAACCGCTTCCATATTCTTCCTAAACTCCTTAGCGACTGGCAGTTCGAATGGGATCATGCGGGCAATACTTCAGAGGCAAAAGCCCTGTTTGAGCAGGCAAGGAATAATAATTTACCCTACCAAGTGGCACTGATTGATGATAATTCCCTCGATTCCGACCCGATTACATTTATTAATGCGCTGAAGCGGGATAATCTAAATCTCCTGACCAACCTGGTACTTATAAGCAGTATCAAAAACCGGATACCACAGGCAAAAATCATCAAATCCGGTTATTTTTGCGTACTGAATACACCGATACAAAAGAGCATGCTCTTCAATACCCTGCATGCTACTGCAATTTCCAGGGTCCAGTCTGAAAAAATCACTCGCCTTGCCGATTACCAGCGGGACATCAACCAGAACAGACTCAACATCCTGGTTGGCGAGGATAATAAAACCAACCAGAAAGTTATCAAGACCATACTGGAATATGCAGGCCATAAGGTTCATCTGGTGGATAATGGTGAGCAAGTGCTTGATGCCTACGAATCCGCACCATATGACCTGATCATTCTTGACATGCATATGCCTGAAATGGACGGTATTGAAACAACCAAGATTCTGCGTTTCATGTATACGGACAGGAAGATTCCGGTAATCATGTTGACCGCAGACGCAACGACTGATGCTATCAATTCCTCAAATGATGCCGGGGTCGATGCCTACCTGACCAAACCCATTGAATCAGACAAGTTACTTTATACCATTTCTACTGTGGCTGAATCATCGAAAAGCGATAATGTAAATACTGGTAATGACGATATTGAAGATGCAGATACAGAACCCATGCTTGATATGGAACTGCTAAACAAGCTTTCAGACATGAGCAGTGATCCAGGATTTATTCCGGACCTGGTGGGCGGATTTATAACGCAGACGAATGAGCGAATACAGGAAATTGAGAAAACACTTAAAAAGAAAGATGTCTCTCTAATAGAGAAAAATACTCATACGATCAAGGGTGGTGCCTACAGTATCGGGGCAGTCAAACTGGGTGACATGGCCAAGATGATCAATGATATCAGGATTTACACCAATCTGGATGATATCTCCAGTCATATTACGGAACTCAGAAACGTGTTTTCAAAAACAGAGAACGCACTTAACGATTACATCGCCAAACATCATTCAAGAGCACTGTAATTACCAGTTACAATTACGTTTGTTTCCGGCAGATGCCGCGCCTGACACATTAATATTCAAAAAAGACCAGAAGGGTTATCTATTTCCAAATCCCTGGAAATAAATAACGATAACCCCTCTTTCTTAATTACTAATTATCAAATATTAATGGTACTTCAGACTGCCTAAACTGCTTTGCTCAGTGCAACTTGCGCTGATTCTGTAGCTACCTTGCGGTTCTGGGCCTTGACCAGGCGGTCCATCAGGCGCAGGTCCCTGTCCGATATCTGCATGGCAATATCAACCCAGTAGGAACAGACTTCCCACAAATCATCATAGGTGATCGGATTAACCTTTTGCTTGACCCACTGCATCGCACGGTGACCATTCTCATATTTGTTCGCCTTTTCGATATAGGAATAGACCTCTTCCCGTCCTTTGCCTTTCTCAGCAAGGTGATCGATAACGCCCATGTCATACAATTCCTCAGCACTGTAGACGCGGCCATTTAACATCATTTTCTCTACCTGGCTCGGGCTTAATCTCTGTAGCAGCAAATGATACCCACCCATGCCCGGGAAGATATTGAAAAGGATCTCCGGAAATCCCAAAGAAGAACCCTTTTCAGCAATAACAACGTTACTTGACATCGCGACTTCAAAACCACCTCCCAGGGCATCACCCCGTACCAGTGAAATGGTTGTGATTGGTAATCTGAAGCCGACAATAAAGTCATGAATCACGTCAATACAGGTTTTTGCATATTGCAGTAAACGTGCCTTGTCCTTCTTTATAATGCATTCCCTGAACAATGACAGATCGCCTCCCATACTGAAGATGTCCTGTATATTTGAATCCAGGACATGGTACTTGATTGGAACCAGTTCACCTTCAAAGGGATATTTACCGTTGAAACGCTCGAGCGTTTTTTGTACCTCGCGTACTTCTGCTATGAGATCAGGATTAAAACATGGACGGGGAGAAGGTTTCTGATAGACCCATATGACCCCGTGTTGCTTGTCTACTTCTACCTCGATTTGTTTGAAATTAGCTATTGTTTTAATATTTGCATAATTAGTATTTTTCATCGCTCTCTCTCCATTTTCAGTATCCATTATGTATTTTTATAGGTGTTCGTTTTTGATACAGACAAATAAAGTCTATACCAGTACTATCATCTAAATGAAGTACTTAATGCAGAGAGATTGATACCCTAAAAGGTCATACACCATATAGTGTATGACTATTTTAACCTTTACAGATGATGTGGTTTTTTGAGGTTTCGTTTTTTTTCAAGATATTAAAGAATAAAGACGGAACCAGTTGGCATTTATAAAAATGGTGTTTTTTGCCTATTTGTACTCATGACTAGAGTAGGTGGGTATTAACCCAAAAGGGTGACGGCATGAACGGCGATACCTTCACTTCTGCCGATAAATCCCATTCCCTCGGTTGTAGTGGCCTTGATATTGATATTCTCCATGTCTGTTCCCAGGTCTTCCGCGAGGTTTTCACACATGGTTTTTATATGTGGTGCCATCTTTGGTGACTGTGCCAGGATTGTTATGTCTGCATTAACCAAAGCAAGCTTTTTGTCACTAAGCAGTTTGGTCACTTTGCGTAAAAGTATACGGCTATCGATGTTTTCAAACTCACTACTGGTATCAGGAAAGTAAGTACCGATATCTCCTAACGCTGCTGCACCGAGCAAGGCATCACAAAGTGCATGGATAACTGCATCCCCGTCAGAATGTGCCGCAAGGCCGTGGCTATGCGGAATTGAAACACCACCTAGAATTAGAGGTCTGCCTTCTATAAAGGTATGTGCGTCATAACCGTGTCCGATTCGCATAAATAATTCCTAAGACGTTAAATAAAGAGTTGCCAGATACAGGTCTACATTATGAGTTACCTTGATATTGTCCGGACGCCCTTCCACGAGCAGTGGCCTGTACCCCGCCCTTTCCATCGCCAATGATTCATCAGTTACCAGTTCCCCTGAATCAATCACTGCCTTCAAGGCCAGTTGCAAGTTATGCAAACGGAACATTTGTGGTGTCAGTGCATGCCAGAGCCCCTCTCGACTGACTGTTTCACTGACATGTCTGTCATTTGAACGCTTCATTGTATCCCGCACCGGCAAGGCCAACAGACCACCATCAGTAGCGGAGACATTATTGATCAACTTATCGATATCCGTACTTTTGAGACAGGGCCTTGCTGCATCATGCACCAGAACCCAGTCACTTTCATCGGCTATGTCACTGAGATAATCCAGGCAATTCATTACAGAATGACAACGTTCAATACCGCCCTCTGTCGTTTTTACCTTGGGATGTCTTGATACAGGCAGTTCATTCCAGTATTCATCAGTGTCTGAAATTGCAACGATAACTGCTTCTATATCCGGATGTTTGGTAAACACTTCCAGTGTGTATTCAATGATCGGTTTGCCGTTGATTTGAAGGTACTGTTTCGGGATATCAGACTGCATTCGTTTCCCCGCTCCGGCAGCAGGAATGACTGCCCAGTAGCGCTCAGTATTACTCATGACCGGAGTTATTCCGGCTGGTGTTGAGGCTGACGAACGACCTGATAGAAGGTTTCGTCATTTTTGATCATGCCCATTTCACTGCGTGCACGCTCTTCAATAGCCGAATAACCATGTTTCAGATCTTTAACTTCTGCGGAAAGGGACAGGTTTCGATCCAGCAGGGACTGATTCTCCCTGATTTGTGCTTCCTTTTCAGCTTCCAGGTGATGAACATAGGTCAGGCTCCCATGTCCGATCCAAAGCCGGTATTGAAGCATCACCAGGGTTATTAATAATAGTAATGATATAAATTTCATGACCGCTTATCGCCCAGTTAACTGATATTATAGAACGCCTTCATTCCGGGGTAACTGGCTTTTTCTCCAAGCTGGTCCTCGATTTTTATCAAACGATTATATTTGGCAACCCTGTCTGAACGTGAGAGTGAACCTGTCTTTATCTGGCCGGCAGAAGTAGCAACTGCGAGATCAGCTATAGTCGTGTCCTCCGTTTCACCGGAGCGATGTGAGATCACTGCAGTATAGCCGGCTTTCTTTGCCATATTGATAGCCGCAAGCGTTTCAGTAAGTGTGCCAATCTGATTAACCTTTATTAAAATGGAATTTCCAATACCCTTATCTATTCCTTCCTGTAAAATATGTGTATTGGTAACAAACAGATCATCACCCACAAGCTGTACAGATTTACCCAGTTTATCTGTCAGTTTCTTCCAACCATCCCAGTCGTCTTCAGCCATACCGTCTTCCATAGTTATGATCGGATATTTGTTAAACCATGGCTCAAGATATTCAATAAATTCTTCAGAAGACAGATCCTTGTTTTCTGATGCCAATGTATAACAACCATCATTGTAAAATTCTGAACTGGCAACATCGAGTCCCAGCATTATATCCTCACCTGCGGAATAACCGGCTCTATCTATAGCTTCAAGAATGACTTCAATTGCCTGTTCGTTGGAAGAAAGATTCGGCGCAAATCCGCCCTCATCACCGACGGTTGTCGCCATCCCCCTGTTAGCAAGAACTGATTTCAGGGAATGAAACACCTCGGCACCATAGCGTACGGCCTCATGAAGACTGGAAGCACTGACCGGGAGTATCATGAATTCCTGCATGTCCACGCTGTTATCGGCGTGAGCGCCACCATTAAGAATATTCATCATGGGCACCGGCATCTGAAATGGCCCATCGCCACCCAGATACTGGTAAAGTGGCACGCCTTCTTCATTGGCAGCAGCATGGGCTGTGGCCATGGAAACAGCCAGCATGGCATTGGCACCAAGATGTTCCTTGTTGGCAGTACCATCAAGTTCAATCATGTGTTGGTCGACACCTGCCTGATCTGTTACATCGCGACCACGAATGGAGGGCAGTATTTTTTCGTGAATATTTTTGATTGCCTTGAGAACACCCTTCCCCTTGTAACGTGACGCATCCCCATCCCTGAGTTCAAGGGCCTCACGGGCACCGGTGGAAGCGCCTGATGGTACCATTGCCGAACCCATGACACCGCTTTCAGTATACACTTCTGCCTCAATCGTCGGATTGCCCCGGGAATCGATTACTTCTCTCGCACGGACTTTTTCTATAGCAGACACGAGTGATTTCCTTCTTTATTGTAATTTTGTCTCGGACTAATTGCGTTTAGCCAGTTGGTCCATTTCCTTGAGTATCTCAAGCAACTCAGCCATTTTCCCCATGGGCCAGGAATTAGGACCATCACTTAATGCCTTATCCGGATCCGGATGCGTTTCCATAAACAGGCCAGAAATTCCAACAGCAACAGCCGCACGAGCAAGTGTCGGCACAAACTCACGCTGACCACCGGATTTGCTGCCTTGCCCGCCCGGCATCTGTACTGAGTGAGTCGCATCAAACACCACGGGACAACCGGTTTCCCTCATCACAACAAGGGATCGCATGTCACTTACCAGATAATTGTAGCCGAAGCTGGTCCCGCGTTCACAAACCATGATCTGGTCATTGCCTGTGGCCCGAGCCTTGTCCACGACATTCTGCATATCCCAGGGCGCGAGAAACTGGCCTTTCTTGATATTGACAGGAAGCCCCTGGCGGGCAACATTCTGAATAAAATTGGTCTGGCGGCAAAGAAATGCCGGCGTCTGCATGACATCCACCACGCCGGCAATCTCCTCCAGTGGCGAATCTTCGTGAACGTCTGTCAGCACTGGGACCTGGATTTCCTTTTTGACCTTTGCCAGTATGTCCAGACCCTTCTCGACGCCGGGTCCGCGGTAACTTTCATGCGAGGTACGGTTGGCCTTGTCGTAGGATGACTTGTATATGAAAGGAATTCCCAGTTTCCCGGTCAGCTCTTTCAGTGTTCCTGCGGTATCCATTGCCATGGCTTCGCTTTCAACGACACAGGGACCAGCAATCAGAAACAGCGGCTGATCATCTCCGACTTCAAAATTACACAACTGCATTGATTTTTTCCTTGGCCTCACTTTCCTTGTATTTGTTGGCAGCCCTTATGAAACCTGAAAACAGGGGATGTCCGTCACGCGGATTGGATGTGAACTCGGGATGGAACTGGCAGGCAATAAACCAGGGATGGTCCGGGATTTCGATGATCTCCACTAACTTGTCATCTGCGGATCTCCCGGCAATTTTCAGGCCTGCTGATGTCAGCTTTTCAAGGTAGACATTATTAAACTCATAACGATGACGATGACGCTCCACAATAACGTCTTTTTCATAGAGTTCTTTTACCTTGGAACCTTCGATCAAGCGGCATTGCTGACCACCCAGACGCATGGTGCCGCCCAGATCGGAATGCTCGTCCCTTTGTTCCAGGTGACCGTCGCTTTCCTGCCACTCCGTAATCAGTGCAATCACGGGGTATTTGGCTTTCGGATCAAACTCGGTACTGTTCGCCTCTTCGAGTCCGGCGACGTGACGGGCAAACTCAATAACAGCCACCTGCATCCCCAGGCAGATTCCAAGATAGGGGACCTGGTGCTCTCTGGCATACTGGACGGCCATGATCTTGCCTTCAATGCCACGATTACCAAATCCACCGGGTACGAGTATGGCATGCATGTTTTCCAGACAGTCAGTACCGGATTGTTCAATATTTTCTGAATCAATATAGGTAATGTTGACGCGGGTAAGTGTATGTATGCCGGCATGCTTAATGGCTTCTGTGAGTGACTTGTAGGAATCGGCAAGATCAATGTACTTGCCAACCATGGCAATATTGATTTCACGCTTGGGATTTTCAATGGCTTCAACAACCCTGTCCCATTCCGTAAAGTCTGCCGGTGGCAAATCCATACCAAATTTTTTCAAGACAATATCATCCAGTCCCTGTTCATTCAGCAGGCGTGGTATGCGATACAGGTTGCCCACATCGACTGCAGAGATAATGGCCGATTCTTCCACGTTGGTAAACAGGGCCATTTTCTTGCGTTCGTTTTCCGGCAAGGGTGATTCAGTGCGACACATGAGAATGTCAGGCTGGATACCTATGGACCGTAATTCTTTAACGGAATGTTGTGTCGGTTTGGTTTTGATTTCACCCACAGCCGCAATGAAAGGAACAAGCGTCAAGTGAATGAACAATGTCCTCTCACTGCCTAATTCAATGCGCATCTGACGGATGGCCTCGAGGAAAGGCTGTGATTCGATATCGCCAACTGTACCCCCGATCTCGACCATAGCGATTTCGGCATCACCCGCACCTTCAATGATGCAGCGTTTGATCTCATCGGTAATATGGGGAATAACCTGTACCGTGCCGCCGAGATAATCTCCGCGCCGTTCTTTCTGGATAACATTCAGGTAAATCCTGCCTGCCGTGTAATTGTTAGCCCTGCCCATGGTAGTGCGCACGAATCGCTCATAGTGCCCAAGGTCCAGATCAGTCTCTGCCCCGTCTTCGGTAACATAAACCTCGCCGTGCTGGAAAGGACTCATTGTGCCGGGATCAACATTAATGTATGGATCAAGTTTCATCAGGGTTACCTTGATGCCTCTCGCTTCAAGAATCGAGGCCAATGATGCAGACGCAATTCCCTTACCCAGGGAAGAAACTACACCACCAGTAATAAACACAAAATGAGTCATGGGCCCAGTCATCTTAATAGTGTGGAATTCGGAGGGAGTTGCCCCATCAGCTCGGGAGAGCCGCTCTGGATGGATTCAAGAGCTAAGGGCGACTTCATATCAGGAAAATGATGCTATCAGAATTCGCCCGGATTCACTAGGCCAGTAAGCCCGCAAAAACCGGGAATTCCCGGGATTATTTATATTACCCGGGATGACGATACCCAGAATTCCTGTCATCATACGCGCGGCTGGAAAATCATGATCTTGGTCATGTTCCGGTCCGTACCCGACTAGTTCATATTTATCTTTTAATTCCGGATTAATCCATGCAATCACAGCATCTGATTCGTGCTGCCTATTGCGCCATCCTGGCTTCTCTCATGTTTGCCTCCATGAGCGCCGGGGTTCGTTATGCATCCACATACCTGCCAAATGAGATGAATGTGTTTCTCAGAAATATTTTCGGCCTACTGTTTCTGATGCCCTGGATCTTGAGCAAAGGGATAGCTCACATGAAAACCCGTCGTCTGGCGTCGCACTTGCTTCGCTCTCTTTCCGGCCTGAGCGCCATGTACTGTTTCTTCTATGCAATTGCCCACCTGGATCTGGCTGAGGCCGTGTTGCTGAATTATTCATCACCCTTTTTCATTGCATTGATCGCGCTGGTCTGGCTCAGGGAAAGGCCCTCCGGGAAACTGGTCTTCGCCATCTTCCTGGGCTTTATTGGTATCTGTTTTATACTCAGGCCACTGGGAAATGTACCGAATCCGGCTGCTTTCGTGGGATTGTTATCGGCCTTCTTCGCAGCTCTGGCCATGGTCACCATCAGGGACCTTTCCCGGACCGAGCCAACCATACGCATTGTCTTTTATTTTACAACTGTCAGTACACTCGTCTCCGCCTTGCCCCTGATCTGGGCGTGGCAGACTCCGCCGCTTACAGCGTTGATGGTGATGGCCCTGGCTGGGTTGTGTGCGTGTTTTGGACAGCTTTTGCTGACTTACAGCTACAGCCAGGCACCAGCGGCCCAGATCGGACCCTTCACATACATGACGGTGGTATTTGCCGCAGTGTATGGCTGGATATTCTGGCGCGAGATCCTCGATAGCTATACCCTGATAGGTGCAACTCTGGTCATCATCGCCGGATCAATTACCTTGCACAGGCCAAGCTTGCCGCCATTGACCGAACCGGACTAATTCAAGCCTTACCTTGCCCGATAATGTTTCTCGATGTCTTCGTAGGTGAGTACACCGTGAATTTTGTCCGCTGATGACCCCATGGGAGTGATGACATAAAGTGCTTCAGCATCTGATTCATCCAGCATTACGATGGCCTGTTGCAGCGAGGACCGGCGGTCAACCGGGGCCAGTTGTTTTCGTTTAGAGGGAATTTCAAGGACATTGATATTTGCCTCCGCATCACCTTCCAGCGCCCGGGCCAAATCAGTAGCCGGCATGAGTTGATGGCCTTCCTCACGTTTAATCACCAGCCACTGGGGGTTATTGGAGAGAATCTGTTTTGCCAGCTCTGGTGTTATCTCTGGCTGCACAAAGGCAAAACTCGGATTCATTGCGGCCGTGACACCGAGTCGCCTCAGGGACTGTGCCACCGGATCATTCCTGTAATCCAGACCTAGCTGCCGCATTTGAGACAGGAAGATAGAATCCTCGCCAAAAATTTCACGGGTGGCCAGGCTCGCTGATACCACGGCAAGCATACCCGGGAAAATAATATTCTGATTACCAGTTAATTCCAGTAAGGCCAGTAATGCCGCGAGGGGGGCGTGCAGGGTGGCTCCCATCATTGCCCCCATCCCCAGCATGGCATAGAGACCAGGATGCGATAAAGCCGGATTCACCAGTGCCAGCACCAGGCCCGTCAGACTGCCGATGATGGCGCCCATAAAAAACACCGGGCCAATCAGTCCAGCCGGTATACCCATGCCGACACAGAGTGCAGTCGCCAGCAACTTGGCCACCAATATAGAGAGCAGGAGGCCTATGGCGATATGGCCCAACAAGGCCTGATTCACAGTCTCATAACCAATGCCCATCACTTCCGGGACAGAAATGGCAATAATACCGACGCCTGTTCCCGCTAAGGCCATGCGCGACCAGACAGGTAAAGTTTCACTTCTTGTGGTGACCCAGCGCAGCAGTCTGATAAACAGGGCAGCAATTCCACCAATTGCCACACCCATTAACAGGATGACCGGCAGTTCCCAGAGAGAGCAAGTTGCAGGGGTGGCACCAGGAAAATGATATCGCTGCCAAATACCAGGCGGTTAATGGCCGTAGCGCTGACAGCAGCGAGGATGACCGGGGCAAAACCAGTAATGGTATATTCCATCATGATAACTTCCATGGCGAATATCACGCCGGCGAGCGGGGTATTGAAAGAGGCGGCGATGGCACCAGCTGAACCGCAGGCGACCAATGTCCGGATGCTGTTATTCGGCAATCCCATTTGCTGGCCCAGGATACTTCCGGTTGCTGCGCCCAGGTGAATACTGGGTCCTTCCCGTCCGACCGATTGTCCCGTGACAATCGCAATCACACCACCCAGGTATTGCACCAGGGCATTCTTCAGGGGCAAATTACCTTCGTTGTAGGACAGGCGTTCCAGCACATGCACCACACCGACTCGGCAGTGGTCCTTGCGCGCAAGCAGAAAAAACAATGCTCCCAGCAACAGACCGCCGGCGGCAGCCAGCAAAAAGCGGCCGGGGACGCTGAGGCCCTCGTAATTTTCAGGATCTGAAAGGGGCAGAAACCCGGATTGCAGTGTCTCGATACAGATCCGGAATGTGACAACGACGACTGCCACCGTGACCCCGCTGAGGAGGCCTAGAACTGCCAGCAGCATGGTACCGCGGGTACCCGGCAAGTTGCTGGTAATGATGCTCCAGAAGCCCACGGATATAGCGGGATTTTGATATCATAAAACCCTGTTTGGAGATGATAAGACCGGTAGAGTGGAACTATCACAGCCCAACAAGTTAAACTATGTTTCCGGGCCAACTCAGGTTTGATCATAAAAAATAATCATAACGCAGCGCCAGGACAACCATTCCTTCACAATAATGACATACAAAATTATAGAAACCTAATTGAGGAGACACCGGCATGTCTGACATCGAGATTGCCCAGAAAGCGGACAAAAAATACATCATAGAACTCGCCAAGGAACAATATGGTATTTCAAGCGAACACCTGGAACCCTACGGCCACTTCAAGGCCAAATTGTCTCTGGATTATATCGACAGTCTCAAGGACAAGCCGGACGGTAAACTTATTCTGACCACTGCCATCAGCCCGACACCGGCAGGTGAAGGCAAAACCACAACCACTGTGGGTCTGGGCGATGCCATGAACCGTCTCGGTAAAAAGACATTAATATGCCTGCGTGAACCCTCATTAGGTCCCTGTTTCGGTGTCAAAGGGGGTGCTGCGGGCGGCGGTTATGCGCAAGTTGTGCCCATGGAAGACATCAATCTGCATTTTACCGGTGATTTTCATGCCATTGGTGCGGCCCATAACCTGCTGTCAGCCATGGTAGATAATCATATCAATCACGGTAATGCCCTGAACATTGACCCACGCCTGATCGCCTGGAAACGGGTGGTGGATATGAATGACCGGGCGCTGAGAAAGATCGTGATTGCCCTCGGTGGAACCGCCAACGGTTTCCCCCGCGAAGACGGCTTTGATATCACGGTGGCCTCTGAAGTGATGGCCATCTTTTGCCTGGCTACTTCTTTGTCTGACCTGAAGGAACGACTGGGTAATATTGTCATTGGCTATACGCGCGGCGACAGGAAACCAGTGCACGCCAGGGACATCAATGCCCATGGCGCCATGTCAGCGCTGTTGAAAGATGCGATCAAGCCCAACCTGGTCCAGACCCTGGAAAACAACCTGGCCTTCATTCATGGTGGACCATTTGCCAATATTGCCCATGGTTGTAACAGCGTCACAGCCACCCAGACTGCCCTGAAACTCGCCGACTATGTCATTACTGAAGCTGGCTTTGGTGCTGATCTGGGCGCAGAAAAATTCATTGATATCAAATGTCGCAAGGCCGGACTGAAGCCAAATGCCGTCGTGCTGGTGGCAACTGTCCGGGCGCTGAAATACCACGGTGGTGTCAACAAGGAAGACCTGAATTCGGAAAATCTCGATGCCCTGAAAAAAGGCATGGTGAATCTGGAAAAACACATGAGTAACATCCAGGAACATTATGGCCTGCCCTGTGTTGTCTGTATCAATCACTTCCTGCATGACACCGATGCCGAGGTTGAGATGCTTAAGTCAAAAGTTGAAAGTGCCGGTGGCATGTGTGTCGTTTCCAAGCACTGGGCCGAGGGTGGTGCCGGCGCCGAGGAACTGGCGAAAACAGTTATTGATATCGTCGATAACAAACCCGGCAAACACAAATATGTTTACGAAGACAAAATGTCACTCTGGGAAAAAATTGAAGCCATTGCCACCAAGATTTACGGTGCTGGTGAAGTCACTGCTCCGCCCAAGGTTAAGGCAGAACTTGAGACCTTGAACAAGGACTATGGTGATCTGCCCGTGTGTATGGCCAAAACGCAGATGTCATTGACGACCGATCCGGCAACCCGGGGTGCGCCGACCGGCCATACCGTCGAAATCAGTGAAGTGCGTCTTGCGAGTGGTGCCGGCTTTATTGTTGCCATCGCTGGTAACATGATGACCATGCCTGGCTTGCCCAAGGTCCCGGCAGCAGAAAAGATAGACGTTGACGCCAATGGCAATATTTCCGGACTTTTTTGATCCCGAAATGCCTGAAAGAGCCCGGTCAATACCGGGCTTTTTTCATGTCCTTGATTCCCTCAAGCCATCCTCCCGTTGCCTGTAACGGCGTCTGATCACCCGGCAGACTGATCCAGACGGCAACAGCCATGCGCGGTGCCGGGACAGACCAGCTGGGTAATACCGTACTGGTTTCATAGCCAGTGTCAGCCATTGTCATGCGCTGTGTAGAAAAACCCAGCACTGTGAAATCATGGGTCAGTGTTTTACCCCGGTTCTCACCGGCATTGATTTCTGTTTCCAGATCAAATCCCAGGACGGCAATATTGATGATGTAGTCGTTCGCCTGCCTGTGCTGGTAGGAGACATGAATATTTTGATCATTGACTTCAGCAGCAAGCACGCCCGCACCCGCACCGTTATCCAGAGACAGCTTTCTGGGCCCGAAAAACGAACGCCACTCATTACCATTCAGCAGAAAACCGGGGGTATAGACTGTTCGCAGTCCCTTGCTGCTGGCATAACGGCGTTGCCTGTTGCTGTAGGCAGCAGATGAAAAGCGATCTTCCCAGCCTATGTAATTCCAGTAATCGACATGAAAGGCAACCGGTATGATTTCTTTCCAGAGCCTGTCATCGCTCTTGAATCGGCTCAGCCACCTGTCGGCAGGAGGGCAACTGCTGCATCCTTCCGAAGTATAGAGTTCAAGTACGTTGACGCGTTGGTTGGTTGATTGGAAAGTCTCGGCCGAAATTGCCGCAGTCTGGAATACCAATATCAGGCTGACAATTGATGATAGATAACGTGTTTTCAAGGCCAGTGTCCCGGGTTTAACAGGTAATCAGACCACAAACTGACCGACAGGTTCAGTGCCTGAAATTCACGACAGCATGGAAAGTAAAACCAAGATAACTCAGAAGCTATTGATATGCAGTGGTTTGTAATACCCGACCTGCTCATCCATTAGCGGCAAATATGGCAGATATTGTTTACTGAAAGTACCCTGATCGTAACTGGCATGGATGGCCATGAAATTCTTGCTGGATAAAGGCTGTTGTCTTTGCTCGATAGCAGCCATGCGCACAGCCTTGATCTCGTTGGCTGTGTCAACAGTCCGGTTGATCGCCATTGTCACCAGGTTCGGTTGATCAAGATGAACCAGATGACCACTTTCGTGGGCCACGTAATGTTCAACATGGCTTGTCAGATGACATAAATCATTCTGTAATTCTTTCCAGACCTGTTCTGATTTGTTACCGAAATCATTGTATGGCCAGACCCGCTTGCCACGACTAACAACCGTTAACGGGACATCCGGCAGGTTGTTCAATTCAGAAACCTGCGCTGCACTTATCCTGAAATTATCCCATTCTTCATCCTTGGTGCGCAGGGCCTTGAAGTTGGCCATCAAGGCAAAGGCCTGGTGTTTCAGGTTTTCCGGATAATTTCCCGGGATAACCGGCACGGAAATCCGGAAGGTAACACTGTTCTTGCGTCTGGTCGGCACTTTCACCTCGGCCTGGGGTAAACGCTGGAACTGATCCGGATGGGAGGAATCGACCAGTACCAATCCAACCACGTCCTCAGGGTAGGTGCTTGCATAGTAGCGAATGTTATAACCACCGAAGGAATGCCCGACCAATATGTATGGTCCCTCTACGCCTGCAACTTCAAGCAAATGGTGCAGTTCCTTGGTGATTTGCTGGGTAGTCCGTGGCCTGGGGCCTGGATCACTCCAGCCATATCCTGCCCGGTCGTAACTGCATATGCGGACTTTCTTGGACACATTTCCCTGAACAGTTTGCCATTCCAGTGAAAAACCGCCCAGACCGGAATCAATAACAACCGTCGGACTGCCTTGGCCAGTGCAGAATAAGTGCAACCTGTGAGTACCAATATCGTATAACTCACCAGGCATGCCACTGATAACACGACGGGTATCCTGGGCATTCAAAGACGGTGAAAAGAGAAGAATACACAGAGAAAGGAATAGCATTCCGGAAAGTGAAAGTATCAACTTCCCATCGTGCATGACCGCAGTTTGCCACTTCACTTGCTTCATTTCCAACCCCTCTCTGTTTGAGGTATTTGGGTGGCGCCCTGTGTCTGTGTGGCCTGTGCCTCAGCAGACACAATTGGAACTCGCCTGTTAAAAAGGTTGCAAATGCAATGCCAACTTAGGCTTAAAAACCAATATCTAAAATATTCAATAAGTTAGTACATTTCTCTCACAATTGCTTGCAGAAATAGCCTGAAAAGGGGCAAAAAATGACGTGATAGGACAACACCATAATGGTGCATCGCAGCATTATGGTGCGTATAATTTTAGGTGCTGTAGTGACGCCAGGGAGGGATGATTTAGCCTGTCCAGCCCAGACCGGCGCTGATACAGTTAATCGAAAGCAGCAATGGAATCAGATCCTCCAGCTTGTTCTGGTCCGCACTCTCTCGCAAATTGCTGACCAGATCGACCTGCTCTATACCAGCCTGATGAAGAATCTCGTATCGTCTGCCCAGTTTCCGTTTGAAACGCTTGAAGCGGACGGCAAGCTCTGTCTCATCGGTAATGGCTAGAACCGTTTTGACTGTGCGCTGATATTCATCTTCTATCATCGAGAAAATTTCATTCTTAATGGCTTCATCCTTGACCAGTTCCAGATATCTGCGCGCAACATCCAGGTCAACCAGTGACAGGGTTTTTTCAACTTCATCAATGACCAACCGGAACAGGCGTGAGTTTTCGTACATTTTGTGGATGAGTTTTTTCCCCTCTTCGCCACGTACTTCTATAAAACTTTCCAGTGCCGTTCCCAGGCCATACCAGCCCGGGACCAGCATCCGGTTCTGGGTCCAGGCAAATACCCAGGGAATTGCCCGGAGATCGCTCAATGTTTTGGCACCAAAACGGCGGGCCGGTCTTGACCCAATGTTCATCTTGGCAAGTTCCTCAACCGGACTGGCATCATTGTAAAAATCAACCAGGCCTTCTTTCTCAGCTAACTGCCGATAATGTGCGTATGAAAGTGAAGACAGGGCCTCCATGGCTTCATCAAATTCCGGGTACGGTTTTAATTGATCTTCACTTAACGATTTCAGTGTGTGTTCAAAGATGCTCGAGGTCAGTAATTCCATTTGATATCCTGCCGTGCCTTCATTGGCATACTTGGATGAAACAACTTCACCCTGTTCAGTGATTCGCATCTGGCCATGAATTGATCCAGCCGGTTGTGCTGCAATAGCGTAACCCGTGGGCGCCCCGCCGCGGCTTACAGATCCGCCTCGTCCATGGAAAAATACAATAGGAATACCACATTCCTTGCCAACCCTGGTCAGGATGGTCTGGGCCTTGTTCAATTCCCAGTTTGATGTCAGGAAGCCACCGTCCTTGTTGGAGTCCGAATAACCAATCATGACTTCGTGGTAACCACGCTGACTCTTGACAGACCGCCTGATAACCGGTGTATTGAGGATTTCTGTCATCATCTCAGGTGCGTCCTGCAAGTCGCCTATGGTTTCAAACAGCGGGACAATCGGTAAGCGGCAATATTCTGTGCCTTCGGCATCAACGAACAGGCCGGCGTATTTTGCGAGCAAATAAATACCCAGCACATCTGCTACAGACTGGGTCATACTCAGGATAAAATTGCCAAAGGCCTCCCGGTCCATCTGATCCATAACCTCAGCCACCATCTTGAATAAACCAAAAGTGGATTCAGCCGACTCATCGAGTGTCTTGAATTCAGGTAATTCCTTCAGAGGACGTGCCAATTCATCAGTCAGCCATTTTTTCCATTCATCCGAATCAAGTTCCGGTACATCATCACTGTCATTCAGTTCTTTCCAGATACTGATCAAGGTATTGTTGGTGATTGTGGTATTCTCCCTGAGATCAAGCCTTACCGTTCTGAAACGAAATGCCTGTGCCTGGCGCCTGAACGGTGTGATCAACGCCCTGGCATGCTGGAAGCAACCAGCATCTTTCAGGGTATCCTCAAGAAATACCAGATCACTAATGAATTCGTCGGCATCCTTGTAACTTGCAACATTTTCATTAGTACTATCCGGTGTGGTATTTTGAATTGTGCCGTTAAGTTTAATTAACATGCAGGTCAGATACTGCCTGAATACCTCGCCTGGATTTCGCTGAGACACATCACCCGATTGATTCGTTTCTTCAAGCAGATTATTCAGGGATTCATTGAATGCTTCCGGCAGTTTGACCGCGTTTTTGGAGATGCTAAGCCGTTTGATTACATCTGTGAGTTTTTTTTGATAATGCTTTAACACCATCGCGCAGTTTGTATGCAGGGTCTGGCGGGTAACCTCATTGGTTACAAACGGATTACCGTCCCGGTCGCCACCTATCCATGAACCAAACTGGAAAAAAGGCGTGAGATCGAATCGCTTTTCGGGATAGTATTTTGCCAGGGCCCATTCGAAACGATCCATTAATTCAGGAATACGCTCATACAGAGATTGTTCAAAGAAGTGCAGGCCCCAGGTGACTTCCTGTGCGACCGACGGTTTTTCCAGTCGCAATTCACCCGTGAGCCAGAGCAAATCAACTTCGTTCCTGAGAGCGGAAATAAAGTTTTCCCTTTCCCGTGGTGTCCAGCGTTCAGCTTCAAGACGGTATAACAGGACATAAATCCGTCTGTGAATTTCAAGAACAGTAACCCGTTTCGCTTCAGTGGGATGTGCGGTTATGGTGGGACTGATAAAAGCGTTTTCGATAAGGGACTGAACTGCGTTTGCATCGATGCCGGAAGCCCTGGCCTGGCTCAAAAGGTTGGCGAACGTACCCTGCACTGCACCGACACCCCCAATCTTCTCGAGATGGCGGCGACGGCGCATGCCGGTATTTTCCTCGGCAACATTCAGTAACTGGAACCAGATACCCCAGGCCTGAAGCAGGTTGAGTATATCCTCCCTGCTGTCAGGGATATCCGCCTTGCCTGTGAATACATCCAGTATCCGCGGGCTGCGTTTCTCAATCACGGAACACAGTTGTTCATGGAGTAATGCCACGATTTCCGCTGCATAATCGGCAGCGGCAGAATCAACCTCGGATATCAGTGCCCCCGGAGCTACTTCAGATAATGTCCCCGGCGCTTTCTGTTCGTCTGCTTTGGTTGTCATGCAACACGATCACCGGGTTCTTTCCCGTCAAAAAAGGCTTTTACATTATCGATTGCACGCATCCCCATGGCAACACGCGTTTCCATGGAAGCGCTGCCAAGGTGGGGAAGGAGCACGACATTTTCCATGGTCAGAAATTCTTCCTGAACATTGGGTTCACCCTCGTAAACATCCAGACCTGCCCCGGCTATCAAACCGTTCTTCAATGCGGTGATCAGGGCTTGTGGATCAATGACGTCTCCCCTTGCACTGTTAATAAGAAAAGCACCGGGTTTCATCATTTTGATGCGCTCTTCGTTTAACAGGTGATAGGTTTCCTCGCCGCCCGGGCAATGCAGGGAAACGAAATCAGCTTCTTTCAAAACATCCTCGATGCTGTCCCTGGATTCGGCTTTCAGATCATGGATAATTTCATCCGGGGGTGGATAAGGATCGGTAAAGATGATCTTCATATCAAATCCATGATGGGCCTTGTGGGCCATCGCCCTGGCAATCCGGCCCATTCCAATCAGTCCCAGAGTTTTGCCCGTGACCTTGGTCCCCATCATGTGGGTTGGACGCCAGCCGGTCCATTCCTTGTTACGAACATGACGTTCACCTTCACCGGTGCGCCGCGCCACCGATAGCATCAAAATCATGGCAATATCTGCCGTACAATCCGTGAGTACTTCCGGAGTATTGGTCACCACCAGGTTCCTGGACTTTGCAGTGTCCAGATCGATATGGTTGAAACCAACACCATAGTTACCAAGTATTTTGCATTTCATCGGTTCGGCACCGAGCACTTCAGCCGTGATTTGATCTGACACGGTGGGACAAACCGCGTCTGCCGTTTCCAGGGCTTCCTGTAACTCGGCAACGGACATCGGGTGGTCGTCTTCGTTGAGTACCACATCGAACAATTTCTTTGCCCTGGCTTCCGCAGCTTCAGGCCAACGCCGTGTAATCACTACTTTTGGTTTACTCACTCTGTTCCTCCTTAGCTAACCTTTTCCAGTACCTTGGCGACAACTTCGCCGAAGGATGACGGATTTGGAACGACATGAACGCCACACTCCTGAAGTATCTCCACCTTCTCGGCAGCACTCTCACCGGTAGCGGATATGATCGCGCCGGCGTGACCCATGCGACGTCCCTTAGGTGCCGTCAGTCCGGCGACATAGCCAATCAGCGGCTTTTTCATGTTCTCCTTAGCCCAGCGTGCCGCATCGGCTTCCTGGGGACCACCAATCTCGCCAATCATGACAATGGCCTTGGTTTCAGGATCCTTCTCAAAATGCTCCAGATGATCACGGAATGAACTGCCGTTAATAGGATCACCGCCGATACCAATACTGGTGGAGACACCGATGCCCAGTTTTTTCATCTGTGAGGCCGCCTCATAACCCAGAGTACCGGAACGTCCAACTATTCCGATGGGACCGGGCATATAGATATGTCCCGGCATGATCCCCATCATGCACTTGCCCGGGCTGATGGAGCCAGCACAGTTTGGCCCTGTGAGAACCATCTTGGCGTCGGCCCGGTAGCGGCGCATGTAACGTTTGACCCGGATCATGTCCTGGGCCGGAATACCGTCTGTGATGGCAACACAAAATTTAATCCCGGAATCAGCCGCTTCCATGATGCCGTCTGCGGCAAACGGGGGCGGGATAAACACAATGCTTGCATTGGCGCCGGTTGCGGCGACGGCTTCTTTCATGGTGTTGAATACCGGCCGGTCGAGGTGCTTGGTACCGCCCTTGCCCGGGGTGACACCACCAACAATGTTGGTGCCATACTCAATCATCTCGGTCGCATGGAAAGTACCAATATGACCGGTAAAACCCTGGACAATAACCTTTGAATTTTCATCGAGCATAATAGCCATTGTTCTTTCTCCTATTTACCAGTCGCTTCTTTCCAGGCTGCCACAGCTTTGTCGGCCGCCTCTTTTAGGGTTTCTGCCATAATGATCGGGAGACCACTCTCTTCCAGGATCTTGCGGCCTTGCTCGACATTGGTACCCGATAAGCGGACGACCAGCGGGACTTTCAAGTCAATGGATTTAACCGCCTGGACCACGCCTTCAGCAATCCAGTCACAGCGGTTGATACCGGCGAAGATGTTGACCAGGATGGTTTCGACGTTGGAATCGGACAAGACCAGATTAAAGGCCTTGGCGGTACGTTCTGCCGAGGCACCACCACCAATGTCCAGGAAGTTGGCCGGTTCACCGCCAGCATGCTTGATCATGTCCATAGTTGCCATGGCCAGTCCCGCACCATTGATGATGCAACCGATATTACCATCCAGGCCCACATAGCTCAGGCCACGGTCGGCCGCCCGCATTTCCCTCGGATCTTCCTGGGACTTGTCACGCAATTCGGCGATGTTGGGATGACGAAACAGGGCATTGTCATCAAAGCCCATTTTGGCATCAACGGCGAGTAGCTGACCTTCCTTCGTCACAACCAGAGGATTGATTTCGACCATGGTAGCATCGAGATCACGCATCGCCCGGTAGCATCCCAGAAATGTGGTGACCGCCTGGTTAATTTGGGTCTTGTCGAGATTGAGGGCAAATGCCAGTTCACGCGCCTGGAAGGCTTGCATTCCAACCGCTGGTTCAACCGGAATCTTGATGATCGATTCCGGTTTCTTGACCGCGAGATCCTCAATTTCCATACCACCCTCGGCGGATGAGACCACAGTGACCTGCTCCTTGGCACGGTCCAGCACAAACGCCAGGTAGATCTCACGATCGATGTTGCAGCCGGCCTCGATATACAGGCGATTACATATCTTGCCCTGCTCACCGGTCTGATGGGTTACCAGTTTTTTGCCGAGCAAGTCGTTGGCCGCCTCATAAACTTCATTCTCAGTCTTGCAGACCTTGATGCCGCCGGCCTTGCCTCGGGCACCGGAGTGAATCTGGGCCTTGACCACCCAGACTTCACCACCAATTTCGCTTGTGCGATAGACCGCTTGCTCCGGGCTATAGGCCAGCCCACCGGCGGCTACGGGCACACCGTATTTAGATAAGATTTCTTTAGCTTGGTATTCATGAATATCCACGACTTAATCCTCCTCTCGACCAGCCTGGTTATTATTTCGACTTTGCAGCAATAGCATCGGCCTGCTGCACAATATTTTTTGCCATACGTTCAGAGGCAATGTCGATCATCTTGCCATCCAACTGGGCAGCACCCTTGCCCTGCTTGGCCGCTTCCTCCAGTGCTTCAAGCACACGGCGGGCACGGGTAACTTCGGCTTCCGGTGGTGACATGATTTCATTTGCCAGCGGGATCTGTGACGGGTGGATGGCCCACTTGCCTTCATAACCCAGTACCGCAACACGCCGGGCGGCCGCCTTGAAGGCCTCGGGATCACTGAAATCTCCAAACGGGCCGTCGATGGCACGAAGACCAAATGCACGACAGGCATGAATCATCTGGCTCTGGGCATAATGCCACTGGTCATTGATGGCGCCTTCACAATTATACTCCTCGACGAGACCACCAATCACCGAGGTCCGGGAACGCATGCTGGCGGCGTAGTCAGCCACACCAAAATGCAGGGCCTCGAGTCTGGGACTGGCCTTGGCAATGCTGAACACATTGACACCGCCAAGCGCTGTTTCGATGAGGCATTCCAGCCCGATCTTTTTCTTCAGACCCATGGCGGTCTCAATCTGTGTCACCAGCATGTCGACGGCATAGACATCTTCTGCAGTTCCCACCTTTGGTATCAGGATGGTGTCCAGGTTATTGCCGGCCTGTTCCAGAATATCGACCACATCACGGTACATATAATGTGTATCCAGGCCATTAATGCGTACAGACATGGTCTTGTCTCCCCAGTCGATATCATTCAGGGCCTCGATAATGTTCTTACGGGCCTGAGGTTTATCATCAGGAATAACAGCATCTTCACAATCGAGAAAAACATAATCAGCCTCTGTCTTGGCCGCTTTTTCAAACATACCGGGATTGGAACCCGGAACAGCCAGCTCACTGCGTTGAATGCGAGGCGTGGCCTGTTGATAGGTAGTAAAACTCATAGAATCCTCCTAATTGGCTAGTTCGACTGTCTTGGTGTTTCGCAGATATTCCTGTGCAGCAGCGACACCGCTGCCCAGTTCAATCGGATAGCCCAGATCTTTCATTGCCATCTCTGCACCGTTAATGGGTATAAGTATCATTAACTCATTCAAATCTCCCAGGTGACCGATGCGAAATGCTTTCCCGGCTATCTTTGCAAGACTGATGGACAAGGCCAGGTTGTAGTGTTTATAGGCGTGACGGACAACCTCATTACCATCGAATCCTTCAGGTACCTTTACGGCCGTCACTGTATCGGAGTACCACTTTTCTTCTTTGGCAATGGGTTCCATACCCCAAGCCGCAACCGCTGCCCGGACGGCGTTAGCCATACGATTATGACGGGTAAATACATTTTCGAGTCCCTCTTCAAGCAGCATGTCCAGAGCGACTCGCAAACCACGCAACAGATTCATTGGCGGGGTGTAGGGGAAAAAGCCGAGATCATTGGTCTTGATCTGGTCTTCCCAGGCAAAAAATGTCTTGGGTAATTTCGAATTCTTACTGGCTTCAAGGGCCTTTTCACTGGCACAGACAATACCAAGACCAGTTGGCAGCATAAGACCTTTTTGTGAACCACTGACACAGAGGTCGACACCCCACTCGTCCATGCGGAAATCGATGCTGGCAACGGAGGATACGCCGTCGACAAACAGCAGAGCCGGGTGATCAGCTGCGTCGAGGGCCTTGCGAACGCCGGCAATATCAGAGGTTACGCCAGTCGCGGTCTCGTTCTGGGTGGCAAATACGGCTTTGATTTCCTTGTTCTTGTCAGCCTTGAGTATCTCGGCATATTTCTCGACCGGGACACCTTCACCCCAGTCCACTTCCAGGGCCTGGACATTCAGCCCCCAGCGCTGGCAGAGGTCAATCCAAAGATTGGAGAAGTGACCGAAACCGGACATAAGTACCCTGTCACCCGGGCTCAGGGTATTCGCTACGGCAGATTCCCAGCCACCGGTACCGGAAGCCGGGAATATGAAGACACGCCCGGTCTTGGTCTTGAAGATCTTTTTCATATCTTCATAAAGTGGTTTGGTAAATGCAGGCAGGTCCATGGCGCGCATGTCCTCCTGCTCAATATTCATCGCGTTCTGAATACGGCGCGGAACATTGGTCGGGCCAGGGATAAACAGAAAATTACGTCCGGGCATGATGACTCCTCCAGTCCAGATTCATGTGGTTTAAGGTAAAAAAGGGGATAAAATTTTTTTAAAACAGGCGTATAGCTAGAAATGCCTGGAACTTATCTCAGTGCACTGTGGCTCCCCTTCCTGCAGTTCACACTGTTGTTTTTATAATAAAGCGCGCAAGGATACAGAATTATTGTGCGATGCACAATACCCTAGCCGACCCTAAGGTAATCTATATTTATCCCTGAAATGGCGGGCAAACCGATGACCTGCCCTAGCTGACAAAATATCAGAATTCATGCGGGATGACACTCTTGCGATGCATTACGCGGCGGACAGTCCGATCTCCAGATCGTTTAGTAAATCCTCGGCATCTTCCAGGCCGGCAGAGATGCGTATCAAACCATCCGTTATTCCGGCATCTGCCCGTTGTTCGTCACTCAGGCGGTGATGTGTGGTCGTTGCGGGATGGGTAATGGTGCTCTTGGTATCACCCAGATTGGCCGTGATGGAATAAAGGCGGGTGGCATCAATTAGTTTCCAGGCATTAGCCTGGCCCCCCTTGACGACAAAACTGACTATGCCGCCATAGCCACTCTGCTGGCGGCCGGCAAGTTCATGTTGGGGGTGTGATTTCAAACCGGGATAATACACTGTTTCCACCTTGGGCTGGTGTTGCAACCAGTCGGCGATCTTCATGGCGTTCTCGCAATGGGCGCGCATGCGCACGGCCAGGGTTTCCAGACCCTTTAAAAACACCCAGGCATTAAACGGGCTCATGGTTGGGCCGGCTGTCCGTAGAAAACCGAAGACATCTTCCAGTCGTTTTTCACCGCCAATCACCGCGCCACCAACGCAGCGGCCCTGACCATCCAGATATTTCGTCGCCGAGTGAATCACGATATCGGCACCCAATTCGAATGGCAGTTGCAATACCGGTGTGCAAAAACAATTGTCGACTACCAGCAGGCAATCATGGGCATGGGCCAGATCGGCCAGGCGTTGGATATCGGCCACCGTGGTCAACGGGTTGGAAGGAGTCTCCAGAAACAACAGTTTGGTCTCTGGCTTGATGGCCGCTTCCCAGTTCCCATAGTCTGTCAGTTCGACAAATGTGGTCTCGAGTCCGAATTTGGACAATATATTATTGAAGAGATTGACCGTGGTTCCAAAGATGCTGCGTGAAGAGACAATGTGATCACCGCCCCTGAGCAGGCCCAGGCAGGTACTCAATATGGCACTCATGCCGGATGACGTGGCAACACAGCGCTCACCACCCTCCATGGCGGCCAGCCGTTCTTCAAAGGTCCTGACTGTCGGATTGGTAAAACGGGAATAAATATTTCCCGGGCTTTCACCCTTGAAACGCGCTGCAGCCTGCGCTGCGTTCTCAAAGATAAAACTGGAACTGGCAAAGATCAGTTCACTGTGTTCACCCTCGGCACTTCTAACCTGCCCTGCGCGCACTGCCCGGGTATTACGCCCGTAGCGTGTCGGATCTATCTTGGACATTGGCTATTCCTCCTGCTGGTTCTCTGTTTCCCGCAATATTCCGGAGTCGACCATTTCAAGAGCGGTGAATGCGGAGGAAAATCAAGCCATGGAATGGCCAATAAAAAACCCGCATTCAGCTTAAGCTAAAGCAGGTTGACTCTCTTTAGCGGTATTTTTAACGCGCCCGCAAGCTGATATCAAATCGGCGCCATTTGCAGAACGATAGTGAATTAGTCTGTTACTGTCAACCATTCACGGCGCGAATTGAGTGCCCATGGCACGCTCCATGGCACGCTCATGGTAGAATAAAAAATAAATTACTATTGATGAGGAGAATCACCCTTGGCTGAGGAATTTAAACCACCGAAGGAAGGTAGCAAGATAACCATCAGTAACGGGGTGCTAACTGTGCCGGATAACCCAATCATTCCCTTTATAGAAGGAGATGGAATTGGGCCTGATGTCTGGCGGGCCTCCGTCAGAGTACTCGATGCAGCGGTTGAAAAGGCTTATGCCGGTAAACGCAAGATTTACTGGATGGAAGTGTTGGCAGGGGAAAAAGCCAATGTCCAGATGGGAAGCTGGCTACCAGATGAAACCCTGAATGCCTGCCGCCAATACCTGGTTGCCATAAAGGGGCCATTGACCACACCGATAGGTGGCGGCATTCGTTCACTCAATGTTGCCCTGCGCCAGATACTGGATCTCTACGTCTGTCTGCGGCCGGTCAGATGGTTCAAAGGTGTGCCATCACCGGTAAAACACCCGGAAAAAGTTGACATGGTAATCTTTAGGGAAAACACCGAGGATATTTACGCTGGTATCGAATTTGAAAATGGCAGCAAGGATAATCTGAAATTTATGGAGTTATTCGAAAAGTCATTTCCATCGTTTTACCAGAAGATCCGCTTCCCGGAATCATCCGGCATCGGGATAAAACCTGTATCCCGTGAAGGAACAGAACGACTGGTCAGGGCAGCTATTAAGTATGCGATTGATAATGAGAGAAAAAGCGTTACCTTTGTACACAAGGGTAACATCATGAAATTCACTGAAGGTGCCTTCAGAAACTGGGGTTATGCGCTTGCAGAGAGAGAATTTGCCAACCGTACTTACACCTGGGAGCAATGGGAAAGAACCCTGGCTGAAAAAGGCATGGAATTGGCCAACAAGGAACAGGAAGCGGCTCTGCGGGCCGGGAAAATATTAATCAAGGACTCGATTGCCGACATTACCCTCCAGCAGGTCCTGACCCGTCCCACGGAATTCGATGTGATTGCGACTATGAATCTCAACGGTGATTATCTTTCAGATGCACTGGCGGCACAGGTTGGCGGGATCGGCATTGCCCCGGGGGGTAATATTAACTATGACACCGGCCATGCCATATTTGAGGCCACTCATGGCACTGCACCGAAATATGCGGGCCTGGATAAGGTCAATCCGGGTTCTGTTCTGCTCTCTGGCGAGATGATGTTGCGTTATCTTGGATGGACAGAAGCGGCGGATCTGATTATTGCCTCGGTGGATAAAACCATTGCAAATAAAGTCGTAACCTATGATTTTGCCCGTCTTATGGAGGGTGCCAAAGAGGTTAAATGCAGTGAGTTTGGTGATGCCTTGATCGCCAATCTCTAAAGCACAACTTGACCATGGCAAAATCGCGAGACAGGGAACTTATTGCCGAAAGCTCGCAGATCATTTACGACGGCTTCGTCCGTTATAACAGCGCATTCCATAAAATCACTCGCCGCGCCCGAACCCGCTTTGAACAGAGAGACTGGCAGGGACACCAGGATGATATTGTTGAACGCATTAATCTCTATGAAAAATCTGTCAGACGAGTTGTCCTGTTGCTGCAAAAAACGCTGGGTAACAGAACATATAATCACCAGTTCTGGAACCTGATTCGCTCGTATTTTGGAGCAAGGCTGAAAAAAGTACCGGACTCCGGTTTTATCAAGACTTTCTTCAATTCGGTAACACGACGTATCTTTGATACTGTCGGGGTTGACTCCAACCTGGAATTTGTTGAGTCCAGTCTGGAGGAAGATATTGAGATGACGAAGTCACTAAATCTGCGTCGTTATCCTTATTGGGGTTCTCTTGAAAAGATATTCGAAACCATACTTGAGGATTTCTCATTCAGAGTACCCTACTCGGATATAACGCGAAATTCAGTCTATATTTCCGGTGAAATCGAGAAGTTTATTGCCAATGAACCGGAGCATGATGAACGGGATTTCCTCCGATTCGAGTTTATAGACACCTTTTTTTACCAGGCGGCCAGGGCCTATATGATCGGGCGTATTATTATGAACAATGGAATTTCCCCGATCGTGATAGCGTTCAAGAATACAGACGATGGCATAGATGTTGATGCTGTATTCCTGTCCGAAGATGAGGTCAGTCTCGTATTCAGTTACACTCGCTCCTATTATTTTGCAGATCCCAATTCTGTAGTTGGCACTGTTCATTTTATTCATTCAATCCTGCCCCGGAAACCACTCGATGAACTTTATACCGTGCTGGGCAGGTTGCGTCAGGGGAAGACGGAACGTTACAGGATTTTCAGCAAACATATGCAACATACCAACGACAAGTTCGTCCATACCGAGGGTGACAGGGGATTGGTAATGATTGTATTCACATTGCCATCGTATGACCTTGTCTTCAAAGTGATACGAAATAAATTCGCATTCCCCAAAACAATCACGCCTGGTGAAGTCATTGAGAAATACAAACTGGTCTCAAAACATGACCGGGCCGGCCGCCTGATTGATACCCAGGAATTTCAAAATCTCGAATTTCCGATTAACCGCTTTTCCGAAGAACTGCAGCAAGAACTTCTGGAAGAGGCATCCAATACGGTGGAGATTGCTGATGACAATCTCTTGTTCGAACATGTTTATATAGAGCGTCGGGTCAAACCCCTCAACCTTTATATCAAGCAGTCCACGAGGGAAGCAGCAAAACTTGCTATTCTGGATTATGGACAGGCCATCAAGGATCTTGCCCAGACCAATATTTTCCCCGGTGACCTGCTGCTGAAAAATTTCGGTGTGACCCGGCATGGTCGTGTTATATTTTATGATTATGACGAGGTCAGCCTCATCACGGATTGTAATTTCAGGGATATACCGGAAGCCAATGACATCATTGACGAGATGAGATCAGATACCTGGTACTACGTAGATAAAAATGACATATTCCCCCAGGAATTTATCAAGTTTCTCGCCATGGACGAAGAACTGCGATCATTATTCCTGGAAGTTCATGGTGACTTATTAACAGCCGATTACTGGCGTAATATCAAGGCCAAACACCTTGAGGGCCAGATATCGGTTGTTATACCTTACAAGACGCCTGGTTTGCCAAAAAATTATGCTGAGCAAGGATATTAATAATTCGGAGAGTGATATGAAATTTCAAAATGGCAGATCGACGACCCTGATAATCATTATTATTTTGCTGACTGCTATCTTTCTATCAGTGACTAATCCAGTAAAAGAGACTCATATTGACAAGATAGTTAACAAGCTGGAATACGATAATGCATTAGGTGGTGTTCTTGCGCGAGGTGTCTTTACCATAACGCCGCCTGACTACCATGATCTGGGATTAATCTCCTATACCCGTTTCGACAACCGGCTATCCAGTATTGGTATTGCGGGTTATGTTTATGTAAATAAAAATGCCTTTACCGAATACTAGATTCATTAACGTTATTCTTCGTGTATCGATTTCATCAGCTCTTCTACAGGCCCAATGTATAACCCGTTTTTTGCCCTCACTATATCATCATGACTTGATTTGCCTGTAAGGGGCTGAACACTCTCACCATCAATCCCTTCACTGAAAAGATCATAGTCAGAATTCAGGTTTTTTATAAATTTGTATTTACGTACCTTGAATTTTACTGACTCATCACCATCAGCAATATTCAAATAGTTAAATTCATTACCCCAGGGATCTCTTGGGATATCTCCATAAATCTCGGTCAACGAATCAGGCAGGCGCCGGTTAATCAGCATAAAATCACTGATGTCAGTCTGGATTTTCTCAAGATCGACGACAACATTGTCAGAGCGGGTTTTATTGACTATTTCGCGGGCAGCAGGAATGACCAGGGCAAACATGAGCAACACCACGGAAACCGTCATAACCATTTCCATTGTGCTGAATCCAGTTTGCCTTTGATTTACCGGTGGGAATATGTGCTCTCTCTGCTTCACACTCACCTCGTCAGGGCAATATTTCCCTGTTTTTTCAATTATCTTCTCATCAGGTCTGAGACCGGGTGCGAAGTGGCGTTAGCGGGGATCATGCAAAAACTAAACCAGTTCACATGAACACTGTAACCGACTGAAAATATTATGTTTTATCTAAACAAGCGTGGGAATGAGGGAATATAGCAGTGAAACCTGTCTTCAGTTTGAGACAAGCGATACTGAGAGATCACACCAGGGAAATCAGATAAATAATGGAGTGAAACGCCGGGACCGCCTCCCGGGCAAGCGGCTATTTGTCCTTGTTATCCGCCAGTAATTCGTCCGAGAATGGCAAACTGCTATTGCTGGAAGTGGATTTAGCCTTCCGGCCAGAGGCAGATTGGTTGGCAGTGCCGTCCTTTTTCTTGTTTACCGCAGCGTCCGCGGAATCGTTATTATTACTGGATTCTTCATAGGGAGGGATATAAGTCCCGAATTTAATAGAGCTGGAACGGCTGTCCACAGTCTTTTTAGCTGCAGCCCGTTTGCCAGCACCAGTTGACTTGCTGTCTTTTGTTGGCTTGGTGGTTTTTGCTGGCTTGTTATCGGCGAGCAATTCATTACCGAATGGTTCATTGGACAGGTCAGCGCCTTTGCTGTTCTTGTTTTTAGCAGCGGCTTTGGCTGCCTGAATCTGGTTGGCCTTGTCTATAAGGTATTTATCGTAATTTATTATTTGCCTGATTAACTGTTCCTGAGCCTCAATAGGCATCTGGAGTATTTGCATACCATTTTTGAGTCGTTCCAGAAGGTACTCCATCTTTGCAGTCCTGTCAGAGCCAGAAATGAAATAACGGGTATTGATCAATTTGACCATATCATCAATCACCCGCACGGACTGTAGCCAGGCATTGGTTTCCGTACCCTGTCTCTGGTATATCTTCAACATCAGCTTGCTCCATTCGGTATGGAGAAACTGTTTGATAAATTCCGGAGTATCTACACCGCTAAGCCGGTTGTTTATTTCCTGACTCACCATGTTGCTGGCAGCAATGTCATGAGCTTTTTCCTTGATGCTGTTAGCAACGTTAACCGAGGCAACCATGAATTTTTCAGAGAGAATCCCGGCATTGGCAATTTGACGATCAACCTCCTGCCTGAGCTTTTTATTAGATGCAATTTCATTGGCTTTGTTTTTAATGACATCGGCAAATTGCTTGGAAGCGACGCCCAGTTTTTTTGACAAAAGGTCGCCTACCTTGGCATGAGAACGCCCGGGTTTATTTTTAGTATTCTTGTCTTGTATTTCTTCTATCATCTTTTTTCGCCCGTTTGCCATTAATTGCAGGTTGGTAGTCAATCAGATAACAAGCATTATGTTAAATTATAGACTAGTCGTATTGAAATAAATA
>JBFFIE010000004.1:0-93355 GCA_041556555.1 Gammaproteobacteria bacterium
CAAGATCAAGGCCATGCCACCCAAACTTTTGAGTGATGATGGTGATAATGTTGTGATCCGTCCGCTGGCTTACTGCAAGGAAGAAGACATCAAGGCTTATGCAGAATACAAGCAATTTCCAATCATCCCCTGTACCTTGTGCGGTTCACAGGATAATTTGCAGCGCCAGGCCATCAAGTCCATGCTCAGGGAATGGGACAGGAAGTTTCCGGGCAGGATAGAGACCATCTTTGCAAGTATTCAGAATGTTGTACCAACCCACCTGGCGGATACCACGTTGCATGATTTTGTCTCGCTAAGGAAACAAGCCGACTGATCGGTTTTATTAAAGGGAAAGCGCCATGCCTCTCCCTGGGATCCTGCTACTGGTTTTCCAGGTCCTGCTCGCTGCCTATGCAGTCAACACTGGGAAGATCGTTTCTGGATTGAAATTTTAGTTTCGGATTATTGCTGAATTCACTTGGTGGAAGAGACCATTCCCGGGAGATGTCTGGGCAGACCTTCTTGAGAATCAACCGTGCGCCCTCATATTACCGTAAGAAGAAAAAGCACTGGCAATGAATCACTAAACAACAACTGGATTAATATTTTATGCAGGAACTTGGACTTATCGAAACCGTAATCGCCTGGTCGATTCCGATACTGTTTGGCATTACGGTGCACGAAGTGGCACATGGCTGGGTGGCAAATACGCTTGGTGATCCCACGGCCAGGCTGCAGGGACGCCTGACTCTCAACCCTATCAGGCACATCGATCCGGTTGGGACTATCCTGGTGCCTGCGCTGATGGTCATGCTCACTGGTTTTATTTTTGGCTGGGCTAAACCTGTTCCTGTGAACTGGCAGAGACTGGGTCACCCCCGGCGGGACATGGCACTGGTTGCTGCTGCCGGACCACTGGCCAATCTGGTGATGATGCTCATATGGGCCATCATTGCAAAGCTGGTTTTTGTAGCCGGTATTGAGGCCTCCCTGGTTGCGCCCTTTATCCTGACCATGGTCAAGGTCGGGATCATTATCAATATAATCCTGATGGTTTTGAACCTGTTGCCGTTGTTACCACTCGACGGAGGCCGGGTGATGACGTCACTGTTGCCACCGGATCTGGCAGAAAAATACGCCAGGCTGGAGCCATATGGCCTGATCATCCTGGTGGTCCTGCTGGTTACCGGTGTCCTGGTCCGGATTATCGGACCGATAATCTTTGGTCTGGAGCACCTGATTTACCAGCTGCTTTAATACATCATCACGGAAAAGCGGGAATGGTTGGATCCATGCCGAAATCTTGTACATTCGGATGATGGCTCAGGATGATATGTTTTACTTTATCAACATCATCCTTTGCAATATCAACCATCAGCAGGATGTGGCCCTCTTCCAGTGTGTTATGAAAACGTTTTAGCTTGACGTTAGGTGTACTGGTACCGATTAACAAGCCTGATATCCAGACTCCAAAGATTGCACCCATAAAAAACATCAGCAATATACCGCCCAGTTCCATGGGCAGGAGGTAGTCCCTAAGCATATAAAGGACAACGCCGATAACGGTTCCGGCGGCAGCGCCGGATACCAGACCAATCAGGCTGCCATGCAACATGTCGGTTTTTTGCGCGGTATTGGCCTCAGGAAGGTCCATCAGGTCCAGGCCGCGTTTTCCCAGAAAATGCATCTGGTCATCATTAATGCGTTCCAGCAGCAGCTCTTTCTCTATTTGGCGGGCGGTGTTCAGGTCCGGGATCACAAAATAGAGTCTTCTTTTCATGATATCCTCCGCGATTCGCAGGATGGAGAAGATTGACCTTTTCAGGTCATTTCCTGTCATAGAGTATAGTCCGGTACAGCCGACCACACAGATGTCTGTTCTTGTAAGCTGGGGCTATTGCATATATGCCCCAGATTTTCAGAGATATTTTTACTCTATCGGTGTTCAGAAAGGATCAATTCATGAAAAAAATATTGCTAATTGTTTTCTTTATCCTGGCAAGTCCATTGTATGCTGGCACAGATTTTGATCAGGTTTACCAGTCCTATAGCGACGGTGATTATGCCGAAGCCCTGGAAGGCTTTACCCATTTGGCTGCTGCCGGTGATATGCAGGCGCAGTTTTATCTGGGCAATATGTATCGTGAGGGACAAGGTGTCACTCAGGATTATTCCCGGGCGCTGGAACTATACAGGCTCGCTGCGGAGCAGGGATCGGCAGGTGCCTCACATAATGTGGCGATGTTCTACCAAAACGGCATCGTGGTCGAGAAGGACATACCGACAGCTATAGCATGGTATGAAAAGGCTGCGGCAAAGAATCATATTGACTCCATGCAAAACATGGCGCTGCTCTATTACCGGGGTGAAGGGATAAAGCGCGATATCGATCTTGCTATAAGTTACTGGCGCAAGGCAGCAGAGCTGGGTGGAAAACGGGCACAAAATAATCTTGGGTTGATGTATTTCCTGGGCAAAGGTGTAGAGCAGGACTATGTCGAGGCCATGAGCTGGTATCGAAAAGCAGCAGAGCAGGGATTTGCAGAGGCTCAAAACAGCCTGGGAGCCATGTACCATGAAGGTCAGGGAGTAGAACCCGACTGGGTGGAATCCTATGCCTGGTTCAAGGTGGCCGAGTCAGGAGGTGCAGAACAGGCCGGGTTGAATATCGCCATCATGGAATCAAAAATGGAACCGGACGATTTGTCGCAAGGCAAGGAACGCGCGAAAAAATACATCAAACTCTATGGCAAGAAATAAACGGGAAGACAATATGGTCTTCCCGTTTTGTTAACAATCAGGCTGCAACCTGGTGCAGGTGTACGTCCCGTTGCGGGAACGGAATGCTGATATTTTCCTCATCGAACCGGAGTTTTACCTTTTCAGTCAGATCCCAAAAGACCGCCCAGTAATCCTCTGTTTTCACCCAGGGACGGACAAGAATATTAACGCTACTATCTGCAAGTGCTCCCACGGCAATGACCGGTGCTGGATACTTCAGGATGCGATCATCTGCTGAGAGAATATCCTCCAGGATCTGTTTTGCTTTCCTTATGTCATCGTCATAACCGATTCCGAATGTCATATCTACACGTCGTTCAGATTTGGCCGAGTAATTTGTAATGGTGCCACTGGTAATACTTGAGTTCGGTATGATGATAGATTTATTATCGCCAGTACGCATTTGCGTGGAGAATATTTGTATATCCTCGACTATACCGCTGATTCCGCCCGCCTCGACAAAATCCCCGACCTTGAAGGGACGAAAGAAAATGATCATGACACCGGATGCAAAGTTTGACAGTGAACCCTGCAACGACAGACCAATGGCCAGACCGGCCGCACCGATGATTGCAATGAATGAAGTGGTTTGAACACCAAGTTCGCTGACTGCAGCAATAAAGATAAATGCAACCAGTGCCAGGTAAACCACATTACTGGTAAACGAGACCAACAGACCATCTATTTCTTTCCTGGTCATGACCTTGACCAGCGCCTTGCGGATCAGTTTAGCTATCCACCAGCCAATGATGAGAATAGCAATCGCTGTAGTGAAATTTATGAGCAGGTTGATGCCAATATCACTGATGCCCAGTTTATCTAAACCCAGTTTTTCCATCTGGTCCTCCTTATTTGTAAGAGAAAAACAGGCTTTAATATATCAGATCAGTAATCATTGCCTCATGTAAATCTGTAAAGATTCTGTCTAGATTGCAATTATTGCCCCGGAATCAATCCCATCTGCCTTCTCGATTTCCCGGGCAATGACAATATATCGTTGTGCACCACCGGCCACCGGGCTGTTGAAGGGAAAACAGGTAATAAGCGTCAGGAGATTTTCTCTGGTCTGCTGCAGGTAGCCGATTTCACTTTCATGGATAACCCGGGTAAGTGTTACCTGATATTGTCTTTGTTTACCTTCACTGGTTTCAAGCAACAATACATCGCCATCGGTCAGGTATTGCAGAAATCTAAAATGTGTATCCCTGTGACCGGCAATGACGCTGTTTCCCGCTTGATCTGTGGGCGCCGTACCAAAAAGATGTCCTGGACCGAAGGCAAGTGAAGCACCACTAGCCCCGGCCAGGACGATGCGGCTTATCCCAAGGCGTGGGGCAGCAAGTCGGCTGACTGGCCAGGTATCTGCCCAGGGCCATGGTTTCACCTCCCTTGCCCCGGACAGTGTTTCTGACCATGCCGACTCGAGGAGGAGTTGCGCGAGGATTGCCTTGGCGTGGATGTAGGCACCATGACCTACCTGCCACAAGCCACAAAAGGTCACAGTAGTGAGTAAGCAAATAAATAATATTTTTTCAGTCGGGATAAACATAACGCCGGTTCATCACAAGAAACACACTGACTAACAGCAGCAGCATTCCTATCAGGATTTTCAGTTCTGCATCTGTTGCGGTCTGTGGCAACTGACCGAAGACTTTTTCATATTGCCATCCGGACGGAAGGTTGACCGGCAGGGCAGAGGCCCTCAGTAATTCCTCCTTGATGCGCGATGGGGTAATGTCAACAGCAATGAGGCTGGTAAACCGGCTCACCAGGTGATGTCGTAATGCAGTCTCTATAATTTGCTGCTTAAAGTTGTTTTCCTCTTTTGCCTGGTTGAGCAGATCCATCAATGCCGCAATTTTTTTTCGGGCCCAAAGTGCGTGGATGCCCTCATGTTCACCATGGCCTTTCAATTGCATGCTGGTTTTCCAGAGTGAACCGGAGACGCTGCCTGTTAACCGGATCATTTCCGGAAGTAATGAAGCGGAGACACTTACCAGCAGGGGTTCGCCCAGATAGAGATCGGGAATCTTCTTTGGCCAGGCTTCCAGGTCTGTGGCATCGCCCCAGTCTATGTGGATGTTGGTAAGGACAGGGCTTTCCAGTTTGCCAAATAATGTCGACATTTTTGTTTCGACCTCGCTGACTTTGCCGATGTATGTGTAGGTACCCCGGCCAAAGCGCGCAGCCCTGGTCATGAAATGTGAATTTGGTGCAGAACCAATCCCGATTGTAAATAGCCGGCTCCTGCCCAGTTCCCGGGTGATGGTGTTAAACAGGGTGGCTTCATTGCCAATGCTGCCATCTGTCAGGAAAATTACCTGCCTGACCGAAGATGTATTATTGTTATCATTCAATGCCAGTTTCAGAGCCGGTAACATTTCTGTACCGCCACTGGCATCCAGACCAGCAACATATTGCTTTGCCTGTCTCAAGGATTGATGATTTACCAATCGCGGCCATTCGAACAACTGATCTGTATGTGAATTGAATTCGATAATGTTGAAACTGTCACCGGGTTTAAGGCGTTCAAGAGCCATCATTAATGCCGATCTCGCTTGTATAATGGACTGACCACCCATGGAACCAGAGGTATCAATCACAAACACCACCTCACGATTGAGCACCTGACTACTTTGCTGCAAGGGTGGCAGCATCATGATCAATCCATAATCCATGTCGTGTTTTCGTTCCCTGAAGAAAGCTGCCTGTGGGGCATCTTTTTTTTCGGGCTGCCAGTAAAGTTCGAAATCTCTGTCGGCCATGGTTACATGCTCCAGTTGAATGGAATACGTTGATACGTCTTGCTGATCTATCTGGATGTTATGATGGGAACTGGTGATATGCTCCAGGGGAATGCCCGCGTCCAGGTGGATGTCGATCATCACCGGATTAACTGCTGCCTCACCGGGTTTTGTCACAGGCGGGGTAATGCGTTCGGCATCCCACACCTGATCAGTATTAACTGCCCAACCTGATCCTGAAAACCCTTGAACAACAGTACTGCCCGGAATATATCTCGGCGCAACAACCATCGGGAACCTGAGGCGGAACTCACCCGAGTCATAACGGACTGTCTGCTGGTATTCAATTTCAATGATGATCTCCTCACCGGGACCAATATTGGCAACAGAAGTCGTAAAAATATTCGGGCGCTCTTGTTCCACGAGGCTTGCTTTCTGACCATTATCACGTGCTTTTTGGTATTCTTTTTTTGCAGTTTCACGTTCCCGTATCTGCCCCTCTATCACTCTTTTGCCTATCCTCATGCGCAGGTGATCTACCGCCGCATTCTCGGGCAAGGGAAAGACATAAATGCCTTCCTGCCAGACCGTGTCGGGATTATGAAACCGTTGTGCCAGCTTGACCCGGGCGATCATGCCCGTGATGTTCATATCAACATCTGTATGTAATGTCGGGGCGAGTTGATAATCCTCATTGTTGTGAAACAACAGGCTTCCACGGGTGACGTTTCCCATGTCCCTGATGCTGAGGGTGTCCATTGCTGTCATACCTTCCCTGGTATTGGCACTGGCAATACCGGACAGCAACAGAACGAGACACACCAGGAATACAGTACCAATGGCCGCAGCAAGCAGACTCTCGAGAAGGCAAAGGACTGTATTTGCCAGTAATGGTGTTTTTTTCAGATTCATATTGGATTCCAGGCTTGAGGACGGGTTAAGCTTCGGTGTCGACGGTCAGCTCGATGTCCACGCGCCGGTCAAATACGTAGCCTTCGATGTCTCCGTCTGCAGCACGTACACTGGATTCACCATGTGCCTGCTGTTTGATGCGTTCCCGTGGCAGCCCGGCCCTGATCAGTTCATCCTCCACGGCACGGGTGCGATCGCGGCTGAGCTGGAGGTTATGTGATTCATCGCCTCGCTGGTCGGCATAGCCGTCCAGGCTGACGGACAATTCCGGTATGTCCTGAATAAGCGCCACCAGTCTGTGCAGGTGAGGTTTCAAGCCAGGGTCGATACGGCTCTGGTTGGTGCGAAAGAAAACCGACATGGAAATCCCCTGGGTCAGCTCATCCAGTGATGCCTTACGATTGTCCAGGGCGACTTTCTGCATTTTTCTGGAATAATCAGAACGAGTATTTGATAACTCGTTCTTAACGACAGCCAGCTCTACTTCCCGGTCCTGCAGTTTTCTTTCCATGGCGGTCAGCTGGTTTTGCTTTTCACCCTGACGGTTACCGTAAATGGCACCGCCTGCTGCTCCCAGAACGATCCCGGGAGGTCCCGCAATGAGGCCGCCAATCAGGGCACCAACACCCAAACCACCGGTCTCATGGATAGCCAGCGTCGTTTGCTCATCTGCCATGGCTACCGGACCGGCAAATGCGCTGATAATTAGAAGGGTTGATATTGCTTGTTTCATTTGATCTCTCCTGTCTGATGCAAGTGGATTACAGGAAAGTATTTAAGCGCTTATCTGTGGCCAAACAGCGCTGAAAATATGGAAATGAAACGATGAAATATGGCGAAATTATGGCAATTGTGCGTGAGGGGAATATTTTTGCCAGAAAATATTATACATTGACATAGGAGCAGAACGGGGAAGTTGAATGGTGAAAACAGTTGCGCTGGTTGAGGATGAAAGCGACATTCGGGAAAATTATTCGGATGCCCTGCAAAAGCAGGGATACCAGGTATCAAGCTATACCAATCGCAAGGAGGCATTGAAACAATTCAGCCAGAAACTGCCAGATCTGGTACTCATTGATGTGGGTCTTGGTGAAGAGAACGAGGGGGGCTTCGATCTGTGTCGCGAGTTACGTAACCTTTCAGATATCGTGCCGATTATTTTCCTTACAGCCAGGGATTCGGATCTTGATACCATCTCGGGCCTGAGACTTGGTGCGGATGATTACCTGACCAAGGACATTACCATGCCACAGTTACTTGCCCGGATAGCTGCGCTGTTTCGCCGAATCGATGCCTTTCGTAACCCGGTCACTGAAGATGATGTCATCAGCCATGGTCACTTGATGATCGACAAAAACCGGCTTTTGCTTGAGTGGAAATCCAGCAAAATTGATGTCACCCTCACGGAATTCTGGATCGTCTACTCTTTGGCGTACAGGCCGGGGCATGTCAAAAGCAGGGAACAATTGATGAGTGAAGCAAAAATGTTTGTTGATGAGGGGACTATTACCTCGCATATCAAAAGAATCAGGAAAAAATTTATAACAGTTGACAAGGAATTTGACTGTATTGAAACAATATATGGTCTCGGTTACCGCTGGAATCTATAGAACATCTGAACAGGGTTGAGTTTTTACCGTGTCGTCATTAAATAAGAAGGCAGACGGGTTTCGTTTCACCATCCGCGTCAAATTATTACTTTTATCCATCGCGATACTCACTTTGCCCTATATCGCTTATGAATACATGAGTGAGATGGAACATCGATTGCGCACTAACCTTGAATCATCACTCCTTGAATCCGCCAGGGCGATTGCTGCTTCATTACACCAGAGTTATCGACGTTTCCCCGATCGACAGACTGCGGTGGATCCAACATTTTTTATTCATCAACTGAACACCCCAATACAAACAGATGGTTATCTTGATGACTGGATCCAGTATCTCGACTGGTCTGAAGTCTATCCGCGGGAACTGGGTACAAGTACTGAATTCACATATCCTGACGGTTCCTATCGTCTGGTTGCAGGTATTTTTGAAAATACTCTTCATGTTTTATTGCAAATCAATGATGAAAATATCATTTATCATCAGCCTGACACTGAGGCAATCATTGACAGTGATCATATAATTCTGGCAGTTGGGGATGATTATGTAGTCAGGCAAAAATATTATTTTGCTCCCTCGGTCCCGGGCAATTTCAACCCTTTCCAGATTGAGACAGTGCGTGATGACTGGATCGAAAAAAAATTTATTCGTTATAAAACCAATATCGTTGCAAGCTGGCAACCATTTGATAACGGTTATAACCTCGAAATAGCGTTACCACTAAACCTGTCTCATGATCGCCTGGGAATCGTTGTTGCTGATACAGACTCGAGTAATGTTCAGTCAAAATTTAAATATACCGGTACGGCTGGAAACGACACTCTTATCAGGCCGGGCAGGGTGATTCTTCCTGACAATCACCTGGAAAACATGATTACCCGCCTGCACAGCAGCCCTGGCAGACGAATCTGGTTGCTTGACAGTCGCGGACAGGTATTGGCCAATGCAGGCAATCTCAGGCATGACATTAGCAAACATCCACTGAACCTGTTTTATAAATTTATTCTGCCGCCTGTGACAGACCGCTTCGAGGATGATCTGGCCGGTGCTTCCAGACTTTACGGCAAGGAAATACAATCGGCCCTGAATGGGAAACCGGAGTCGCGTTGGCGATTATCTCCGGATAAAAAAGCAGTAATCGTCTCTGCCGCCGCACCGGTATGGGTCTTTGATGAAATCCGGGGTGTGGTAGTCGCGGAAGAGACAACAAACAACATTCAGTTGTTACAACGTGATGCCCTGGTCGGCCTGGTCAATAAAACCCTGTTATTATTCTTCATCATCATCCTGCTGCTTTTGATCTTTGCCAGCCGCCTTTCAATCAGGCTGCAACGTTTGAGTAAGGAAGCCGCAAGTGCAATAGACGAGCATGGCCGGGTGATCGGTGACATGCCTGTAAGTCATGCCAGCGATGAAATTGGCGATCTTTCACGCAACTATGCCACTATCCTGGAGAGGCTCAAACAGTATAATCATTACCTGGAAGGCATGGCAGGGAAACTGTCACATGAATTACGTACACCAATGGCTGTGGTCCAGTCTTCCCTGGATAATATTGATTCGGGTATTGAAGAAGACAAACAGGTTTATATTCAACGTGCCCGTGATGGCATACAGCGATTAAATCTGCTGGTGACACGCCTGAGTGAGGCCGCCCGACTTGAACAGGCCCTGCAATCAGCCGGCAAGACTAAAGTTGATATTTGCAAGTTATTGACACAGGCGGTTGAGGGTTATCGTATCGCCTATCCATCCCAGCGTTTTGAATTGACCTTGCCGGACACAGAACAGGTTATGGACATCGCACCTGATCTGTTCATGCAGATGCTGGATAAGCTGGTTTCGAATGCTGTTGATTTCAGTGAGCCGGATACACCGGTTTCGATAGCTTTATCCAGTGATGACTCTGTCAATTCAATCACTGTCAGTAACAGTGGACCATTACTTCCGGAAGACATGAAGGGACAGTTGTTTGACTCAATGGTCTCTATGCGAGAGAAGCAAAAGAAAGACAGTCCACATCTGGGACTGGGGCTTTATATTGCCCGGATCATTGCCGAGTTCCATCATGCTGAGATTGTTGCCGAGAACCTTGAGAATGACAGTGGGGTAAGTATCCGCATCGTCTTCAAGTAAACGCTCCCTGTAAATGGTTTTTATTGCCATTCACTCAGGCGGGCCCGGGCCGGAGAATTTAACGGTCGGGCGATAAGACCATTCTGGGAAATAAGAACCTCATAGGTGGCATCATCTTCCATTGGCAGGTAGGTGGCACTGCCAAAGTAGGCATCAACCCAGGCGATCCGGTCATTATATTTTTTTACGAGTGGCCAGATATCCAGGCCCTTGTTTTCAACCAGTGAGTAGACGGTCCTATCACGTTGCCGCTCATGGTCAATGGACTGATAGCGCCCATGCAGACGTTCAAGCCGGTACATGGCATTCAGGCCGAGGACCCGGGCAGGCGGTTTCCAGCTCAGGACCCGGGCATCGATTTGCCACTCGTCACCTGAGAGATCATAGACAGCTGTTTCTCCGTTATCCCTGAATTTCAAATCAGCCGAATACTGTTTCTCCCCCAGCTTATTGAAATGGATGGTAAGTATCGGTTCTTCGTATGTAAGTCTATGATATGTAAGCAAATTCATTGCAACCAGCAGGACCGCGGCTGCCACCAATAGCAGACAAATCCCGAGCAGTCCATTAAGGCCTCCCGAGAAGATGCGACGCTGCCAGAGCTGGCGCAAACCGAGGAATAACAGCAACACGCCCAGCAGCCCGGTCAGAACCACGATGGCAAGACTGATCAAATTCAGTTCCGAGATTAATTGTGTTAATTGATTCATAGACTTACGGGTATGCTATCCCTCACCAAATCTATATAATCTAAAGCTTTGGTTCATTCCTTTAAGAGACTGTTTCAGAGTGTACATTAATCATCCCGGGAACGGGATATAAGTCATGATATTCAATAAAGAACAGGACAAGGCTCCATACAAGGAGAAGATCAAGTCGCTGGTGCCGTTCGATGAAATATCTCCCCAGGCACAGAACGAGATCGTCCAGATAGGCAAGATCTTCAAGTTCAAGAATAAGGATATTGTCTTCAAACAAGGGGACCATGACAATTACGCCTTTTACCTGCTGGAAGGCAAGATTGATTTAATGGCGGGCAGGGATGTGAAAAGTACCATCGTCGGTGGTACAGACAGCGCCCGTTATGCGATGGCCCGCCTCCTGCCACGCCAGTTCACTGCCAGGGCCAAAGTGGATTCCATGGTTCTGCAACTGGACAAGGCTGCAGTTGACCGAATCCTGGTTGCCGACAAATCTGAAGAAGGTGATATCACCACCAGTCGGCACTTTGTTGTTAACGAAATCGATCAGGATGATACCGTTGACTGGATGACCAAGATGTTGCAATCGGAAATCTTCAGCCAGTTACCTACCGCCAATATTCAACAACTGTTTGTCATGCTCGAACCCATTGACTACAAGGCCGGGGATACGGTCATCAAGCAAGGAGAACCGGGAGACAGTTACTACATCGTCCAGGAAGGTCATTGTGAAATTTCCCGCGCCCCTTCAGAAGGTGCGAAACCGATCAAGCTGGCGGAACTTAAAGAGGGCGACAGTTTCGGGGAAGAGGCCTTGCTGACAGATGGAATCAGAAATGCCTCTGTCACCATGTTGACCGATGGCACCTTGATGAAACTTAGCAAGGAAAATTTCATTACTCTGGTCACATTACCATCCCTGAACGAAATAAGCTTTGAGCAGGGTAAATCTCTGGTTGATGGTGGTGCCGCGGTCTGGCTGGATGTGCGCTTCAAGGATGAATATGAGGAGTCGAACATCAAGGGCAGCATCAATATTCCGTTCAACCTGCTAAGGGCAAAACTCGATGGCCTTGACCGGGACAAGCATTATCTTGTCTGCTGTGATTCCGGTGGTCGCAGCTCGGCTGCGGTATTTACCATGATTAGCAATGGCTTTAAGGCCAGTGTCCTGAAAGGCGGGTTGTCGACATCAGATGTCGAAAGCAGCGGAGTAAACCTGCGGCCGAAACAGAAAGCGGAAGCCGAGAAAAAACCGGAAGCCAAGCCTGTACCCAGGAAAGACGACAGTGAGGGTGTAAATCTCAGGCCGAGGGTAAAAGCGGAAGCGGGGCAAAAAGCAAAGCCTGAAACCAAGGAACCCGGGCCCGAGGCCGAATCCAAGCCGGAAGCGAAACCCAAGGCGGAAGCGAAACCCAAGGCGGAAGCGAAATCAGAGCCGGTGCAAGATCAGGAATTGGAAACCGAGGACGATGATCCCAGCATTCGCTCAGCTGCGCTTGATGCGGACATGACCCTGAATGATATCAGACTGGAACGCACCAGTAACAAGCTGTCCGAGGCGAAGGATGATGAAGATACTACCGAGATAAGGGAGAAGAAAAAGCAACTCGAAGAGGAACGTAAGCAACTTGCCGAAGCGAAGAAAGCAGCCGAGGAAGAAACCAGAAAATTCAGGGAAGAAGAAGCACGGAAGATTGAAAAACTGAAAGAAGAGACCGAAAAGCGCCTGGCAGAAGAAAAGAAGAAACTGGAGGAAATCTATACCAAGAATACCCGGGAAATGGAGAAGCTCCTGAAATTGAAGGAGCAGGCAGAGGAGCAGCTGCGCAAGGAGCGCGAAAAAATAGAGAAAGAAGCCGAGGAAGCCAGGATAAAACTAGAGAGTGCCGATGAAGTCAAACGCAAGCTTGAAGAATCACGCAAGGCCCTGGAAGAGGAATCTGCCAGGAAGCGCGAAGAACAATCCAAGATGGAACAGGAAATCCAGACCAAGGCAATGGCTACGCTGGAAGCCGAAAGACGAAAACTGGCCGAAGAATTCATGAAGGCCAATAACGAGATTGACCAGGCCAACAAGGAAAATACTGCTGCTGAGGCGGCACGTAAGGCGGCATCTGAAGAAGCAAAGAAAATCATAGAAGAGTATAAAAAACAGTTTGAAAAGGAACGAGCAAAGGAACGGGCACGGCTAGAACAGGAAAGAAAACAACTGAAGCTGGAATCCGGCAAGATCAAACAAACGCTGAGTGAGATAGATAAAACCAGAAAAGAGGCCGAAGCAGCCAAGGCTGCAGCAGCCCTCGAGGCACAGAAACTTCGGGCCGCCCAGGCGGATTCCCTTGATGATAAGGCCAGAGAGGAAGCAGCTGAAGCGTTGCGGATGGCTGAGCACAAGTTGCTACAGGCCGAGAAGAACCTTGAAAGTGTCCATCAGGTCAAGGTGAATCTCGAAACTACAGCAGAAATTAAACGCAGGGAAATGGAGGTGCAGTCAGCCAAGCATGACATACTGGATCAGCAGGTGGCAGCAGATCTTGCCTCCTTTAAAGAAGAGCAATTGCTGGAAGAGGCGAAACAAACGAGAGTCATGTCACACTCTGAACACGTCAGGCGAATCAAGGAGAAAGCCGAGGCTGCGAAGAGGGCCGCAAAAAACGCAACAAATAATCTTTTCGAAGATATTCAATCCCAACTGGGTAAAAAAGACTAATCATTTGTCAGGTTTACCCATCTTTTTTTTATAAAGCAAATATCAGGAGTAAATAATGAGTAAACGTATTGTTATGCGTGTAGGCGAGGCATTGGTTGCAGGAGGACCTCCGGGGACAGCGGCCGAGCCGGAAATAATCATAGGCGAACTGGACGGGCCGGTCGGTACGGCTTTTGCCACATTATTGGGTGACCAGGTCAAGGGACATTCACGCGTATTGGCGATTATGAACACCGATATCATGGTCAAGCCGGCTACCTTGATGGTTAGCAAGGTGACTGTTAACAAGGAGCGTTATACCAATATTCTTATGGGAACAGTACAGGGAGCAATATCCAACGGTGTTCTGGATGCAGTAAGAGAAGGTATTATCCCTAAATCGAAAACGAATGATCTCGGGATCATAATCTCGGTCTGGTTAAACCCGATGGTTGCCGATGCAGAAGAGCTTGATCACAAAATCCTGTTTGATATTCATCGGAAAGCTACTTTCAATGCTATAGAGAAGGCCATGAATAATGAACCGGACATTGACTGGTTACTGGAAAACCAGGAAGAAATTGTCCACAAATACTACCAGATGGGGCTTGATGGAAAGATTTAGTCCCTGAAGTTGGTGAATTGCAGCGGGAAATCCAGCTTGCTGTTTTTAAGCATCTGGATTACCTCCTGCAAATCGTCGCGCTTTTTACCTGTGACCCGCACCTGTTCTCCCTGGATTGATGACTGAACCTTGAGTTTGGTATCTTTTACCAGCTTTACCAGTTTCTTTGCCAGTTCCTTATCAATCCCCTGACGGACAGTAATGGCCTTCTTGGCCTCGTTAATATTTTCTGTAACCTCACCCTTTTCGAGGCATTTAATATCTATACCACGTTTTGACATTTTCGTGGTTAGAATGTCTTCAATTTGTTTTATCTGGAATTCGGCAGGTGCCACCAAGGTGATGATGTTTTCCTTCAGTTCCACCCTTGAATTCGTACCCTTGAAATCAAATCGGTTGGTAATTTCCCGGTTGGCCTGGTCAATTGAATTACTGAGTTCATGCATATCGATCTCGGATACGATGTCGAATGAGGGCATTTCAGACTCCTGTAGGCTACTAATGTGAATGTGAAGTTTTGTCTATGATGATTTTACCGTCAGGCTGTTCTACTTCAACGTACTGTAAATCAAGCCCATGTAATACCATGTAGCCATTATAACGATCCAGTCCGTCGCAGCTGGTTTCAAATCGGTAGCGCCTGATTAGCATGAAATCACGGTTTGCTGTCATGCCAAGTCGAATTCCTGACAGGGAGACTGTCTGATCAAGCAATTGCATATCAAGATCTCTGCATACGGACTTGCATTGCCTGATGGCATACTCACGACCTTTCAGGCTGATTTGCCAGTACCAGACAGCCAGGGCCAGCAGCAACAGGACAGGTATGGCTTTCATCATGTATTGACTTAATGGGTTGCTACGAGATGCTCTTTGAAATGATTGTTCATGATTTCAAGATGCTTGCCGTCCATGGTTTTGCTGACCATAAGAACCGGCAGGGTCAGTTCTTCCGCCTTGAGCTTGGCTTTCTCGGTACCCATGACCAGAAGTGCGGTTGCCCAGGCATCCGCTATCATGGCACTCTCATGGAGTACGCTGACCGACTCCAGCAGATGGTCGACCGGATAGCCAGTTTGTGGATCAATGGTATGACTATAACGCTTTCCTTCAAGGTCATAGTAATTCCGGTAATTACCGGAAGTGGCCATGGCCAGATTCTCAAGACCGATGATTCTGTGGATCGTGCGTTTTGTGTAGTCTGGTCTTTCGACGCCAATTTGCCATTTGTTTCCTGCCTGGTTGCGACCGGAGACCTTAACCTCACCACCAATCTCGACCAGATGATCAGCCAGTTGGTACTTAGCCAAGAGCAAACTTGATACCCTATCTACCGCGTATCCCTTGGCTATTCCGGATAGATCGATATAGACGGAATCTGCGGATTTCTTGATGGCCTGCGTTTTCTTGTCCAGGGCAAATCGTTCAAATCCAGTCGTTTCAAGCAATTTATTGATCCTGCTGGCAGGAGGCGGTTTGATTGGCCGTTCTGCGGGGCCGAATCCCCAGAGGTTTACCAGAGGTCCCACTGTTACATCGAATGACCCATTGCTTCTTCTGCCGATTCCCCTTGCGGCCTCTAACACAGAAAATAAATCGTTCGATACCGGAATCCATATATCAGCAGCCGACTGGTTTATTCTGGACAACTCTGAATCATCCATATAGGTCGACATGCTGCGATTGATCGATTCGAGAATCTTGTCGATATCACCCCTGATTGCTTTTTCCTGCGGTTTATCGTCATAAATAATCTTGACGTTATAACTTGTCCCCATGGTAAGGCCGGTGAGCGTGAGAAAATCTTTCTCACCTGTTTTTTTTCCGCAAGCAATAATAACAAACGAGAGGCCCAGGATTATCAGGCAGGTATTTACAAATAAACGATCCCTGTGTATTGTCATTTTAATGTTGTAACCAGTGAAGGTTTATCAATATAGGGATTACGCCGGCCCTGTAGTTTCTGGATCTTTTCATTGCGCCTGATCTCCTGCTTGCTGGGCGGGTCTGCCAGATTCCATGTCTTGAGGATTTCAATTGTCTGTTCTGGAACCGGCAGATTGTATGTATTATGCATATAGAATATTGCACGGGCTATATTGCCCCTGGCAACCGGCCTGGGTTCAACAACACCTTTTTTACGCTCGAGATCACAATTTTCAAAGCGCCAGTACTCTCCCTCGATAATGCCGTATTCACTGTCATACAAGGCATTGCTTGCGTCAATCCACACAGGATAAAGATTATGCAGATCAGATTCCATGATCCTGAAGTCGGGATTATTCTCATAGCATTGTTGACGACTGTGGCAACCGAGTGCCTGGACCATACGATTACTGGTATAAATATGTTCAATCGATACTGTCATTCCGGATATGGTCAGCGAAGGAATTGATGCAAGTCGTAATCCACAATACAAAGTCCAACCATGACCGTCATAGAGTTCATTCCAGAAAACCTTTAATGCGACTTCATCATAATCATAAGGATTAACTGGATCAGCAACTGCAAGCTGCATGATTAATAGAAAAAAGCCTGAACAAAATCGGAATTTCATGAAAACTATTATGAATTCTTGGTCATCCGGTTGGCGGAGAGGGAGGCCGTTCACGTCCATCCATGGACTTCACGGCACCTGCACTTCAATGTGCTACGGGATTCTTGCACACTCTCCTCGGGTTCGAATCTAATCAAAAAATATACCAATGATAATGTGTACATCTCCATCGGTATTTTGGCGGAGAGGGAGGGATTCGAACCCTCGGTACGCTTGCGCGTACAACGGTTTTCGAGACCGCCCCGTTCGACCACTCCGGCACCTCTCCTTATATGAGTACTATTCGGGGTCTGTATTATAATCATTTCACAGAGAATTATCAGTGTAGCAGAAGGGAACAATACACAAGAACACAATAAGTGCTTTGTTTAGCTGTTTGGTATTGCCTGATATTCAGGCGATGATTTTTGTCTCGGCAGTATGATCCTTCAGCAGGGCATCAGCCAGGTCCTTGGCCTGTTGAAGTTCCTCAGTTTTCAGTTTCAATGCCAATTTGTTGAGAAAGGAAATGTGTTTATTATTGTTGTCTTTTGCAGCAAGTGATAACCAGGCACAGGCCCTGATCAGATCAAGCCGGCTGCGATTCCCGTTTCTACCTGCATAATTCAAACCAAGTATAAACTGTGATTTGCTGTGTCCCTGATTTGCCGCCTGGGTATACCAGTAGTGGGCAGCTACCGGGTCGCGATTAACACCCTTACCCCTGTCATATAACCTGCCCAGACGATACTGTGCCCTGGGATAGCCAAGGTTGGCGGCCAGGCGGAAAAATTTTGCTGACTCTTTCTCATCCTTCGGCAGACCCAGTCCTTCGCCAGTCAGATAACCTAGCTGGTAATAGGCCTTGGCATAATTCTGATTGGCCGAACGGCGTAACCACATAATGGCCTTTTCATAATCCTGATCTATTCCCAGCCCGTAGATATAGTCAAGGGCAAGATTGAACTGGGCCCTGGCATATCCCTTGTTCGCTGCTTCAAGTAACCATTTATACGCAGTTTCATCATTTTGCGGTACACCGTAACCGCTGGCATATAACATGGCCAGGTTATACTGCGCTTTTACATAGCCCTGTTCTGCGGCCAGTTGATAGAGTCTCGCGCCTTCTGATTCATTTTTTTCTGTGCCTATCCCCTGGAGATACATGATTGCGGCGTTGAGCTGGGCCTTGGTATGGCCCTGTTCAGCTGCAAGTCGGTACCAGCGCAGGGCTTCCTTCTGGTTTTGCACTACGCCAGATCCGTTGGCATACATATAGCCCAGGTTATAGCGTGCACCTGCATGGCCAAGAGTGGCGGCACGTAAATACCATTTGCTTGCCTGCTGCATATCTTTTTCAAGCCCCAGTCCCTGCTGGTAACACCAGGCAAGACTGGCCTGGGCCCCGGCATCATCTTGGTTGGCGGCACGGCTGAGCCAGTAGACAGCATTGAGATAATCCCGGCAGACCCCCCGGCCAGTTGCATACATTTTGCCCAGTCGCCTTTGTGCCTTGGCTGAGCCAAGTTCGGCCGCTTTCCGGTACCAGTACACTGCATTCGCGGGGTCTTGCATGACACCAAAGCCATGGTCGTACAGCTCTGCGAGCTGGACCTGGGCATCAAGGTTTCCAGCAGTAGCCTCAGCGGCAATAGTGTCAATATCTATGGGCATGAAAATGCTTACGAAAATTGTGATTTATCACATCTTATTCAATCAATCTGCAGAGTACCAGAGTGCTGTTACAATGGCTGCCATGCCGGAAAATACAGAATTACAGTGTTATCTTAATCTTGATCCTCAGAAAATTCTGGAGGCTATTGAAAGTAAAGGATTTAATTGCGATGGCAGGATCTTTGCCCTGAACAGTTACGAGAACCGGGTTTACCAGGTGGGTATCGAAGGGGCAGACCCCGTGGTTGCCAAATTTTACCGGCCAGGCAGGTGGAGTGATGAGCAAATCCTGGAAGAGCATCGCTTTACCGGCGAATTATCTGAACATGAAATTCCCGTAATAACACCGCTTGTGCAGGAAAATGCGACCTTATTCAGCCATGATCACTTCCGCTTCGCGCTCTATCCACGCCAGGGTGGCCGTCCACCCGAACTGGATTCTCCCGATCATTTGACCCAGCTCGGTCGCTATATCGGTCGAATTCACAGTGTTGGTCAATCGGGTTCATTTGCTTACCGGCCGGATATCAGTATCAATGAATTTGCTGATGCTTCCAGACAATACTTGCTGGAAAATGATTTTATACCGCTTGAGTTGAAAGAATCATATAGCACCCTTTGCGATGACATTATCAAACGAATACAGCAATGTTATGAGCGTGCTGGAAATATCAGCAACATCCGCCTGCATGGCGACTGTCACGCGGGTAACATTCTCTGGCGTGATGAAACACCTTTTATTCTCGATTTCGATGATGCCAGAACAGGGCCGGCGATACAGGATCTGTGGATGTTTCTCTCTGGTGACCGGCCTTACATGACGTCAAGGTTGGCTGATCTGCTGGAGGGTTATACTGAATTTTGTGACTTTGATGCCCGGGAACTTCATCTTCTTGAGGCGTTGCGATCCTTGCGAATGATGTATTTTTCGAGTTGGATTGCACGCCGCTGGGAAGACCCGGCTTTCCCGCTGGCATTTCCCTATTTCAATACACAACATTACTGGCAGGATCAAATTCTCAGTTTACGTGAACAGGCCGCTTTAATGGATGAAGGGCCGCTGGAGTGGGTCAGGTAGGTAAGATAAAACCGTCTATCAGTGAGGACCTTTCCAGTATTTTATAAAGTCAATGAGATCCGGGTTCGACATGGGGGCACCACAATAAAAACCCTGGGCCAGGTCACATCCCATTTGTTCAACCATCATCCAGTTTTTTCGGGTTTCAACGCCTTCTGCAACAATCTTCATATTCAGTTTTTTGGCCAGCTCAATACTGGATTCAACAATAAATTTAGCAGTTGAACTTTTATCCGCATCCCTGACAAAAGCCCGGTCAATCTTAAGTTCTGTAAACGGTATTATCTTGAGTTTCTCCATTGAAGAATGACCAGTGCCGAAATCATCAATTGAAAGTCCAAATTTTTTCATTCTGAGATTCATCATGATTTCCATGCAGCGGATTGCATCCTGCATGATCTCACTTTCAGTAACTTCAAGAATAATTCGGGATATGTCCACATTAAATTTTTCAGCAGTGGCAATCAGGAAACTGGAAAAATCCGGGGAAGCGAATGAATTGACTGATATATTAATTGAGGCATCAATATAAATTCCCGCTCTTTGCCATTGACTGATTTGTTTTAATGCTTTTTTATATATAGCAAATGTCAGGTCATGTATCAGTCCGCATTCCTCGGCAAGGGGAATGAAAGCAGAAGGCAGTAATGTTCCTCTCTCCGGGTGCTGCCATCTTGCAAGAATTTCAATGCCCTTGATGGTTTGATCGATAATTGAAACCTTGGGCTGGTAATAAAGTAAAAGGGAATTTGGGTGACTATTAATACCTGATTCCAGTTCATTGATTGTTATCGCTTCGTCATTACTGGAATCTACATCGACATGATAAGGTTGATAGTTTTCCTGTATCTTGTTTACGATCTCGGATATTAATAAATCTTTTGATATGGCCCCAATTATGTTCAGATTGTGAGCTCTGGCAAGCTCATAAGCTGATTCAAGCAATCTGTCATCTTCGCCACTTAGTATAAGAATTCCTCCGTTATATCCGTTTTTCGCTATCTCGTTCAGTAATTCGACGCCGTTCATTTCCGGCATGTTCAGATCACAAAGCACGATATCATACTCTTGGGGAGCAGACCTTGATAAGCTGGCAATAGCTTCGAGACCATTACAGGCTGTGTCAATATTCCTGGCGCCTGATTCCTGCAGGATTTTTTTTGTAAGTTGCAGGATAATGGGATCGTCATCGACGACCATGATTTTGAGGTTCCCCATATCCACGGGGACCGGGTTGTTCTCGTTTGCCAACATTTAATAAAAACCTAATAGTCCAGTAATGTCAGACACTGACGTTGCAAAAACCCGGTCATCCAAAATGAGTGACAGATTCTGTCTGAATTAAAATTCCATTTTCGGCAAGCTTATGAACGGCAATGATTCATGAATAATAGTTATTATTTCAGATGCACTTAACTGTGATTACTAGAAATAGTATAGTGATTAAAGATTGATAAAGCTAACTGATTTTTGGGCACTTTCCTTCCGGGATAAGTGGGACAAGGTGTCAGGCAAGGATATGATCAACCTTCAGTTGAACCAGCCTGCTGAGGTATGCGAGCATCTCCAGTTCAATGCCTTGTTCATAGCAATTAGGTTCCCGGGATCCCAGGACGATGAGCCCACGCCAGCCCTTTCCTTGTAACGGCAAGATCACTGTAGAACGAATATTATCTGTATCAATATCGAACAGGGTATTGAGATGCTCTTCCTGAAGACTGTCACACAGGGGCTTGTTTCTGTGAAATAGCTCAGTAAACATAAATCTTATTTTGTCACTAACAGGTTCAATATCATAGATATTCAGATCGTGTCCTCCACTTGGCTCTGAAAAGATCACTAAAGATGATATGTCAGCAGAATAATATTGACCCATACCATTTGAGAGTAACGTTGAAAGTTCCCTTAAATCACTGCAATCATACAAGCCAAGAGAGAAGGAAAGTACATCATCAATAAACAGACTATTTACACTCGTCTGTTTTTCCAGTATCTCAATTTTCGTTTCTGTTTCAGAGACCTGATGCCTGAGGCGTTGCACCTGGTATTCAAGTAGAGAACTTACTTCCTGTTCAGGCAGGTGAGGTATGTTGATATTGGCGAGTATGTCAGGATTTTCCTGGAAGAAATCAGGATGTGAACGAAGATACTTTATAATTTGTTCAGTTTTATCTCTGGTTTTGTTGACAAGGCTCACAATGGATCTCTTTCAGTTTCTACTTTATAAAGTATATCATTATTTTTATAATAGTGTTCAAGAGTTTCCCTGATTGCATCGGTAACTGCACGCGATGTAATCGTTGCCCCACTGATTACATCAAATTTTCCCCGTTCTGATTCAAACCGCCAGTATTCAGAAGGAACATCTTTCAAGGACAAGCCGTAGAATTGTGTGATCCAGTCCGAATTATTCTGATCTATTTCAGCACCCAGTCCTCTGGATTCATTCTGCTTGATTACTCTGGCCGACATAATATGACCATCACGTGATATACTTATGGCAAGCGATACCGGTCCATTATAACCTTTTGTTACGACCGGCATGTACAGAACCCCCATCCCGGTTCCGTCTTTCCTTGCCCGATAAACACGTGTAATAGAGCCATCCCCTGATAGAGCAGGATTGTTAATTTCTATGTAATCGTCATAAACAGGGTTGTCATATTCTACAGTGAACATGCCATTTGTAGCTTTTAGAATGTGTTGTTGCTTGTTTTTTTGAATGACATCTTTACTGGCATTATGTAAAGAGATTATCAAGCCAGCGCATATAGTTGTAGTGATTAGCACCGGAATAAACACTTTTCTTTGTGGGAATGTCATGTTTCCCCCAGTACCCGGGGCCTGGTCATGCGGTCTAGTAAAGGTGCTGAAAAATTCATTATTAATACCGCAAAGGCAATTCCATCTGGATAATTACCCCAGGTTCTGATGATATAAGCGATAATAGCTGTACCTGCTGCGAATAACAGGCGGCCTGCAGGCGTGGTGGATGAGGATACGGGTTCAGTAATAATAAAGAACGCAGCGAGCATGCTTCCACCTGCAAACAGGGTAAAAACAGGAGAAGGATAATGACTGCTGTCGAACCAGTAAAATACCAGGCTGATTAGAAACATGGTGCCCAGAAAGACGACAGGTACCTGCCATTTAATTATCTTGCGGACTATCAGGAAGATTCCTCCTGCAAACCATAGAGTTGTAATCCACTCTGTACTTCTCCCTGCCAGCACTCCAAATACCGGAGATTGACTGATTTCTGAAATCATCTTCATGCCATGCAAGCCGGATTTTAATGTTGAAAGAACAGTCGCCCCGGTTATTGCGTCCGGGTAATGTGGAAAATTACCGTTGATAATCCTGATGGTATCCAGAAATCCCGGGTAATTGCGCGGGTCCGGATAAATGGATAATTCCATCGGAAAACACAGGAGAGTGAAGACATAGCCAGCCATGGCAGGGTTAAATATATTTTGTCCAAGACCACCATAGCAGTGCTTTATGACGATAACACCGAAAGTAATACCGGTCAGATTTGCCCACCAGGGGGCATAAGGTGACAGGCAAATAGCAAACAACAATGCTGTTACGACTGTGCTGCCATCAAAAAGAAACGGTTTTACAGGTATGCGCCTGATGAGGAGGACGATGGACTCCAGGGCAGTTGCAAATAAGATGGCCAAAAGACACTGCAAGATGACGCCCCAACCCATAATCCATGCATAACACAGGATACCAGGCACGAGAGCAACACTGACCTGGAGCATGATCATCCGGACAGAAGTCTTGTCACTCACATGGGGTGAGCTGAACCGTGCCGAATCACTCATCTTTCTGGTCTTTTTTTAGCTGTTGCTTTTTTGCCCGTTTTTCCCTGCCCCGTCTTACCGCCTCATGTATATATGCTTTTTTGTCATCAGGTTTTCCAGAAGTGGAAAGTTGTTCCACGCTTAAGTTTTTTTCCTTTTTTTCCTGTTTCAATCGTTCCTGATGTTTCAGATAACGATATCTTGCCTCTGATGCCTTGGTTATAGATAAGTCACGCTGATTGATTTCATTCTTGGCCAGCCTGTAATAATGCACGAGTGGGATATTACTGGGACAGACATAGGAACAACAGCCACATTCTATGCATTCAAAAAGATGATGTTGTTTTAATTTATTGTGGTCGCTGGAGCGTGAGAACCAATAAAGTTGTTGTGGTAGTAATTCAACCGGACAAACCTCAGCGCAATTTCCACAACGGATACATGGCATTTCGGTTCCCTGGTTGAGTTCATTTCTTATCAATATGCAATGAGTCGTCTTGATGACTGGCATATGCATGTTCTGCACGAGGGTACCCATCATGGGTCCACCGAGTATGATACTGTCACCGGATTTTTCACTGTATCCGCATTGCTCGGCACAATGCCTGACGGGAGTGCCAATAAGCACCTGGAGATTGCGCGGAGAGGGTATGCTGCCGGTTACAGTTATGTACCTTGATACCAGAGGTTCTCCACGTGATACAGCCCGGTAGGCTGCAGCTGCTGTGCCGACGTTATGCATCACAATACCCATATGTATCGGCAGTCCGCCACTTGGTACCGCCTTTCCGGTCAATGTCTTGATGAGTTGCTTTTCGCTGCCTTGCGGATAAATAGTCGGTACTTTTACCAGTTCAATATCATCATCAAGTAATGGCAATAGGGCATTAACAGCATCCGGCATGTCTTCTTCTACAGCAATTATGCATTTTCTGGCCTGTACGGCATGACGTATCATCCTTGTACCGGCAACGATGTAATCTGGTTTTTCCCGGATTAATCTGTCATCACAGGTAATATAAGGTTCACATTCAACTGCGTTGATTATTAATAATTCAACCTCAGTTTGTGTACCTTCTTTCAATTTAACATGAGCAGGGAAGCCCGCTCCCCCCAGGCCTGAAATACCGGCATCCCTGAACCTGTTTTGCAATGTGACCGGATCCGTTTCCAGATAGTTATCCACACCACGGATATCTGTCCAGGTGTCCAGTCCATCCGGTTCTATAACAATACAGGGTGCCTTGATACCGAGGGGGTCCGGTACGCTATAAAGTCCAATGTCCCTTATTTTACCCGATGTTGTAGCATGTACAGGCAGGCTGACGTATCCATCCGGCTCAGCAATAATTTGTCCCTTGTATACCTGCTCTCCGGTTTTTACCAGTGGTTTAGCGGGATGCCCGATATGTTGTTTGAGTGGAAGTATGATTTCATCAGGCAGTGGAGAAATTAATGATGATAAATTGTTGGACAGGGATTTGTATGTTTCGAGTTTTAGGCCACCATGAAATGAATGTATATCGGTAGAGCTCATATCTGAAACCGGGATTTTGGCTCCATTTGGATACAGTCTACCGGACAAGGCGCTATACATAATTCACACCCGGTACATAGTTCCGGTATAACAGTATGCATCTGTTTAGGCGCGCCAACGATCGCGTCAACTGGACAAGCATTTATACACTTGACACAACCAATACAAAGCTCTTCATCAATCAGCGCAGTTTTTGCTAAAGGTTCACTTTGCCAGGCTGGATTAAGTGCCTGGTATTCACTGCCGGTTAACCGGGATAATTCTCTACTTGTAATGTTACCGCCTGGTGGACATTGATTTATGGCGGTAATACCTTCAGCTATTGCAGTTGCATAGGGTTCGCATCCATCAAATCCGCATTGTTCACATTGTGTTTGTGGAAGCAGTATATTTACCCGGTCTATTTTTTCTAGAGATAATATTTCCCTGTTTATTCTTGAATTCTCAGCCAGGATCGCCAGAGATATTGATAACATCAGGATAATTAACAGGCCGGTCATCATTCTAGAATATCCCGGCAAAACCCTGAAAGGCCATAGCAACAATGGCCAGCGTGATCAAATGCAGTGGCATGCCCCTGAATGGTGAGGGGGCCTCTGCACCTTCCAGCCTCTCGCTGACAGCTGTGAGGAGAAGCAGCACCAGCCCGAAACCAAATGCAGTACCCAGGCCATAGGCAAAGGCATGGATAATACCCGTGTTGTCCGGTAGAAATAAAAGTACGGTGCCCAGTACAGTGGTATTAATCCCCGCATAGGGCAACAGGTCATTTATCCTGTCTGACAAGCTTTGGGAAACATGCCTGATAACAATTTTCAGCAGCATCGCCAGGCAGAGTATCAACATGACAAGGATCAACAGCCATAAATGATCAAGCTGTAATGGCAGAATAACCAGGGAGTGAAGCAGGTAAGCAGACAATGTGACGAGAGGCAGCAATAAAACCATGACAAACGAGACATCAATAGCGACCTGTTCCCTGCGTTGCATTGCCAATGCGGGATCAGCACCGACAAGATGCTGAATAATTATGTTATTGGCGAATACCGTGCTGAATAGAATAAGTAGAAAGTCAGACATTGGGCCCGGTCATTTTACTCTCATCCCGGGGGTTGCGCCTGAATCCGGGCTGAGAATGTAAAGATCCTCTCCACCAGGCCCTGCAGCCAGCACCATGCCCTCGGATACACCAAAGCGCATTTTTCGTGGTGCAAGATTGACAACCATAACTGTCAGTTTACCTTCCAGGTCTTCAGGTTGGTAGGCCGACCTTATTCCGGCAAAGACATTACGGGTTTCTCCACCAATATCCAGGGTCAAGCGGAGGAGTTTGTCAGCCCCTTCTACGTATTCTGCTCTAGTGATCTTTGCTACCCGTAAATCAATCTTTGCAAAATCATCAATTGTAATTTCACCTGCAATCGGGTTTTTTTCCAAAGAACCGGAGTCAGGATTGGACTTGTCAGCGGAGTTCTTTGACAGGTCATCTTTGCTTGCATCAATCATGGCTTGTATTTTCTCCTTGTCCACACGCCGCATCAGCGGTTTGAAAGGGTTAATGGTGTGATCATATAACGGAGAGTCAATATCCTTCCATTTTAACGGCTTGATGCCAAGAAATGCCTCGCCTTGTTCCGCCATTACTGGAAGGACTGGCTTCAGAAAGAGCAACAGGTATCTGAACAAGTTTATCCCCATACTGCAAATTGACTGCAGTTCCGCTTCACGTGCCGGGTCTTTGGCAATGACCCAGGGTTTGTGTTCATCAATGTACTGATTGGCCTTGTCGGCAAGGGCCATAATTTCTCGCATTGCCCTTGCGTATTCACGAGACTCATACAGCGTTGCAATTTTTTCACCGGCGCCAATAAAGCTTTCAAGCAATTCCGGATTATGATTCTCGACTGACAGTTTGCCCTCAAATCGCTTGTTAATAAAACCGGCACAGCGACTGGCAATATTGACCACCTTGCCAACCAGATCAGAATTTACCCGGAAACTGAAATCATCAAAGCTCAGATCGATATCATCGACTCCGCTACCCAGCTTCGCAGCAAAGTAGTAACGCAGGTATTGTGGATCCAGGTGGTCCAGATAGGTCTTCGCCATAATAAAGGTACCACGAGACTTGGACATTTTCTGGCCGTTTATGGTCAAAAAGCCATGGGCAAAAATCGCCGTGGGTGTTCTGAGCTTACTGCCCTCCAGCATGGCCGGCCAGAACAGGGCATGGAAATAAATGATGTCCTTACCGATAAAGTGATAGAGCTCGGTAGAGCTGTCCTTCAGGAAAAACTCATCAAACTTGAGACTGCTGCGATCACACAGGTTTTTAAAACTTGCCAGGTAACCAATCGGGGCATCAAGCCAGACATAAAAATACTTGTCTTCAGTACCCGGAATCCGAAAACCAAAATAGGGTTCATCCCGCGAGATGTCCCACTCCTGTAGGCCGGTATCAAACCATTCGTCCAGTTTATTACTGACTTCCTCCTGTAAATGTCCCCCCCGGGTCCAGTCCTTCAGACTGGATTCGAAATCTGCCAGTTTGAAAAAGTAATGTTCTGACTCCTTTTCTACAGGTGTGACACCGGAGATTGCAGAAACCGGGTTTTTGAGATCTGTTGGTGAATAAGTTGCACCGCAAACCTCACAACTGTCGCCATACTGGTCAGCGGCACCACACTTCGGACATTCACCACGAATAAAGCGGTCGGGCAAAAATATATTCTTGGCCGGGTCATAGGCCTGCTTTATCGTTCGCCTTGAGATATGACCCCCTGCCAATAATCGCTCATAAATAAGTTCCGATAATTCACGGTTTTCATCGGAATGCGTGGTGTGGTAATTGTCGAAGGCAACAGCGAAACGGGCAAAGTCCTCCTCGTGTTCCTTTTTGACCCTGGCAATCAGGATCTCGGGCGAGATCCCTTCCTGTTGGGCACGCAGCATGATTGGTGTCCCGTGGGCATCGTCGGCACAGACATAGTAGCATTCATGCCCGCGCATTTTCTGGAACCGAACCCAGATATCCGTCTGGATATACTCCACCAGGTGGCCAATATGGATAGGGCCATTGGCGTAGGGCAGGGCGCTGGTTACCAGCATCTTTCGTGGTTGCTCGGGCATAGACTTATTCAGGCTCTGAAAAGCGCAATAAGTTAACACGTCAGGTATCGCCAGAACAAAATTTTGTCGGTACCGGCAACCTGGCACTGGAAAACGGCCGTAAGCGGGACTCTGACAGAAGCCCGCCTTATGTTAAGATGCCCGGGATTATCTAAGCCGGAGCAACCTCCAGATTATGTCCGAATTAACTCCCGATATCATTGAATCCAGCCTGGGGCAGATCGTGGACCCCTACACGGGGCAGGACTTCGCCACCTCTCATGCCATCAAGTCAGTCAAGCTTGATGGGACACCGGAAATTAGCATTGAATTTGGTTACCCGGCGGAGGGTTACCACGAGAAATTTAAAGAGAATATCAACTCAAAATTGCAGGAAGATTTTGATCTCAGTGGTGCCAGAATCTCAATTTCCAGCAACATCATTGCCCATTCCGTACAGAAAGGCGTACAGGTGCTGCCCAACGTCAAGAACACGATTGCCGTTGCCTCCGGCAAGGGTGGCGTCGGCAAGTCTACGACCGCGGTCAATCTTGCACTGGCCTTGCAGGCCGAGGGCGCAAAGTCGGGCATACTGGATGCCGATATTTATGGTCCCAGCCAGCCTCTGATGCTTGGTTGTCATGGCAATCCGGATACCAAGGACGGCAAGAGCTTAGAACCGAATATCAGTTACGGACTGCAGAGTATGTCCGTAGGCTATCTGATTGAAGAAGAAACGCCCATGATTTGGCGTGGACCCATGGTAACATCTGCGCTTGAACAACTGCTGCATGATACCAACTGGGTCGACCTGGATTACCTGGTGATCGACCTGCCACCGGGTACGGGTGACATCCAGTTGACCCTATGCCAGAAGATCCCGGTCAGTGGTGCAATCATTGTGACGACGCCACAAGACATTGCCTTGCTGGATGCCAAAAAGGCCCTGAAGATGTTTGAGAAAATGGAAGTCTCTGTGCTAGGGATCGTGGAAAACATGAGCACGCATATTTGTAGCCAATGCGGTCATGAAGAACATATCTTTGGTGCCGGTGGCGGAGATCAAATGGCCGCACAGTATAGTGTTGATCTGCTCGGCAGCCTGCCACTGGACATTTCTATCAGGGAAGGTGTGGACAGTGGCAAGCCAACTGTTGCCCTGGCACCTGATTCAGCCATTTCCCTGACGTACCGGGAGATTGCCCGCAAGGCTGCTGCCAAACTTGCCCTACAGGCTAAAGACTACAGCCATGTTTTCCCCAAGATTGTCGTAGACGATAATTAACCGGTAAACCAGCTATGAGTATAAAATCCGACAAGTGGATCCGCCGGATGGCGGAAGAGAGCGGATTGATTGAACCTTTTTCAGCAGAACAGGTAAAGCATAACGGATCTGACAGGCTAATCTCTTACGGGACGTCCAGTTATGGTTATGATGTTCGTTGTGCAGATGAGTTCAAAATTTTCACTAATATTAACAGCAGCGTAGTTGATCCCAAGGCCTTCGATGAAAAATCGTTTGTTAATTTCAAAGGTGATATCTGTATTATTCCGCCAAACTCATTCGCTCTCGCCCGCACGGTGGAATATTTCCGAATCCCGCGCAATGTGTTAACCATATGTCTTGGGAAGTCTACCTATGCGCGTTGCGGTATCATTGTTAATGTCACACCGCTTGAACCCGAGTGGGAAGGACATGTAACTCTTGAGTTTTCAAATACAACACCACTTCCTGCAAAGATCTATGCTAATGAAGGTGTCGCCCAAATGATCTTCTTAGAATCGGATGACGTTTGTGAGATCTCTTACAAGGACCGGGGTGGCAAATATCAGGGTCAAACCGGGGTTACCTTGCCCAAAACATGACAATTCTTTACGGTTAATTCAATCAATTGGTAACTGCATTAACTCACCCTTTATATCCATAGTATTCAGGCCATGAATCTTTTTCCAATCTTTCTCAAGCTTGATAAAGAACAATGTCTGGTTGTGGGAGGTGGTGAAATCGCCTGTCGAAAAGTCATGCAATTACTCAAGGCCGGGGCGAAGGTCACGGTTGTGTCTCCTGAATTAACCAGTTCCCTCAATGAGCTCGTTGAAGACAAGAAGTTGAGTCATATTAATGCCCGGTTTACCGAGGAACATTTACTGGGTGTGGTTCTAGTGATTGCCGCAACCAATGACCGCTCCACCAATCGTTCGATATCCGAACTGTGTAACAAGCGGAAAGTGCCGGTTAATGTGGTGGATGACCCGGCCCTGTGCACATTTATCATGCCTTCCATCATTGATCGGGCACCGGTGCAGATCGCAGTTTCTACGGGTGGTGTGTCACCGGTTCTTGCCCGGCTCTTACGGGCCCAGCTTGAAACCCTGATACCGGCAACTTTTGGACATCTTGCCGAATTAATGGCCAGATCCAGACAACGGGTCAGGCAACGCTATCCCGATCAACGTGAACGCCGTCGTTTCTGGGAAAAGATTCTGCACGGACCGATTGCCGAAATGTTATTTGCCGGTCGTGACAAACTGGCATTGAAAGCGATTGAACAGCAACTGAATGATGATTCCGGTTCAGCCAGTACAGCTGGAGAAGTATACCTTGTCGGTGGTGGTCCCGGTGATCCGGATCTGCTTACCTTTCGGGCCTTGAGGCTTATGCAACAGGCAGACGTGGTGCTTTATGATCGATTGGTTGCTCCCAAGATCCTTGATCTCGTGCGCAAGGATGCCGAGCGAATTTATGTAGGAAAACAACGTGACCAGCACGCTTTGCCCCAGGGAGATATCAATGAATTGTTGGTCAGATTGGCCCGTGAGGGCAAACGGGTACTGCGGCTCAAGGGGGGTGATCCGTTCATATTTGGACGGGGAGGAGAAGAAATCGAGAACCTGTCAGCTGAGGGAATTCCTTTCCAGGTCGTCCCGGGAATTACCGCTGCTGCCGGTTGTGCATCCTATGCCGGTATACCCCTGACTCATCGTGACTATGCCCATTCCTGCATTTTTGTAACGGGACACCTGAAAGATGGCAGCATGGATCTGAATTGGGAAGCCCTGGTGCAGCCGAGGCAAACTATTGCAGTTTACATGGGAACCCACGGTATCGGGATATTGTCCACAGAATTGATGGCCCGGGGCATGTCACCAGAAACCCCTGTCGCTATAATTCAGCAGGCAACGACCAGGCAGCAACGTGAGTACATAAGTACCCTGAAAAACCTGCCGACCTTACCAGAAAAACACGATATAAAACCTCCGAGCATGATCATTATCGGCGAGGTGGTCAAACTGCATGAAAAACTCGCCTGGTTTGAACCGTTATTGAATGATTAAGATTATATAACATCAATTTTTTGAACGGAGAGATTATGAAGACAAGACAATTACTGTTACTAACATCCGCATTGCTGGTATTAAGTGCCTGTGCCCTGAGTCCACAAACAGTTGTCGTGAACCCCGAGCTGTCCATGGAGAGCTCAACCACAACCAAAACTCCGCTTAGTATGAGTATAGATGTCGGTGATCCAAGAAGCACGAATATCATCGGGCAAAGGGGAGGCATCTACAAAGAAACCTCCCATATCCGTACTGATGACGACATGACCGCTACCTTGCAAAGAAAATTATCAGGTGCATTTGCGCAGATGGGCTTCAGTATTATGGGGAGTGGCGAGGCTGATGTCTATTTGACAGTCAACACAACAAAGATTCAATACATGGTTATAAAAGATAATGTTCTTAACCAGATAAAGATTGATATTGAACTTCAGGGGATCTGCCAGAAGAATAACCAGCAGTTCAGGCGTAAGTACCAGGTATCGCGCACAAAGGATATAGTAAAGACACCTTCAATGGAGGAAAATGAAGAATTGGTCAATGAAGCAATGGCAATTGCACTGGGAAACCTGCTGGCAGACAAGGCATTACTTGATTTTATAAACAGTTAACAGGCTCAGACAGTCACTGTTTCTTCAGTAACCTTGTCATGGTCAGGATCAAAGGCAACGACACAATTTTTACCTGCCGACTTGGCGTTATAGAGTGCAGTATCTGCTGCATCAATCAGGTAGTGGGATAATTGCATCTTGATAGAGGATTGTGAACCTTTATTCAGGTGGCTTCTGAGTTCGGTCACCCCGATACTGACAGTGATCTTGATGATGTCATTTTCAAAGCGAAAAGCTGCATTTTGCACAGCCACCCTGATTCTGTCTGCCAGTGTCAATGCGCCGCTGAGCGGGGTATTGGGACATACAACCATGAACTCTTCCCCGCCAAAGCGACCAATCACATCCGTGGCACGAAGCCACTTTTGACAAATTTCCGTAATTTTCTTGAGGATTTCATCACCTGCAAGATGGCCAAACTTGTCATTGATGGTTTTGAAGTTGTCCAGATCGAACAATAATAATGACAGGTCTTTTTTATATCTCAGGGACTCTGACAATCGTTGTTCGATATCATTGATCAAACTTCTCCGATTGGCGATACCGGTCAATGAATCGGTACTGGCAATCTTGAACAGGCTGTGTTCAAAGGCCTGTTGCCTTTCCATGAAGATGTGACTGGTGATGGTAATGGTGAAAATAGCAATAATGACCAGCTGACGGTTGGTAGTATCCACCAACTCAGAAGGAATGAAATACATTCCAGCCATTGTTGCCAGGATACCGGTCAAACCAATGATCAGTGTTAATCTTTTTGAGTGTGCCAGCAGACCAAACCCTAACAGGGAAACATAGGATATGGATGTTGTGATTTCGTTTGCAAGGTAGAAATCAATATACGCAAAGAAACCAAAGGCCAGAATGAAGATGGCCCCGAATATCCACTCAGAATCGGTAATTTTCCTCACCAGCTAATCATAGCCGACAGGATATCCATCCTCAATTGGTTTTACCGTTATCTTCCTTCAGGTTCAGTGATATCGAATTGATGCAATACCTTAATCCCGTTGGATCTGGGCCGTCTTCAAAAACGTGACCGAGATGTGCGTCACACTTTTTGCATGTCACCTCAACCCGACGCATACCGAAACTGCCATCAAACCGGGTATCAATAGATTGTTTTGACATGGGTTCATAAAAACTCGGCCAGCCGCTGCCAGAATCGTATTTGGTGTCAGAACTGAATAAGGGATTTCCACAGCAACTGCAAAGATAGGTCCCTTTTTTGGAGCAAGTATAATATTTACCAGTGAAAGGCCGCTCGGTCCCTTTCTTTCGGGCAATTTTATATTGCTCTTCTGTCAGGCTTTGTTTCCATTCCTGATCACTTTTACTAATCTTCGTCATGTTTTTATCCCTGGCTGTTGGTTGTTTCAGAATCTTGCCAGAATGACTGAAAAGTAACGATTTTCCGGTTCGTAATGTGAGACAATATCCAGCCCGCAATCAGACAGTAATTCTTCTGCTTGCCCGTAGGTAAATTTGTGACTCAGTTCCGTGAGGATTTCATCACCGGGGTACAATTCAATGACCTCATCAATTTTTTTGAGTTGTATTTCATGCAACGTATCACACACAAGTTTCATCTCTATGCGTGAATGCCTGGATTGATAACTTGCATGGTGATTGAAATGGTTCAGATCAAAATCAGCATCCAGCTCTCTGTTCAGTACGTTTAGTAGATTCAGGTTAAATGCTGCCGTGATTCCACCGCTATCATTGTAGGCGTCGTTCAGTACCCGCACGTCCTTGACCCTGTCTATACCGAGCAGCAGGTAATCACCTGGAGCCATGGCATCTGTAATTTCACGAATGAATGCCCTGGCCTCGGCCGGTTGAAAATTTCCGATGGTACTACCGAGAAAAACAAAGAGTCGCCTCTCATTGAATCCTGGCAGGTGATCCAGTCCGGCGTGGTAGTCGCCCAGCAATGGTGTCACCTTGAGCCATTCATATTCAGTTTGTAATTGTCCTGCAGTGTCTTCCAGCATCGGGGCGCAGACATCGAAAGGAGCATAACTGCAGGTATGATCAATCTGTTCACAGGCGTTAAACAGGCGCCGGGTTTTCCGGGAATTGCCACTTCCCAGCTCGATTATTTGAGCCGGCCTGGAAATGGCAATAATATCCCCGGCATTTCTTGCCAGCAGCCCGTCCTCCGTGCGAGTGGGATAATATTCATCCGTTTCACATATCCTGGTAAATAATTGAGAACCTTTTTCATCATAAAAATACTTTGGTGGCAGGCTCCGTGGCGGGAACAACAGGCCTTCTCTTGCATCATCAATGATATCCGGAACCACTCTTGCAGGTGATACAGATATACAGGCAGGTGGCCTGGCTATTTCTGTTTCTAGTCTGGGGTTTAGCATCTGTGACTGTCATTATTAATTATCGTTACTGGGACAAAGGCTATCACCACGGGTTCCCTCTGCCAATGTCCGGAAATTGAGTTGCCTGTTGTCCTTATATTAATGAGAATGCCGCAACGATATGAATAAAGAATCAGGGCAGCTGCTGGACCAGGGGTATTGTCTCCTCACGCCTACCACCCGTTTAAGCCGTGCATTGCAACACCAGTATGCATTGGAACAGGCCGAACAGGGCAGATTGGCATGGCAGACACCGGATATCCTGCCTTGGCAGGGCTGGCTGCAACGCTGCTGGAAGGAATTCGTTTTTACCCGGCAACTCGACCGGGTCCTGCTGTCAACACCCCAGCAGCTCTATCTCTGGTCAGACATTATCAACCGCTCTTCCTATGCCAGGCGACTGCTCAATCGGAGTCAAACGGCCCGCCTGGCCATGCAAGCCTGGCAGTTATGCCATGAGTGGCTGATCCCCGTATTTCCGGAAAGAGTCTATGTCCATGATGACGCCCATGCTTTTCGGCTCTGGTCAGAGGAGTACCGGAAAATTTGTGAACAGCGGGACTGGGTTGACCAGGCTGGATTGGCAACACTGCTCTCGACGCAGAGTGAATTCATTCCAGGTCCCGAGAAACTGGCACTGGTCGGTTTCGATCAACTCACCCCGCAACAACGCCAACTCTTGCAGCGACTGGCTGACCAGGGCTGTGAGATTCGTGAAGTTTCGCTTGAACAAAGCAATATCGAGCCCCGGGCATTTGCTTTCCGTGACAACCGGACCGAGCTGTATACCGCGGCCAGCTGGGCCCGGACCAGGCTCGAGGAAAACCCGGGGCAGCGTATTGGTATAGTTGTAAATAACCTCGCCAGCCTGGCGCATGAAATTAAAAACGTATTTGAGGATGTCCTGCACCCCGGCGCCATTCTCGATAACGCCAGCATGCAATCCTACTGTTTCAGTGTTTCCCTGGGACGTCCCTTGTCCGCTTTCCCGATGATAGTCCAAGCATTGCAGCTACTATCCCTGGGCAGGCGTTCACTTGAACTGGAGGAATTCAGCAGGCTGTTACGCTCACCTTTCATAAAGGCCTCGATGCAGGAAGGCCAGTGCCGGGCAAAATTTGATGCAGCCATCCGCAAGTCCTGTGAGGCATACGTGTCCCGTCAACAGCTACAAACTTTAATTGAAAGAGGGAAGTTAAGCCCGGATATCGTGCCAGCAATCTTTATGGAGACCTACCTTGCCTGTGGTCGTCTGTTTGCCAACACTGACTCGCGGCAAAGTCCCTCAAGATGGGTGCAGTTCTTTACGCAAATACTGGAGCTGTTCGCCTGGCCAGGAGAACGGACGCTTAACAGTGATGAATACCAGACCCTGCTTGAGTGGCAAGCAACGCTGGATAATCTGGCCAGGCTGGATCTCGTCACTAAGGATATGACTTACCAGGACGCTCTGGGCCAATTGCGAAGCTTACTGGCCAGCGAGCGATTCCAGCCCGAGACCCGGGAGGCCTCCATACAGATACTGGGTACCAATGGTGCGGCCGGCATGCAGTTCGACCATCTCTGGATCATGAACCTGCATGACAATGCCTGGCCCAGCCAGGAAGAACCCAATGCGTTTATCCCGATAGCATTACAGAGGGACGCAGGCCTGCCCGCAGCTTCGCCCGGTAATCTTCTGGTTCACGCCAGTATGTTACTGAAACGGTTAATCTCTTCGTCGCCCGAGGTTGTTTTAAGTTACCCGGAGATGGAAAAAGATCAGGTCTATCAACCCAGTGCCCTGATTCGGCAATATCTGTCCGGGACATCGCCTGACATACCTGTTTTCAAATCCTATGCCAATCACTTGCTTGGCAGCAAAAGCATTGAAACATTTCCGGATGATCAGACACGGGCCATTCCTGAGGGTGTCAGGGTGAGTGGTGGAACTGCTCTTTTCAAGGATCAGGCAGCCTGTCCTTTCCGCGCATTTGCACGCCACCGACTGGCGGCGGAAGGTCTCAAGTCTCCTGATATCGGGCTGGATGCCTTGGAACGCGGCTCAATCGCACATGCTGTTGTTGAACAATTCTGGGGAGAGACCGGCAGCCTGGAAAACCTTCTGCAATTGACCGCTACACAACTTGAACAAGTGGTCGATGCTGTGGTGAAGCGGACAGTTAAACGTTACCAACAACAGTTGCCGTTTACGTTTACCGATCGCTTTACCGACATTGAATGTAATCGCCTAAAGCTTCTGCTGGTAGAACTGGCTGAACTCGAAAAGAAGAGGCAAGCGTTTACCGTTAGTGAATGTGAGCTGAAACATACATTCGTGATCAATGATATCGAAATCAACACGCGTATTGACCGGATCGATCAATTAAAGGACGGACGTCTGGTTGTTATCGATTACAAGACAGGTTCTATTGTACCTAATGCCTCTGCCTGGCTGGGTGAACGCCCGGATGAACCGCAGTTGCCCCTGTATGCAATAAACAGCGAAGGAGATGTTGCCGCGGTTGCATTTGTCAAATTACGCAGAGGTGAGGTCAAGTTCAGTGGCCTGTCAGATGGTGAGGACGTGCTGCCAGGTATAAAAAGCATCAACGCATCGAAGCTGGCCAGGGAATCGGTGAAGGATTGGCCTGACCTGCTGATTCAATGGCAGACAATGCTGGATTCGCTGGCCAGTGACTTTCGCCATGGTATAGCCAGAGTCGATCCCAAGGACAAAACAACCTGCACCTGGTGTGATCTGCATTCATTTTGTCGTATTTATGAAAAACAGAAAGATTTGATAACAGACGGGGAAAAGGAATGAACCACAAGGTTTTTGATTATCCTGAAAGACAAAAGGCATTGTCCTTGGAGTCGTCTTTTATCGTGCAGGCACCGGCCGGCTCGGGAAAAACCGAGTTGTTGATCCAGCGCTATCTACGATTGCTTGCAATGGTTGAATCACCTGAAGAAATCATTGCCATCACTTTTACCCGCAAGGCTTCAGCGGAGATGCGATCCAGGATCATCAAGGCATTGCACCAGGCGAGGACAGGTGTACAGCCGGAAGACGACGCCACGCGACTGACTCATGAAATGGCAATTAGCGTACTCGCCCGCGACAAGGATCTGGACTGGCAACTGGAGAATAACCCCGGTCGTCTGCGGATCCAGACCATTGACTCCTTGTGTGCCTGGTTAACACGACAGATGCCCTTGCTGTCCGGGCTCGGTGCGCAACCGGAATTACTCGAAAATGCCACGGAAATCTATCACCAGGCCGCAGCCAATACTCTTGCAGATCTGGAGAGCGGGGAACACTGGTCTGAAGCTGTCGCCAGGTTACTTTCGCATCTGGACAATGATCTGCCCAGAGTTAAAGCCATGATCGCAACATTGCTGCAAAGACGGGACCAGTGGTTACGCCATATTGGCAGGGAAATTGATCGGCAGGAACTGGAAACCGCCTTTCAACATGCCGTTGCTTCGACACTGGAAAATATTGCTGCCCGGTTTCCGCAGGTGTACCAGAATGAAATGTTGCAATACCTGCGTTACGCGGCGAGCAATCTATATGCCGACAAGCCGGAATCAGCCATCGCTCGATTCCGTGATATTACTCAGTTCCCCGGCAGCACGGCAACAGACCTGCCAGTCTGGCGGGCTATTGCCAGTTTATGTCTGACTGGAGCGAATCAATGGCGCAAGCGCGTCGACAAGACGATCGGTTTTCCGAAACCTGAAGCTGACTTAGCTGAAACCGAGACTCGTAAACAGATGAAAGACGGGTTCCAGAGTTTGTTGTCACGGCTATCCGGTGACGAGTCACTGACTGAGGGACTGGTTGAGATCCACTTGTTGCCACCGATGCATTTTGCTGAAGATGAATGGCAAATCGTCAAGGCCCTGTGTGAGTTGTTACTCATGGCAGATAGCCACTTGCGAGTGTTGTTTGCAGAACGCAATCAAATAGATTTCAACGGCATCATGCTGGCCGCTATAGATGCCCTGGGCCAGGATGATAATCCGACGGATCTGGCCTTGCGCCTGGATTACCGTATCAAACACCTGTTAATCGATGAATTTCAAGACGTCTCGAATAACCAGTACAAGCTGATTGAGAAACTGACGGCAGGTTGGTACCCCGGTGACGGACATACCCTGTTTCTGGTCGGCGATCCAATGCAGTCCATTTACCGTTTCCGCGAGGCTGAGGTTGGGCTTTTTATTAATACCTGGAAACAGAAACGGTTAGGTCAGATACCTCTTGACCCACTGAAAATCGAGGTCAATTTCCGTTCACAGGCGGGCATCGTTAATTGGGTTAACCGGGCCTTCGATGTAATTTTTCCGGATCTTGCTGACAGTTATCGTGGTTCTGTCAGTTATGAACCTGCGCAGGCTTTTCTTCCGGAGACAGGACATACTGCTGTCCAGGCACATGCAGTTCTGGATGAAATTGATGAAGCCAAACGTATTACTGCATTGATAAAAAACAGCCGGCAACAGGATCCGGATCGTTGTCTGGCCATCCTGGTTCGTAATCGCAGTCACTTGCTTGAGATCACGACTCATCTGAGAGCAAATAACCTGGCATACAAGGCTGTGGAGATCGAATCACTGGGTCACCGCCCCGAGATACAGGACCTGTTGGCACTGACCCGGGCACTGGATCATCCGGCAGATCGCATCGCCTGGTTTGCTGTCCTGAGGGCGCCCTGGTGCGGTATAACGCTGGATGATCTGTTGCTACTGGGAGAAAAAACGCAACTGACAATCTGGGAAGCCATTAATGCTGCCGATCGTATGAAAGGCCTGTCGGCAGATGGCAGGAACAGGTTGGCCGTCATAGGTCCGAAATTGCAACATGCCCTTGAGCAACGATGTCGCAGAACATTACGACGATCCGTGGAGTCGTTGTGGATGAACCTCGGTGGTCCGGCCACGCTGGAGGATGATTCGGCGCTGGAAAACGTTGAAGTGTTTTTCGATCTGCTGGAAGACTTTGATGTTGGCGGTCGCCTGTCGGAGTCGAATCAATTCATGGAACAGGTGGACAATCTATTTGCATTACCCGCTCATGTTGATGACCGTTTGCAAATCATGACCATACACAAGGCAAAAGGTCTTGAATTTGATGTGGTTATCCTGCCTGAATTACACCGCGGAAGCAGGAGCAATGAATCACAATTGCTATTATGGGCAGAATCTCCTCATGTCCAGCATCAGGACCTGTTACTGGCTCCGATAAAACCTGCCGGTTCCGATGATTCACCATTCTATGATTACCTGAATGAACTTGAAAAACAGAAACAGGATCATGAACTGGGTCGCCTGTTATATGTAGCCGCCACCCGGGCAAGACAGGAACTTCATCTTTTCGCAGCCATTCCGCTTGATTCAGATACAGGCGAGTATAAGCGACCCGGAAAAAATTCGCTGCTAAAGCATCTCTGGCCGGTGCTTGAAGAGGAGTATAAAGCACTCGCTATTGCAACCAGTCAAAATTCACAAATCCAGATGAATCAGGACCAACAGGCGATCAGCAGCGGCATGCACAGGTTCACATCAGACTGGAGATTATCGGATGCTCCTGCTGACATCAGCGTCCCCGTGTCCTTTGATTATTCTGCCATGCCAGAGGTCATGCCGGAATATAAATGGGCGGGTGAAACCATCATGCACATCGGGAGTGTGGTACACCGGTTTCTGCAAATTATCGCAGAGGATGGAATTGAACGCTGGACCCAGGACTATATAAAATCAGAATCAACTCGTTTCGAAACAAGTCTCAGACAACTCGGTGTTATTCAGCAAGACATAGACTGGGCCACAGATCAGGTCATTCGGGCGCTTGCGAGTACCATAGAAGATGAAACTGGACGGTGGATCCTGGACATGCGCCATGAACAGGCTGCCTGTGAACTACCTCTGACCGGGATCATCGACAACCGGGTTGTGAATGTTATTCTTGATCGCACTTTCATTGACAGCGAAGATCAGCGCTGGATCATTGATTACAAGACCAGCCGTCACGAAGGACCGGACATACAGGAGTTTCTCGATCAGGAAGAAGAACGTTATGCATCGCAACTTAAAAAATATGCCGTTCTGATGCAGGCTATGGAAAACAGGCCAGTCAAACTCGGGCTCTATTTCCCGTTGCTTGGTCAATGGCGTGAGATAAACATACATTCAGAAGCATGATCACAGAATGAGTACAACAACAACCATACATGGCGTTATCCTCTGGTGCGTAGCAATTTTGCTGCTTGTAAGCGGCTATGTTCTCTCTGAGCAGCAGTTTCTTGATCAATTATGGTTATCACGTGCCGGTTGCCTGATTGTCATACTGGGCATCTGGTCCGGATTCGGTGGTCTCATCGAGGAAAGACTGACTCATCGTGCCATGAAATTTAAAAAACACATGGCTGAGCGCAGGATTCGCAGGGCATTCGGGGCTGACGAGGAACATATGAAAAAAGAACTGGACAGGATTCAGCATAATTATGATGAACGGCGAGTAAAAATGCGTGAAGAACTGGGAATTTCAGTTGGTTTAATCGAGGCCTCACTACTGGTTACCGGGTCCTTTTTTTGGGGATTTGGTGACCTGATAAAGTTTCTCTGGTAATAATCATATGAACTGGTATGACCTTCCAAAATATTATGATTTGTCCTTTTCCCATGACATGCGGGCAGAGCTGCAATTTCTCAAGCAGATATTTTCCGGCAAGGCAGCCGTCCACAAAAGATTACTCGAGCCGGCCTGTGGCACCGGCCGTCTGATTGTACCAATGGTCAAGGCAGGGTTTACATGTACCGGTTTTGATACCAATCCTGCCGTTCTTGATTACCTAAAAAAAAACTGCAGCGTAATGCACTGAAGGCAGAAATCTTTAATGCGGATATGGCTGATTTTCGAATCAGCGGCAGCAGATGTGACGGTGCTTTTTGCACTGTAGATACGTTTCGTCACTTGCTGTCTGAAAGGCAGGCAATTCGACATTTACAATGTGTTGCCAGGGCACTCAGGAGAAACTCAGTTTATGTACTTGGACTGCATTTATTGCCTGAGCAGGGTTTTTCAGATGAGATAGTGCATTGGTCAGGGCGGCGGGGAAAATTAACCGTGAAGACGAGCATGCAGATGGTAGACTTGAACAGGAGGGCCCGTCGGGAAACTTTGAAAGTCGATCTTAAAATCAATAAAAATGGTAAACGCTACAACTTCCAGTCGGTATATTCACTGAGAACATATACACTGAACCAGTTTTATCGCTGCTTGATGCAGACCAATGCATTCAGGATCAAGGAAGTTTATGATCACAGTTATGATACAGATTCACCTATTGATTTGACCGCAGCATCAGAAGATGTTGTATTCTTACTGCAAAAAAAATAGGGTCCTATGAAAAAACAGCTTAATTTCATGTTTTTTATCCTGGTTATCGTGATACTCGCCTGGCTGTTTTCACCATCAAAAACGACAAGGGATAAAATCTGGGTACTGAAGGGGATATCACTCGCCCAGCCCCACAAGGCTGCCATAGCTGAATATTATGAGCGTAACCAACGCTTTCCCGGTGCAGATGATCTGGAAGAAGACAGGATATTTGTGAATGTCGAGTATTCCCGGACGGCAGTTGATTCAATTGATGTGGGGAAAAAAGGACCAGGAGTAATCACTATTACCTACTCCACAGACAAGGTCGAAGGGGCGCCTGAAGCGCTCGATAACAAGCACGTTTTTCTCTCACCGTTCATAATCGAAAACAGGATAGAGTGGTCGTGTGATACAGATATGGTCTTGGAGATAACTCCGGTTGCCTGCCAGTAGTAAATTCTGATTCATAATTGTAATCGGGAACTCTTATGCAATCATCACGAAAACTGGTTATCTATGCCGCCCTGGTGGGCAACACACTCATCGCAATAACCAAGTTTGTCGCTGCTTATTTTACATCCAGTTCAGCCATGTTTTCCGAGGGGATTCATTCCCTGGTCGATACCGGAAACCAGGTCCTTCTCCTTTATGGATTGAAGCGATCACAATTGCCGGCGAGTGAGCGGTTTCCCTTTGGTCATGGAAAGGAAATTTATTTCTGGAGTTTCGTAGTAGCTATTATGATCTTCGCAGTCGGTGCAGGAATCTCAATTTACGAGGGAGTTCACCGGTTATACGATCCTTCCCAAGTTGAAAATTTTTTAATCAACTATATTGTGCTCGGGCTTGCTATTATTTTTGAGGGCTTTGCCTGGTATTTTGCATTCAGGGAATTCAGCCGCAGCAGGGGCGAGTGGGGTTACTTCGAGGCGGTGCACAAGGGCAAGGATCCTTCCATGTTTGTCGTATTGTTTGAAGATACCGCTGCAATAATGGGATTGCTCGTTGCTCTTGGTGCAAATATCCTTTCCCAACTGACAGGATTGTATGTATTCGATGCCACAGCATCGATAATTATTGGTCTGATTCTTGCCGTCACTGCAGTTTGGCTGGCCTATGAAACAAAAAGTCTGTTAATCGGTGAGCGCGCCAATACCCATGTGGTGGATGGCATCAGGCAGTTGGCTACTGATTTTTCAAAGATTGATCATCTGAATGAAGTATTGACCATGCACATGGGCCCCGATTTTATACTGGTAAATATCAGTGTTGATTTTGTTGACCCTATAACGGGAGAAGAGATCGAGGCTACTGTCGCAAAGTTGGACAAAGCAATTAAAAACCGTTTCTCAAATGTTAAACGAATCTTTATAGAGGCCGAGTCGAGACACTGATTTTACTCCATTGCGTTCACAATGTATTAAGCGCCTCCAATTCATTCTTGGCCAGTTCGATATTCATTGCATTCAGGCTGCTTGTAATACTGGTAACCTTGCTGGCGCCAGGTATGGGCAAAATATGATCACCACACGCCAGTAACCAGGCCAGCGCAATCTGGTATGGGGTAGCCTGGTGAGTATTGCCAAGTCTGTTTAAAATCCTGTTACTAGCCAGCTTGCCGTGATCAAAATGCCCTCCCACGGGACTGTGGGCTATAAAGCTGATTTCATTCTGATGACAAAATTCAACAACGCCGTTTGTGAAAGATTTCCGTTGCAGGATATTACAGCGATTTTGAACAGAAATAATTGGCACGACATTCATGGCGGTTTCGATTTCTTCAACCGTCACATTGGAAAGTCCAACATGCCTGATCTTGCCTTCTTGCCTGAGCCTGGAGAGCTCTCCGACCGAGTCTGTCAGGGGAACTTCCGGGTCAGGGGCATGCAACTGGTAAAGGAAGATACTGTCCTGGCCCAGGTCTATCAGGCTCTGTTCGCATGATAGTCTGAGCCAATCAGGACTCGCATCGACTTCCCATCCTCCCCGGGGACGCCTCAGTCCTCCCTTGGTCGCAACGATGATCCGGTGTTTATCATGAAGATCTTTCAGGGCCTTGTTGATCAGGCGTTCGTTATGACCAACCTCCCTGTCATCGCGACAATACACATTTGCAGTATCAATAAAATTACCACCATGCTCAATAAACGCCCTGATGACACGTATGGCATCGTGCTCATCAGGCCTGCCCGTAAGCGACAGTGGCATGGCGCCCAGGCCGATGGCTGTAACCTGCCGGCCACTGTTACCAAGCCTGGTCTGTTTCAGCATCACCCGGATCAATCACGGCTATTTGAATCTAATGCTGATTATCACCCGCTCCATGAACATGGCCATGCTCAATCTCTTCTTCGGTAGCATCCCTGACATCGACAACTTCTACGTTGAAATTCAATTGCTTGCCCGCAAGCGGATGGTTTCCGTCGACAACAACATTATTTCCCTCAATGGAGGTGATGGTAAGGATAAGTGGTTGACCCTGGGGTGACTGGGCCTGGAACTGCATACCGATCTTTAATTCCACATCCGGCGGGAACATATCCCGGGTAACAGTCTGAATATTTTCCAGTTGGCGCTCACCATAGGCATCTCCCGGTGAAATGCTGACGTCTACCTGGTCGCCTGCCTTTTTCCCTTCCATTACATTTTCCAGTCCTGGAATAATGCTTTGAGTACCATGTATATAGGCAAAATTACCATCTGTAGATTGATCAATGGTATTGCCCTGTTCATCTTTCAATACATAGTTAATGACAGCAACCTTGTGTTTAGTAACTTGCATATGTAATTCTCCAGTTTTCCGGAATGAATTTTGACCTGCTATTCAGATGATTATGTGATGTATATAAAGGACAGAATTGAATATGAACAGACAGTGTCAGTTTCAAGTGACTACTATGCGCTTGTCGGGATAATTATTCCACCCCTGCTGAATATCCGAAAATGTTATGGAACTATTTTCTGTCTGTGCTCTTCTTGTAACTGCGTTTCTTTTGCGTTTTCTTGGTCGGAAGAGTAAACCAGTCATCTTTTGTAATTTCATGGAAATAATCGGCTTCCTCGATCAACAAATTGGAAGTGGTGCTTGGTACTGCAGCAATCTCGACACGAACTCCCATCGAATGCAACTGTCTTACCAATTCAATATAATCTGAATCACCTGACATGATGATGATGGTATCTACCTTGTCTGCAACCTGGATTGCATTTATTGATAATGGTATGTCAGCACTCTTGTGGCAGGGGCGCACAGAACCATGGTAATAGTTATGCAAGCGTTCCTGCAGTTTGGTGGAAATATATACACCCTCTCGAAAATAGACCAGTCGACTGAGGCCGCGGTTATCTAGCAATCGGGGTATCAGGATATCGAAATTCAACATTGCATTTTTATTGCCTGCTTCGGAATGAATGCTGCGTTCAATGTTATTGCCGTCGATGAGAATTGCTACAGACTGCCAGATGCTGACACCTGAGTTATTCGCGTTAGTGGTAATGTTATCGTTCATTGTTTTATGCTTCGTAATTTTTAGTTGCGTGATTTTATTAACAGTAAATTTAACAGATTTATTGCATTATGCGTATAAAGTCCTGTCAAACCCGAATCAATTAATTATATAGATAGTAGATTTCCGCTTCAGTTCAACATTTATGAAAATTAGAGAATTCAAAGATAAAGACATTCCCCAGATATCAAAACTTTACTTTAACACCGTAAGAAAGATTAATAGTAAAGATTATTCTAGAGAGCATGTAGAAACCTGGGCGCCGGAAATCTACGATGATTCATTCTGGTCGAGAAGATTTGATAATTATACTGTCCTGGTGGCTGAAGATGCTGACATAATTCTGGGATTTTGTGAACTGCAGTATCCTGGGCACATCGATTGCTTTTATGTACATCATCAATGGCAACGCAAGGGTGTGGGAACACAGCTGCTCAAGTCGGTTGAATCAATAGCAGAAAAAAGCAGTTTCAAACGGTTGTTTGCTGATGTCAGCATCACAGCCCGGCCTTTCTTCAGCGAGATGGGATTCGAGACTGTCAGCGTAATCAATAAAAAATACCGCGAACTTAACTTCAAACTGTATTTTATGGAAAAGTACCTGATTGCCTGAGCTTCAACTGGTAATTACTAGGCAGGGGAAGGATGCCAACCGGCATCCGCCCAAAGTTCCCCGCTAACCGCAGAGTTTGCAATCATGAAACAAATTGCATCTGCGATTTCGGTTGGACGAATCAGGCGGCCCAACTGGGTATCTTTAAGTATGTTTTTCTCGATATATTCCTCGCCTAAAGCGCGGACCATAGGGGTATCAGTGAATCCGGGATGAATCACACCACAGCGTACACCATGAAAAATTGCTTCTTTCGTCAGGGTGGCGGCGGCACCTTCCAGCCCGGCCTTGGTACTGGCATAGGATACCTGGCCCTTGTTACCCTGTGATGAAATAGAACCGATGAAAATGGCAGTGCCCTGCAGCCGTTCATCGGGGTGCCATTTTTTCATGCCTTTCTGGGCGCGTTCTTCAGCTATCCGGGCAATCATTTCCATCACCCAGTAAACCGGTGCAATCAGGTTAACCTCTATAACCTGACGAAATTTATCGACCGAATAGATTTCGGCCTTGCCAGTCTCCTTGTTTATCTTTACAGCCAGTGCATCCCGGGTAATACCGGCACAGGGTACGCAGATTCTGGCGGTGCCGTTATCTTTTGAAATCGAATCGAAGACGTTGGCCCGGAATTTTTCATTGGTTGTATCACCGATATAGGGCACAGCAACCTCACGGCCGGCTTCCCGGTTGATCTGATCGGCCGCGACCTTGACCTCATCATTCATATCGACCATAGCTATGGCCTTGACGCCTTTCCCCGCAAGCTCCAGGCATACTGCATGCCCGATTCCGCTGGCTGCGCCAGTGATGACTGCAACTCTGTCTTCGATTTCCATAATCCGAGTACCTCACGTCAGGAAAATTCAATTACACTAATTCTAGCGCAAAATATTGTGCACCGCATCATCATTTTGCATTGCAAGAATCTTTATATCTACTTGATTTTTTAAGATTATTATCATAGTTAATGAAAACCCGCTGTAACTGGTGTGCCGGTGACCCCCTGTATACCCGCTACCATGACCTCGAGTGGGGGGTTCCCGTACACAATGACAGAAAATTATTTGAGTTCCTGGTGCTTGAAGGCGCCCAGGCCGGCCTCAGCTGGATTACCATTCTCAGAAAGCGGCCGGCCTACCGCCAGGCCTTTGACAAGTTTGATTTCAACCGGATAGCCAGATACAGGCAAAGGGACTTCAAGTGCTTGCTGGTAAACGAGGGTATTGTCAGGAACCGGCTCAAGATTCAAAGCGTCATTAACAACGCCCGGGCTTTCCTGGAGATACGCGCCGAGTTCGGCAGCTTTAACCGCTACTTCTGGCAATTCACCAATGGGGAGCCGGTGATAAACCGCTGGCAAACCCTGAATCAGGTGCCGGTCTCTACACGGCTCTCGGAATCAATATCGAAGGACCTGAAATCCCGTGGATTCACCTTTGTCGGTCCAACGATTTGTTATGCTTTTATGCAGGCTGTTGGTATGGTGAATGATCATATAACATCGTGCTTTCGTTACGGGGAATTGGCGAGGGGAAGCGAATAATGAAAATCATAATTTTGTCTATTTATACTGTCATTATGCTTCTGTTGACTGGCTGTTCACCGGAAGTCGGCACGGAGGCCTGGTGTAATGGCCTTTCAGAGAAACCCAAGGGCGAATGGACAGCCAACGAAGCCGGCAACTATACCAGGCACTGCCTTTACAGGTAATGGTGCTGATTCACTCGGGGCATGCTCAAGATATCAGGAAAAGTCAGTATTCCTGAGAATGAAATCGAGATTCAGGCCATCCGGGCACAGGGCGCCGGTGGTCAAAACGTTAACAAGCTTGCCACGGCTGTTCATCTGCGCTTTGATTCCCAGGCTTCATCCCTACCGCGTTACTACAAGCAGCGTTTGCTTAAACTGAATGACCGCCGTATCAATCGTGATGGTGTGGTTGTCATCAAGGCTCAGCAGTATCGGAGCCAGGAGAAAAACCGACAAGCGGCCCTGTCGCGTTTGCAGAACCTGATTAAAAAGGCCGGGTACATGGCCCGGGCAAGAAAGAAGACCGGGCCGCCGATCGCATCGAAGGTCAGGCGCCTTGATGATAAAAAGCAACGGAGTCGCCTGAAGCAACTGCGCAATAAACCCTCGCATGACGATTAAAACCTATTCGGAAGCCTGTGAGAGGAATCGTGGTCCGATTCTCTCAGTCATATCGCCTTTACTGTTGGATTGTCATACGTTGCTTGAGATTGGCAGCGGTAATGGTCAGCATGCTGTATATTTTGCCGGGAAACTGCCACATCTTATCTGGTATACCAGCGATGTCAGGGAAAACCATCCGGATATCAGGGCCTGGCTTGGTGATGCTGGTCTGTCCAATACCCGCGATCCGTTGCCGCTGGATGTAAAACGGGATGCCTGGCCGGAACTTGAGATCGATGCCGTGTTCTCTGCAAACACGGCGCATATCATGCATTGGGATGAAGTGAAGCTGTTCTTTGCCGGAGTAGGGCGTTCGCTACCTGAAAATGGCAAGTTCCTGCTCTATGGTCCTTTCAATTACAACCAGGCATATACCAGTGAAAGTAATGCCCGTTTTGATGTCTGGCTGAAGGCCCGTGATCCTGAAAGTGGTATCCGTGATTTTGAATCATTGAATGAGGTTGCTGGAAACGCAGGTATGGAGTTGATTGATGATTACGAGATGCCCGCCAATAACCGGGTTCTGTATTGGCGAAAAACCAGATGATTCAATCTGTTGAAATATTATTCAGGCCGGCGATGAAATCAGATTGCCGGACGATAGCCCGTTTATACACGATTTCATCGGAAGGGGTTTCTGATTATATCTGGTCACAGGTGGCTGAGCCTGGCGAGGATATTCTGGATGTTGGCCAGCGGCGTTATGAACAGGAGGATTCGGCATTCAGTTACAAGAACTGTACTGTGGCTGTTGCCGGTGACCGGGTCATCGGGATGCTGGTGGCTTTCCCTATGTATACTGATAATGAAGAGACTGAAGAGGCGGTCGATCCGGTGCTGGCGCCTTACAGCAGGTTGGAAGAAAACGACAGTTTTTATATCTGCAGCATGTCTGTGTTTCCGGAATACCGGGGACGGGGCAGTGGTCACCGCTTCCTCAAAATAGCAGAACAGCAGGCCGGAGAGCAGGGCTTCAAAAAACTCAGTTTAATCGTGGTGGAGGAAAACACGGGCGCCTTGAAATTATACAAGTCACATGGTTATCAGGAAGTAGCACGTGAAGCAATCGTCCCGCACCCGCTGATTCACTGTTCCGGTGATGCCTTGTTAATGGTAAAGCAGATTTCATGAAATCAACGATACGGTTCTGTGTGTATTTCCTTGTAGTATTCCCGGAAGTTTTGCTGGCGGGAAACTGTCCTGACCCGGAGACAATCCGGCTCAGGGAACTTTCCCGGGAGCTCGAATGGACAGTAGATGGGCAAACGACACTGGATGAACTGTTAGCTGTAAAATCACTCTACGCGGTGCGCATCAGCAATTATGGTGAATACGTCTCGTGTTATTACACAACGGATGAATGGACAGTCAAACTGGATGCCAAGCCGGTTACGATCGGTTGTTTAATCATGCCTGATGCCGGTCGTTGGACCAGTACCGATTCAGGCCAACTGGTTTGCCAGGAAGAGGATGTCAACCGTTGTGGTTTCCGGATTGAGTGTAATAATTAACTAGCCTGCCTTTACCCGGGATGCACTCTTGCGCTCATGTTCTTTCAGTAGTTTCTTTCGCAGGCGAATGTTCTTCGGTGTAATCTCGACCAGTTCATCATCTTCTATAAATTCCAGTGCCTGTTCCAGGCTGAATTTTAGCGGGGGAGTCAGCAGGATATTATCGTCCTTACCGGCGGCGCGGATATTGGTCAGTTGTTTTGCCTTCAGCACATTCACTACCAGATCGTTGTCCCGTGAATGGATACCGACAATCATGCCTTCATAGACCTCGACCCCGGGCTCAATCAACATTTGTCCACGATCCTGCAGGTTAAACAGGGCATAACCGAGAGCCTTGCCTGAGCCATTGGCGATCAGCACACCGTTCACGCGACCATCAGCATCGGTTCTCTTGACCGGTCCGTAATGATCAAAGACGTGGTAAAGCAGACCGGTCCCGGAGGTCGTCGTGAGGTACAGTGTGCGGAAACCGATCAGACCCCGGGCCGGGATGATGTAATCCAGCCTGACGCGCCCTTTTCCATCGGGCAGCATTTCTTTCAGTTCACCACCGCGTTGTCCCAGTAATTCCATGACAGCGCCCTGATAATTGCTGTCCATGTCCACTGTCAGTTGCTCATAGGGCTCCTGAATTTCACCATTGACCTTCTTCATAATCACCTCGGGTCTGGAGACACCGAGTTCATAACCTTCCCGCCGCATGGTTTCGATCAGTATGGATAAATGCAATTCACCTCGACCGGACACCTTGAACCGATCGGGATCGTCGGTTTCCTCTACCCGCAAAGCCACATTGTGTTTTAATTCCTGCAACAACCGTTCCTTGATCTGACGCGAGGTCACGTATTTACCTTCCTTGCCGGAAAACGGTGAATCATTGACCTGAAAGGTCATACTAACGGTCGGTTCATCAATAGATAACGGCGGCAGGGGCTCGATGTGCCTGGGCGAACACAGGGTTTCAGAAATACCCAGATCCTCGATACCACACATGGCAATGATGTCGCCGGCTGACGCTTCTGGAATTTCCATGCGCTCAAGGCCGAGCAGTTTATAGATTTGCAAGACCCGCCCCGGGCGCTGTTCGCCCTTTACATTGACCACTGTCACCGGGGTGTTGGTCTTGATTGAACCACGGGTCACCCTGCCGATGCCGATCACACCGACATAACTGTTGTAGGCGAGGGAACTGATCTGCATCTGGAACGGAGCACCCGGGTCAACATCCGGTGGCGGTACCTGATCAATGATGATCTGGAAGAGCACCTGCATATCGCCTTCCCGGGCGGCGGAATCCAAAGAGCTGTAACCGTTGATTGCCGACGTATAGACCACTGGAAAATCAAGTTGTCCATCATTGGCGCCCAGCCGATCAAACAAATCAAAGGTCCGATCCAGTACCCAGTGCGGCCTGGCCCCCGGCCGATCGACCTTGTTAATGACAACGATCGGGCGGAATCCTCTCGCCAGCGCCTTTTCAGTGACAAAGCGGGTTTGCGGCATCGGACCATCCACAGCATCTACCAGTAACAGCACTGAATCCGCCATTGACAGCACGCGCTCCACTTCGCCGCCGAAATCGGCATGTCCCGGCGTGTCAATGATATTGATACGATAGTTATTCCATTGCAGCGCCGTGTTTTTCGCAAGGATGGTAATGCCACGCTCGCGCTCCAGCTCGTTATTGTCCATGACCCGCTCCTGTTCCAGGTTGCGGCTTTTGAGAGTGCCGGATTGCTTCAGCAGCTCATCAACCAGGGTGGTTTTGCCGTGGTCTACGTGGGCAATGATGGCGATGTTGCGGATATTCTTGATCACGTTGGTGGTGTCAGTCTGGGCAAAGGCGGGCATTATAACGAAAACCCGTTGTCGGGCACGGAAAATTTACAACTGTTTTATCAAGTCGATCCCGGTATTTTTGTTAAGATGCCCTGGAAGCTCTGTTTGCCAGGGATCAGCCGGGATTGAAACAATAAAAAAATGAATATCGAAACCCGTTAAATCATGTTGTCACGATCAGTCATTGGCCTGCTTCTGGGTCCTTTTCTGTTTTTCCTGGTACTGCTGCTTCCCGTACCGGAAGGGTTTAACGAGATATCCATGCGGGTAGTTGCAATAGCGTTGCTCATGGCGACGTTCTGGATCACGGAAGCCATCCCGATAGCCGCCACGTCCTTGTTACCAATTTTCCTTTACCCGGTGATGGGTGTCATGAGTGGTAGCGATACCACACTGGCCTATGGCAATCATCTAGTGTTTCTCCTAATGGGTGGTTTCTTTATCGCCGTGACCGTGGAGAAATGGCAACTGCATCGGCGCATTGCCCTGGTTACCATCCGTCTCGTGGGTGATACAGCTAACCGGATAATACTCGGATTCATGCTGGCAACGGCCTTTCTTTCCATGTGGATCAGTAATACGGCGTCCACCTTGATGATGATGACGATCGGATTGGCGGTGATTTCCCGTACCAGTCAGCAGGTGGAAAATCTGAACGGAGGAATTGATACAGAAAAAGGGCATTTCCGCTTCGGAATTGCCTTGATGCTGGGAATTGCCTACGCATCGTCAATTGGAGGTATTTCAACCCTGATCGGCACAGCGCCTAATGCCATTTTTGCCGGGGTTGTGGAACGGCAATTCGGGCAAACCATCCTTCTTTTGGACTGGATGAAGTTTGCGTTCCCGCTTTCCATGCTTATGTTGATTATTACCTGGTTTTACCTGACGCGGGTTATTTACCCGCCAGAAATCGATCGCATTCCAGGTATTCAGGAGACGCTGGACCAGGAAGCAAAGGATCTTGGTCCGGTTACCCGCGAAGAAAAGCTGATTATGGCGGTTTTCGTCCTCGTTGCCCTGGGCTGGTTACTGAATGGCCTGCTGGGAGGCAGGGGTCCGGACTTGATTAAAGATTCCACCATTGCCATTGGCGGGGCCTTGATGCTGTTCATCATTCCATCCAATTTGAACACGCGTGAGTTTTTACTGGATTGGAAAACAGCCGTCACTATACCCTGGGATGTATTAATCCTGTTTGGTGGCGGATTTGCCCTGGCAGCAGGTTTCAGTGACAGTGGTCTGACACATTCTGTGGCCAGCCTGCTCATAGGTCTCAAGGGAACCAGCATCGTGCTGATCCTTGTCGCTATCATCGGTTTGATTATCCTGTTAACGGAGCTGACATCGAATACAGCCACAGCTTCAATTTCATTGCCGATCATGATCGCGCTTGCAGAGGCACTGCAGATTCATCCCTACAGTGTCATGATCGGGGCTGTTATCGCCGCATCGTTCGCCTTCATGCTGCCGGTGGCAACGCCACCTAATGCTATCGTATTCGGGAGCCGTTATGTCACCATTCCGCAGATGGCAAGGGCAGGAGCAGGGCTGAATATTATTGGAATTATCCTGATAACCCTGTTTGTGCTGCTTTTCCTGCCGTTCGTCTGGGACCTTGAAATTTCCGGGCATGTGTTATCAACATCTCTGGATGGCCAGTAGCCAAATGCTTACCCGGGGAACAACTCCTCGTATGTCAATGTTCTGAAGGTGGATGGCGGACCAGCGAGCGGTGATGAACCCGACATCTTCCAGTTAAGAAGCCAGGTCGAGTTTTAATTGAGATTTACGACATATATAAATCAAATACGAGCAAGGAATCATGAATAAATTGATACACAGTCTGTTTATCACATTAATCATTTTCATAGCCGCACCACTCAGTGCCGAGGAATACCTGCGCCTTGCCACCACAACCAGTACCGAGAACTCGGGATTGTTGGCTGAACTGAATCCTGTATTTGAGAGGAAGACCGGGATCAAGGTCCATGTGATTGCAGTAGGGACCGGCAAGGCATTGCGTCTGGGCAGGGATGGTGATGTTGATCTGGTCATGGTACATGCACCGGCGGCAGAGATGGCATTCGTCGAGCAAGGTTCGGGCGTCGAACGACAACCTTTAATGCATAATGATTTCGTAATACTGGGTCCGCCGGATGATCCGGCCGGGATTTCTGAAGCGAGCACAGTCGCCGAAGCATTCAGGCGTATACAAAATACCGGCAGCACATTTGTTTCCCGCGGCGATGATTCAGGAACCCATAAAAAAGAAAAACAGCTTTGGGCACTGGCCGGTTCAGAAGATCCATCAGGTGAATGGTACCTGGCAGTCGGGCAGGGGATGGGACAGGTGCTGCGTATAGCAGATGAAAAACTGGCTTACACTTTAAGTGATCGCGGAACCTATCTGGCATTCTCAGATAAACTGCTGTTACAGATTTTGTTTGAGAACGCGGATGAGTTAATCAATCCCTATCATGTAATACTGGTTAACCCTGAGAAACATCCTCATACAAAAACAAATCTTGCAAGAAAATATGTTGCGTTTATTACCGGACCAGAGGGGCAGGCACTGATTCGTAACTTTAAAGTAAACGGGAAACAATTGTTTTATCCGGATGTGATGAAATAAAAAGCCCGGAACAGTCCGTTGGGGGGAGGGGAAGACTGGTCCCGGGCTAGTCACAAGAATCAATCGGGGGAGGACTTAATCTTGTTGAATAGTATTCTAGACGAATGCGATTCTGACTAATGTGAACTGGAGCACAAATCCCGAAAACGGGACATTTAAGGGTCGTTCATGGCTGATTAATCGAGGCTTTCCTGTTTGATCAGGCTGACAATCACCCATCCCGGTTCCGGTTTCATCTTTCCATCCGCGACAAAGAATTGCAGTTTCTCGTTATTATCTATCGCAAACAGAGGAATGGTATTTTCACCGTATTTATTTTGGAAATCCTCAAATCCAAAGTCCTCTCCAAGCTGCGTGTTCCTGATTTCAGCACCTTTCCTTATCCAGCTGGCAAGATCACCATGTGTGATGTCTTCCCCGAAGAGCTGGTAACCTCGAAGCCGGGTTGCTATGCGGTGCTTCTCGGGGATATTTTTTTCCCGGGTAGTTTTTAACTGATATACATTTTTTGTGCCGAAGTCCGATTTGAAACGGAAGTTAGCCAGCGTATCCAGGTTTTCCCTGCCTGACAGAGCCAGCATTTTACCCAGACCAATCATGTCCAGATGCCGTTCTGCATGATCAGAAATTGGATTGCCGTAGTAAGTCGTCAAACCATCCATTCGGGCTGCGCGAGTGTTTTCCCAGTTACTGTCTGTCAGTACAACCTTGAATCCCTGTTCCTTTATCGCCTTACCGATGACCCGGGCAACGATGCCAGCACCTATGATCAATACACCAGTGGGTGGAGGTTCCCTGACATCCAGGATTTTTGCAATGAACTTGCTGCTTATACTTTGAATTACAACGGTACCAATTATGATCAAAAAAGCGAGAGGGACCATCAGGCCTGCTTCCGGGTAACCCCGTGTTTCCAGTCTCAAGGCGAAGATGGACGCAACAGCGGCCGCTACGATCCCTCGTGGTCCAATCCATGAAATCAACAGTTTTTCATTGAACTTTAAATCGGAACCAATTGCAGATACAAACACGGACAAGGGACGTGCTATCAACATCAGTACAGCAAGGATGCCCAGAGAACTCCAGCCAATCTGCGTGAATTGCTGGAAATCAATACGGGCTGCAAGAATAATAAATAATCCGGATATCAAGAGAATACTCAGACTCTCCTTGAAATCCAGAATATCTTCTATATGGGTGTCTTTCATATTAGCCATGGTCATTCCCATGACGGTTACTGCGAGCAGCCCTGATTCATGGGCAATCAAATCTGAGGCAGTAAAAACGGTGAATACCAGTATGAGTACCAGCACGTTATGCAGGTAATCCGGAGCAAGGTGTTTTCTCAGAATTAATCCCATAACATGTGCACTTATAAAACCGGCCAGACCTCCAGCAACTACAATCTTGCCAAATTCATAAATTACCGTTGGCCAGGCACTGCCACTCTGGCTGCTGATAATGAAGTTGAAAACGAGGACTGCGAGCAGTGCACCAAGCGGATCAATGACTATGCCTTCCCATTTGAGGATATTGCTGATTGCAGCATCCGGTCGAACGGTCCGGAGCATCGGCATGATCACCGTGGGCCCGGTAACAACCATTACCGCACCAAAGAGTGCAGAGAGTTCGACAGGTAAACCAGTAATATAATGTGTCACGATTGCGGTGATCGCCCAGGTAATCATTGCACCGATGGATATGAGATTACGAACGACTTTTCCCAGGCCCTTTATTTCATACAGGTTTAATGTCAGGCTGCCTTCAAAGAGAATGATCGCCACAGACAGGGACACAATCGGGAATAATAGATCCCCGAGCAAGGCATCAGGATTAAGATAACCGGTCAGCGGGCCGGCAATCAGGCCAATCACCAGCAGGAAAAGGATTGCAGGAAGCCGTGCCCACCATGCCAGCCATTGGCAGGCAATGCCAAGGATACCGATAGCAACCAGGGAGATGAGCACCTGCTGGCTCAAGCCGGGACTTCCTTCAAGGAGGTAATGCGTGTTTTTGCTTGCGGTAGCAGGTTTTGTACGTGGCGCTGGATTTTGTGCAGGGCCGTCTTGATCATTACCAGTGTATTTTCCCGAAGCTGGCCTTCACGGTCATTGCTGAACAGGCTGAACACCAGCAGTACTTCACCGACACTCAGTGCGCCCTGTGTTAAATAACGATACTCGCCAGGCCTTGCCGAACTGTCTGTGAGACTGAAAATATATCCGAGACCTTCCTGTCCGGTAATGCGCTCAAGCTGCAGTTCAGTTTCATCCGAGAAAGGCAGGATATCTTCACCCACGTCCCGGACCAGTTGCTGGATGCTTTCTTCCTCCAGGATGTCTCTGGCAAAACCATCGTCCCAGAGTATTGAGACATTCAACTGGAACACTTCCCTGCCTGACTCGTCTTCGGTGAAAAAAGTAATCACTGGTGGTTTAGCAGTCAGACCTGCGGCTACGTAGGTATAGTCCCAATCCTGCGGGACCTCGAACACTATCTCACCGTGTTCAGGTATGGGGAATAAGGTCAACTCTGTGCCGTCCTTGTAGTCGGCAACTGCAGCGGGTGAAATAACAAGGAACAACAGAATCCGGAATGATGTTAACAGGCTTATAGACATCCTCGAATCAGGATACAGGGCAAGGCGGATAATTAATGTAGATAGCAGTGAACCTGCCTGCGATCTTGTTCAGGTACCGGCGCTGTATTGAGTACGCTTCGCGCTCCCTTTTCTGGTGGTCCGTGCAATCTTTTTTATTGTATTTATTATTCAGGTCCTGCAGGTAATGCGTTATTTCATGGACATACAGGCTGCGGGTATAGGCATCCGTTTGTTCCCTGATCCGCTCATCAATGTAAATTACGCCCTCATTGTCATACCAGCCAGCCACACGGCAGTTTGTATTACCCAGGCAGGCATGTTCTACAAAGAATTCATGTGGGCGATACTGTATCTCCGGTGGGTCTCCCGGGTGTGGGTATCCGGACAGGTGGACAGTCCAGCTCAGTAATACGGCGATCAGGTGTGCATCCATTAATATCGCCTCATCAGTTCATCGCCTGGTCTTAATCTGCCTTCTCAAAGACGAGGCTGGCATTGGTTCCGCCAAAACCGAAACTGTTCGACATTACTGCTTGCAGCCTGGCATTATCAATTCGTTTGTCTGCAATGGTCACGTCTTTTGCGCCCTCATCAAGTTCAAAGATGTTGGCTGAAGCACTGATAAAATCATTAGCCATCATTAATAGTGAGTATATCGCTTCATTCGCGCCTGCGGCACCCAGGCCGTGTCCGGTCAGGGACTTGGTTGAGCTAATAACAGGCGTCTTGTTGTCGAAAACAGATTTAATCGCATTAATCTCGGCAATGTCCCCTGCCGGGGTGCTGGTTCCATGGGCATTGATATAGTCGATTGGCCGTTGAGCGGTTGCTACTGCCAGTTGCATGCAGCGTGCGGCACCTTCTCCGGATGGTTTAACCATATCAAAGCCGTCCGAGGTGGCACCATAGCCGGTAATTTCGGCATATATTCTGGCCCCGCGTTTCAGTGCATGCTCGCGTTCCTCCAGGACTAGGATGCCACCTCCGCCAGAAATGACAAACCCATCCCGATTGGCATCATAGGGGCGTGAAGCGACCTCCGGGCTATCATTATATGAGGAAGACAATGCCCCCATTGCATCGAACAGGAGACTACCAGCCCAGTGCAATTCGTCACTGCCGCCGGCAAAGATCATATCCTGGGAGCCAGCTTTGATAATTTCATAGGCATTACCGATACAATGGGCACTGGTAGCACAGGCTGAACTGATGGAATAATTCACGCCCTTGATCTTGTATGCCACGGACAGGCAGGCGCTGTCGGTACTGGCCATAATGCGGGGGACCATAGTCGGGCCGACTTTTTTCGCACCACGTTCCCGTAGAGTATCGATGGCGTCAACGAGGTCCTTGTTTGAACCGCCACCGGAGCCCACGATCAGTCCGATCCGTGGATCAGAAATTTGCGATTCATCAAGGCCGGCGTCCTCGATCGCCTCGTGCATGGCCAGATAGGCATAGGCTGCCGCATCCCCCATGAACCGTATCAGTTTGCGATCGATGTATTTCGCCGGATCAAGCTTGATCGGCGCATGGACGTGTGAGCGAAATCCGAGTGTTTTATATTCTTCTGAAAAGGATACACCCGACGTCCCATCCCTGAGTGAGTTCAGTACCTCCTTTTTATTGTTGCCGATACTGGAGACAATCCCCATACCGGTTATGACTACTCGTCTCATAAAATCAAGTAAATTCCTGTTAGAAGCCCTCGGTCGATTTGAACAAACCGACTCGTAAATCTTTTGCAGTATAGATTATTTTACTATCGGCACTCATGGAAGCATTGGCCACACCCATGACCAGTTTTCTGAGTATCACTCTCTTCATGTCGATCTGGTAAACTATTTTTTTGTGCTTTGGTGTGACTTGCCCGGTAAATTTCACTTCGCCTGAACCGAGCGCCCGGCCCCGGCCCGGAGCACCAAGCCAACCCAGATAAAATCCGATCAATTGCCACATGGCGTCCAGACCGAGACAACCCGGCATGACAGGGTCATTGACAAAGTGACACTGGAAGAACCAATGGTCCGGTTTGATATCGAGTTCGGCAATGACTTGACCTTTATCAAATTCTCCCCCATCTTCAGATATTCTGGTAATGCGATCAAACATCAGCATGGGTGGCACGGGTAGCTGGGCATTCCCTTCACCGAATAACTCACCCTGGCCACAGCTGAGAAGTTCTTCCCGGGTAAAACTGTGTTTTCTTTCCATCAAGTCATATATCTCATATCAGTGTTACACCGGTCTGCAGTAAATGAAAGGCCTCATAATTCACTGGCATTGAGCGCAGCACAGGCAGACAATTGATTTATAAATCAGTGAATTTGTTATTGGTGAGACCGGATGTTGGTTTTTTGGTTTTCTTTTGCCACCCGGGCAAACCCGGGCGCAACTCCCAGGAATGATCTTACCCGTAACTGTTCCTTGACAGCAATACAGTTACCGTTAGACTGCCTTGCATCGCACCATTATCCTAAATCAGCATGCTAACTGAAAATTCTTTCCAGAGGAGACACAGTGTCCCGGTGAGGGTCGGCTCTGTCACTATCGGCGGGGAAGCACCGATTGTAGTCCAGTCCATGACCAATACCGATACCGCTGATGTCGAGGCCACGGTCTGCCAGATTCAACAACTGGCAGCCGCCGGTTCGGAGATCGTCCGTGTCACGGTAAACAATGAGGCAGCCGCCAGCCAGGTCGGTGAGATCCACCAGCGACTGGAAGATCTCGGCTGTCGGGTGCCGATTGTCGGGGATTTCCATTACAACGGCCATCAACTGTTGACCAAGTATCCGGACTGCGCAAGGGCACTGGCCAAATACCGGATCAATCCCGGTAATGTCGGGTTTGGCCGGAAAAAGGACAAGCAGTTCCAGACCATGATTGAACAGGCCATTGAGTACGATAAGCCGGTGCGCATTGGTGTGAATTGGGGCAGTCTGGACCAGGAGCTCCTGACCCGGATGATGGACGAGAATGCCAAATCCAGTGATCCCAGGGATGCAGAGGAGGTTATGCGTGAAGCCTTGATCATTTCTGCGCTGAGTAACGCGGAACGGGCGGAAGAAATCGGATTGCCTCATGACCATATTGTCCTGTCTTGCAAGGTCAGCGGGGTACAAAAACTCATTGCTGTATATCGTGATCTGGCCCGGCGTTGCGACTACCCATTACACCTGGGCCTGACCGAAGCCGGGATGGGTTCCAAGGGCATCGTCGCATCAACTGCGGCGATGGGGATACTGTTACAGGAAGGTATCGGCGATACTATCCGGGTCTCGTTAACACCGGAACCCGGGGGTGACCGGAGCAAGGAAGTGATCGTAGCCCAGGAAATGTTGCAAACCATGGGACTGCGATCATTTACTCCCCTGGTGACTGCCTGTCCGGGCTGTGGACGGACCACCAGCACAGTGTTTCAGGAACTCGCCAATAATATTCAGGCTTATATCCGCAGCCAGATGCCCATCTGGCGGGGAAAATATACTGGTGTGGAAAACATGACCCTGGCCGTCATGGGTTGCGTGGTGAATGGTCCGGGAGAGAGCAAGCACGCAGACATTGGTATCAGCCTGCCGGGTACCGGCGAGGCACCTTCCGCCCCTGTGTTTATCGATGGTAAGAAGGTCATGACCCTGCGTGGCGAAAATATCGCCGAGGAATTCCGGGCCATTGTCGAAGATTATGTAAAAAACCGTTACGCGGAACGCAAATCGGCCTGATAGCAGGCTACCCTCTATTACTTACTGGGTCACCAGCCAGAGTGCATGGATGATGCCTGGTACATAGAACAACAGGCACAGCATTATATTGATGACCAGATCTTTATTAGCCCCTTTTTTCAGAAACACGGCCAGCGGTGGCAGGATGATTGCCAGAATGATAAGAACCAGTTTATTCATTATTTATTGCTCCGGGCGTGACTTGTGCGCAAACCATCATGACACAGTAGCGGGATAAGATAATGAGAACAACAATTATCCTGCTTTCAATATTACTCGCAGCGTTACCGGTATCGCCTGCCGTGTACGCGGCCTGGGGTGACTTTTTCAAATCGCTCATTGAGGAAACCACGTCTGACCAAGATATCGGTAACTTGAGTAACAGCGAGATCATTGCTGGCCTGAAGGAAGCCCTGGATCAGGGCAGCCGCGCAGCAATACAAAAACTAGGGCGGGTGGATGGTTTTTACCGTAATCCTTCGGTGCGGATTCCGATGCCGGAATCCTTGGAAACTGTTGAGAGCACCCTGCGTACCCTGAAACAGGACGAGATCGCCGATGAATTTGTGTTGACACTGAACCGCGCTGCCGAAAAGGCCATACCTGAAACCGTGGATGTCTTCGGTGCCGCGATTCGCAAAATGAGCTTTGCCGATGCCCGGTCGGTACTCCGGGGGCCGGATGATGCGGCCACGCAGTATTTCAGGCGCACCAGCTCTCCTGACTTGGAACAAAGGATCCTGCCAATTGTGCGCAGGGCGACGGACTCGGTCGGGGTCACCTCAACATACAAGGCGATGGTCGATCAACTGGGCGTTATGTCTTCCCTGGTGGATACCAGTTCCCTGGATATTGACCGCTACGTCACCGATAAGGCCATTGAGGGTCTTTTCACCATGTTGGCCCGGGAAGAAAAACTGATCCGGGAAGACCCTGCCGCACGGACAACCACACTTTTGAAAAGGGTTTTCAGCCAATAGGTTTTTCAGCCACTGGCCGGGGTTTCGGGCCCGGAATAAAGAATTGTCACCTTTGTTGCACTTTGCGACAATGCAACAAACAATAATTATTCAGGCTCCGGCATGGTCAGCAATCCCCACCAGGCGAGTGTGCTTCACTCCCTGGACACCCTGGACATCAAGAAAAACCACCTCAATCCCGCCAGGGAGGCCTGGGAGCATTTCGTGAAAACCGGCGAGTTCCTGCAACGTTCGCCCCGGGCGGTGATCTGTCAGAGCTGGATGAAGAGCTGGGAGCAGGGGATCAATCCGCATCAGGAGCGGGCAACGACTGTCCTGACCCTGGAAGAAATTGAGTCTAAGTTGCGCGGGGAGCAGCTGGGACAGGCCAGTGTACCCTTGATGCAGAACCTGGTCCGAACCTTTGCTGGCTCAAAACATGTCATGGTACTTGCCAATTCTGAGGGCCATATACTCCATTCTGTCGGCCACCGCGAAATCCAGTACCACCTGGACAAGATCAATTTCATGCCGGGTGGTCACTGGGCGGCAGATGAGGTTGGCCCCAATGGGGTGGGCACACCGCTGCAACTGGGCAAGCCGGAGGCCATTCTGGGGCCGGAACATTTTTGCCAGGCGTGGCAACCCTGGGTTTGCTATGGTGCGCCGATCTTCGATGCGAATGGCGAGAAATTGCTAGGCGTAATCGATATCACCGGTCCAATTGAGAAGGCCAGTCATGAAACCATGTTATTGACGATCTCCGTGGCCCAGTCCATCCAGCAGAGTATCGTAGTCCTCAATTATCATCGTCGGGAAAAGCTTCGCGCCCTGGCCCGGGATGTGAGTAAGCGTTGGCAGTCCGATGCCCTTATGCTGATCGATGAAGATGGTTATATCCTTGATTACAACGCCAGTATTAACCGTTACTTCGATGACCGGGCCCAGGGTTTGATCGGCATGCCCCTGACGACTCTGCTACCGGGCATCTGGGAACTGGTACATACCCGGATATTCAAAAAGTCTTACGGGCAGATAGATATAGATATCAGAAATGATATCGGCATAAATCGCCCTGTGCAGATTCACATAGAACCGATCGTCAGTGACGGCGAGCCCCTGGGTGCGATCCTGATTATCACCGGTAATACCGCGGCGAAAAAGAACCAACCTGAACAAAAGCCTGAACCCCGTACGAAATACACGTTTGATAATATTCTCGGCAGCTCCGATACCCTGCGAAAAACGATTACCCTGGCGCGGGCCGCAGCTCTGGATCCATTGGAAAACAATGTACTGCTGGTCGGTGAGACCGGCACCGGCAAGGAGTTAATTGCCCACTCTATTCATGCGGAAAGCAGCCGCAGTAGCGGACCATTTGTCACCGTAAATTGCGGGGCCATTCCACATGAACTGATTGAAAGTGAATTATTTGGCTATGTCGCCGGTGCCTTTACCGGTGCCCGCAGGGAAGGGAAACCCGGGAAATTTGAGTCCGCCCAGGGCGGCACCCTGTTTCTGGATGAAATCGACTCCCTCGATATTGGTATGCAGGCCAAATTCCTTCGGGTACTGGACCAGAATGAGATTAACCGTCTGGGCAGCAATCAAGTCACACCCATCAATGTCCGTATCATCTCCGCCGCAGGCAGGGATGTTTACCCCGGGATCGAAGAAGGAAAGTTTCGTCTGGATCTTTACCATCGACTTGGCGTCATCGAAATACCCATCCCGCCCCTGCGCCAGCGTGATGGAGATGTCATAGAACTGGCCAATATCTTTCTGGAAAAAGAATGCAGGTTTGCTAACCGCCCCCCCCTGAAACTATCGAAAGAAACCCGGGCCATCATGCTGTCCTATAACTGGCCGGGGAATGTGCGTGAACTCTATAACCTGTGTCTCAGGTGGGTACTGACCGTCAACCAGAACTGCATTGGCCCGGATTGCTTGCAGGACAAGATCCGGTTTTACCAGAACAAGGAATTGTTGACCCTGGGTCTGGTTGGGAAAAAGGACCTGCAGGCCATCAATGATGAATTGATCACCCGGACACTGGAATCAACCGGTGGCAACGTTTCAAAGGCCGCAGAGATCCTGGGAATCAACCGGGCCACTATCTACCGGCGCATGAAAAACAGGCGTCAGCATGATTAATACTGCGACAGTTTTGTTGCATACCGCAACATTGATGAGCACGCTGATTTTTTTGTTAGATGATGGGTAATCAATGCAATGCCACCCGGGCCTGTCAGGTAAGCCGTAGTTCAATTTAAATGCATTCAGGTTCGTAATATAATGTGAGCGGCTCTGAGTGTGGCAAAGATAATTTTAATAAATAAAGCCCGGCTTTCCTTTCAAGCCGAATAACAATATTTTCAATCAATTAATAACACGGTGACGGACTGTTTGAGTCCTTTCCTGTATGAGATGACATTAGGAGGCTACAGATGACCGATATAAAAACCTATCCCGTGCCCGCTGCAATTGCCAAAAAGGCGCATATCAACAGTGAGCAGTACAAGGAAATGTATGATCGCTCGCTGAATGATGCCGATAACTTCTGGGCAGAGCAGGCTGAAGAATTTCTGAGTTGGTCGAAGAAATGGGACAAGGTTCAGGACTGGAGTTTTGACGAAAAGGATCTTCATATTGAATGGTTCCGTGGTGGAAAACTGAATGTCTCTTACAATTGCCTGGATCGGCATCTTGAAAAACGTGGCGATCAGGTTGCTATCATCTGGGAGGGTGATGATCCCAAGGAAGACAAGCAGATCACCTATCGTGAATTACACGAGCAGGTGTGTCGTTTTGCCAATGGCCTGAAGTCCCTGGGTGTCAAGAAAGGGGGCCGGGTCTGTCTCTATTTGCCCATGATTCCCGAGGCTGCCGTTGCCATGCTGGCATGTACCCGGATAGGTGCTATACATTCCATTGTCTTTGGCGGTTTCTCACCGGATGCCTTGCGCGATCGGGTGAACAATGCCGATTGTCAGGTAGTTATAACCAGTGATTTCAGTTTACGCGGTAAAAAACAGATTCCCTTGAAGGCAAACGCCGACAAGGCTCTTGCCAGTTGTCCCAACGTGAAATCCTGCGTGGTGATTAAACGCACCGGCGGCGATCTGGACTGGCAGGAAGGCCGAGACGTCTGGTTCCACGAACTGGTTGAGAAGGCCTCGGTAGATTGTCCACCTGAGGACATGGACGCCGAGGATCCCCTGTTTATCCTCTACACCTCCGGTTCTACCGGCAAGCCCAAGGGGGTGCTGCACACCACCGGCGGTTACCTCCTATATACGGCCATGACTCACAAATACGTGTTTGATTACCAGGAAGGTGAAATTTACTGGTGTACGGCTGACATCGGCTGGGTGACGGGGCACTCTTACATTATTTACGGTCCGCTGTGTAATGGTGCAATCTCACTCATGTTCGAGGGCGTTCCCAATTTCCCGGACGCCAGCCGCTTCTGGCAGGTGGTGGACAAGTGGAAAGTAAACTCATTTTATACTGCGCCTACTGCCATTCGTATGTTGATGGGTCAGGGAGATGAGTTTGTCGAGAAGACCGACCGTTCCAGCTTGCGCATCCTTGGCACAGTGGGTGAACCCATCAATCCCGAGGCCTGGGAGTGGTACCATAATGTCGTAGGTAATGGCCGATGCCCCATTGTTGATACGTGGTGGCAGACGGAGACCGGCGGTCATTTGATCACCCCGTTACCCGGTGCGACTCCACTGAAACCTGGTTCGGCCACGTTGCCATTCTTCGGTGTTGAACCCTGTCTGGTTGATGACAAGGGCAAGGAGCTGGAGGGTGCCACCGAGGGCGCACTCTGTATCAAACGCCCCTGGCCAGGAATGATGCGCACCGTTTATGGTGATCATGAGCGCTTTATTGAAACCTATTTCAAGATATATCCCGGCAAATATTTCAGTGGTGACGGTGCCCGTCGGGATGAAGACGGCTATTACTGGATAACCGGGCGTGTCGATGATGTGATTAATGTATCCGGTCATCGAATGGGTACGGCTGAGGTGGAGAGCGCATTGGTATTGCATGATGCTGTGGCCGAAGCAGCGGTTGTGGGCTACCCACACGATGTAAAGGGTCAGGGTATCTATGCCTACGTTACCCTGATGGCTGGTATTGATTCCAGCGATAGCCTGCGCAAGGAACTGGTGCAACATGTACGTAAAGAAATCGGGCCCATAGCCAGTCCCGATATCATTCAGTGGGCTCCCGGCTTGCCCAAGACCCGCTCTGGCAAGATTATGCGCCGTATCCTGCGCAAGGTAGCTGCCAATGAACTGGATAATCTGGGTGACACCAGCACGCTGGCCGACCCCTCGGTGGTAGATGAATTAATCGAAAACAGAGCGAATAAATAAACATAGGACATAACTATGAACCTGGATAGAGTAGGTCCCGGCGATAACCCACCAGATGAGGTAAATGTCATCATAGAAATCCCCTTGCGCAGTGAACCGGTCAAGTATGAGCTGGATAAAGAGACCGGTGCCCTGTTTGTCGATCGCTACCTGAATACCTCGATGGTGTATCCATGTAATTATGGTTATATACCAAGAACCCTGGCCTTGGATGGTGACCCGGTTGATGTGATCATCGCTACAACCATGCCTATCATCCATGGCGCTGTCATGCGTTGCCAACCCATTGCCATGCTGGATATGGAGGACGAAGCCGGAGATGACAGCAAGATTCTCGCTATCCCACTTCATAAGGTATCTAAATTTCACCATGAAGTGGCATCATATGAAGATCTGCAACCGGCACTGGTTAACCAGATCGTCCATTTCTTTGAGCATTACAAGGACCTTGAACCTGATAAATGGGTCAAGGTCAAGGGCTGGTGCAATGCAGAGGCCGCCAAGAATGAAATCATAGAATCACTGGAGCGTTACAAGGCCTCACCGGAGGAACTGCATTTCTAGGGATTTTTGAAGGGAACCTGTTAGACTCTATGACCGGGGAACATGGTATATGGCCCCGGTTTTATTTTGGGTAACTTCAATAAACATTCGCACTGTGGATAAACTGAATATCCCATCTTATCTAAAGGATTCCAGGATACTCAATAATCTCTCTGTTCAGCGGTTATTGAAGTATTGGGCCATTGTTTGTATCGGGGCCGTCATTTTTCTCTCCCTCACGGCCTTGATCACGAACGATATCTTGTCTTCCCGCCAGGAAGTGCTGGAGAAGCATTACTTACCACTCGGTAATATTGTCGATAACCTTGAATACATTGCCTCTGAATACGAACTGCGTATTGAGCGGCTGGTCACGCAGCAATCCTCCAACCAGTCGCTGGTAACAGATAACTTTGATTTCCTGCATCACAGGACAAGTGAGCACCTGGATCTTCTGGTTGAACGTACCCGCAACATCAATCAGATTCATGATCTTGTCAACCAGGTCGAAAGCCAGTTTGAAGAACTCGTCGAACATGATATCGGCTTGTTTGAATACATTACCGGTGATGAAAAAGTACGTACAGCTGTACTGGATGATTTATTTTTAAAGCAAAAAAATCATATACGCAGGATTCATATTACCCTAAGACAGCTCACCCGGTTTTTTTCTGACAAACTGGAATCGTTTGCTTCAAACAGTTATATGCTCAGCCAGGCAAACCTGTTGCTGGTAATGGCAGTAAGCCTCCTGGTTATATTCATTATTATTGCCGGCATTTCACTGCTGATTTACCGAATCAACAAACCACTAACCAGCCTGCGAAGCGCCATGCGCGACCTCTCACTCGGGGAACTGTCACGGAGAATGTTGCTTGATGGTAAAGTTAATGATGAATTTGCTGAGTTATCGATGGATTTCAACCGTTTTGCAGAAAGAAACCAGGACCTGTTTGAAGAGGTTACCAGTTCCAGAGATGCACTGGAAAAAAGTGAAAAACATACCCGCGCCATTCTCGAAAATGCCCTCGTTGGCATCGCTCATGTGCGAGGTAACTACTTCATGTCTGCCAACCATAAATTCGAGGAAATATTTGGTTATCCCCGTTCCAAAATTGTCACCCTGACCAAGGACAAGTTATTTATCAACCAGGAAGATTTCAGAGATGTTGACGAGACCATGTCGGCATTACTTGCGCGGGGGGATACCTATCATTCGGAAATACAATTAGCAGATAGCCAGAACAATTCCTTCTGGTGCGCCATTTCAGCAAAGTCCATTTCTTCTCCTGATCACAAGGACGACCAGATATGGATGTTCGAAGATATCACCCAGCGCAAGCAGGCTGAAGAAGAACTTCTGAAAATGGCAAATTATGACTCACTCACCGGTCTGCCAAACCGCTCGCTGTTTCGTGACCGTCTGCAACAGGGCATAGGCCGAACCAACCGCCAAAGCGGTATGCTCGGTTTGTTATACATCGACCTTGATTATTTCAAGAAGGTCAATGATTCGTTTGGTCACACCGTTGGCGATGAATTACTGGTGAAAGTTGCTGAAAGGATCAACGAAAGTGTCCGCAATTCGGATACGGCCTGCCGCCTTGGTGGCGATGAATTTACCATTATCCTGCCTGAGATCCAGGACATCAGTGACGCGGGCAAGGTATCCGAAAAGATTGTTGAGAACATGACGGATCCATTCGTAATTGATGGCCAGGAAATCAACATCACACCCAGCATCGGCATCTGTATCTACCCGGACAATGGCAGGGATATAGAAACCTTGCTCAAGAATGCGGATTCAGCAGCCTATCATGCCAAGGCAAAAGGCAGGAATAATTACCAGTACTATACCCAGGCAATGAATGTCGAGGCCCGTAACCGCCTCGACAAGGAAAACCGGTTGCGCCGGGCGGTTGAGAACGGGAATTTTGTCCTGTATTACCAACCACAGGTAAATGCCAGTGATCTGAGAATTGTTTCCTATGAGGCATTGATACGCTGGAATGACCCGGAACACGGCATTATCCCACCCATTGAATTCATCCCGATTCTGGAAGATACCGGTTTAATCGTTAAGGTAGGTGAATGGATAATCCAGCAGGCCTGCGAGGACATTCCACGCATTGCTGCCATGAACAAGCATTTTCAACATTTATCTGTGAATCTTTCGGCACGCCAGTTCGTGGATAATGCCATCGTCAACAAAATCATGGACATCATAGAGAAATCCGGAACAGCCCCCGAAAAACTGGTGCTGGAGATCACGGAAACGGTGATGATGACTGAAACCCAGCGCAGTCTCGAGATACTCACCGATATGAATGCTCGCGGTCTCAAATTATCCCTGGATGATTTTGGTACCGGTTATTCCTCCATGGCCTACCTCAAGCAATTCCCAATCCATTTCCTCAAGGTCGACAAGACCTTCGTCTCCGATCTGGAATTGAATGAGAGCGACCGCGCCATATGTGAGGCCATGATCGCCATGGCCAGGCAACTGGACCTGGACGTGATCGCAGAAGGCGTGGAAAATATGGAACAGTTCAATATCCTGCATGCCAAGGGCTGTCACTTAATCCAGGGCTACCTGTTTGGTAAGCCCCAGCCCTTGGATGAATTACTCTGCGAGGTCCAGCCAACCCCGGAAATCATCCGCTCCCGAAACTAAAAAATAGAAAAATCAAAAGCTTATAATTAATGCTTTGCTGAAATGTAAATCTCAATAAATTTTAATAAATGGATGTTGACATGGTCTGGCAAATCAGATATGTTGCAATGCAATATATTGCAATGCACAAACTTTGAGAGTTTACACAGGAGCAGAACATGGATAACTACATTGAAGAGATTACCAACGCTGGCAAGACATCTTATGAAACCCTGCAGAAGATGAGCGACATTAATGCCAGTACCATGCAAAAGCTGGCCGAACTGCAGTTTGATTTTGCTGCTTACAGCATTGAAACCGGCCTGGAGCAGGGCAAACTGATTTCCAGTACCACCAGTTACCAGGATTTTCTGACCGCCGGATCTGATTTCGCCGAAGCCTACAGCACTAAGGCAATGGATTTTGGCAAGAAGGCCGCTGATATCTTCAGCGAATCACAGGAATTGCTTGTAGAGCTGGTAGAAAAGGAAATTAACAAGGTTTCCAAGCCCGCCAAGCCTGCAGCGGCCAAGCCTGCAGCGGCCAAGCCTGCAGCGGCCAAGCCTGCAACGGCCAAGCCTGCAGCGGCCAAGCCTGCAGCGGCCAAGCCTGCAGCGGCCAAGCCTGCAGCGGCCAAGCCTGCAGCGGCCAAGAAGTCAGCCTGAGCTTATCACTCCATTCCGGAGTCAGAATAAAAACCCGTGCAGCCCTTGAGGCTGTGCGGGTTTTTTGGTTTGGTAAAAGGCCACAATTTAGTGATTTTCGTTTTGCGGCGCACCATGACGCATGGTAGGATTTTACTGGCCTGTCAGATCGGTTTCGGCGCCGGTTAAACGACATAATACCTGATCGGGAATCTATCCATGAGCAAGAAAGATACCGGTTCTTCCTGGACAGAAGACTGGATGAAAGCACAGCGTCAATACCTCGATGCCATGTCTGCATTTTACAATTCATCCGCCAAATCAACTGAGAATAAAACCAACGTCAATCCCATGGCTGGTGCCATGGATTTCTGGTGGCAAACCCTTTCGCCCAAAATCTCCGAGGAAAACCGGGAATTTATCGACAAGATGGCAGAGCAGGGCAGGATTTTCTACGCCTTGAGTGAACAGTTTATCAACCTGCTGAAGGCAATTAACGAAGCCACTGAAACGGAAGAAAACTGGGAAAATGCACTGACCTCCCAGTTTGATGCACTGAAATCATTCTTCACAGATACGGATAACGGCAAAAATGTGGTCAGCGGCATGATGAATGCCTGGAGTCTGTTGCCGATGGACACTCTCCAGCGTTCATTCTCTTCCGGTTCGATTATGCCCGGAGATTTCCTTGAAGACCTGAAACCTGAGGCACTGGAGGAAGTCACAGACAAGTTTCTTTCCATACCCGGTGTAGGATATACCCGCGAATCGCAAGAGAAGATCCAGAATGGCATCCGGCTCTGGAACAAGTACCAGAACACCCATCGTGAATACAACAACGCCATGTTCAGGGTCGGAATCCGGGCGCTGGACAGTATGCGTGACAAAATCGTCAAGATGTCTATTGAGGGCAAGGAAATTAAAAGCATGCGCGAAATTTATGACATCTGGGTGGATTGTAATGAAGACGCTTATTCTGACTATGTGTTTACCGAAGAATTTTCTGATCTGTATGGAAAACTGACAAATGCCCTGATGGCGGTAAAACTAAATGGCCAGAATATGGTAGATGAGTTCCTGAAAACCATGAACATACCAACGCGGCATAGTATGAACACAACCAACCGGCGTCAGCAGCAATTAAGGCGGGAACATAAACAGACCATCAAAAAACTCGACGATATGGAAGATCAAATTAAGGCCATGCAAGCTGGCATCGTACCAACCAGGCAAAAATCTGCCGCCTCTGGTGGGAATGCACCAGTGGTGGTGAGTAAGAAAAAACCCAGAGCCACTAAAAAGAAAACTGCAAGCAAGAAAACCCGTAGTAAAAAAACCAAGAGTGTTTCCGGTAAACGCAAGAAGTCCGGAACGAAATCCGACAAGATTGTGATCAAGCTTTGAGCATAATGGAGAATTCAACATGATTCCGTTTCATCTACGCCCGGACGAAATTATTAATGAGGTCAATGAATTCAATGCCAAGCTGCATCATGGGATCCATACCCTGAGTGAAATCGGTGATATTGATGTCGGCGCTTCTGAGAAAGAACCGGTTTACCAGGAAGATAAACTGGTGCTATATCATTTCAAGCCCTTGGTAAAAAAAACCAATCCGGTGCCTATTCTGATCGTTTATGCACTGGTTAATCGGCCTTACATGGCGGATCTCCAGGACGGGCGATCCATGATCCAGGGCCTGTTACAGGCCGGACAGGATGTTTATCTGATTGACTGGGGATACCCGGATGCAGCAGATCGTTACCTGACGCTCGATGATTACCTTAACGGGTATATCGATCGTTGTGTTAATTACATTCGTAAACAGCACAGTCTGGACAAGATTAATCTTCTGGGAATTTGCCAGGGCGGCACATTCAGCCTGTGTTACTGTTCCTTGCATCCAGACAAGGTTAAAAATCTGATCACCACGGTAACACCCGTGGATTTTCATACCAAGAATGATCTTTTGAGTCGTATGGTCCGTCATATCGATATTGATATGGTTGTTGATACAATAGGCAACGTTCCCGGTGAGTTGCTTAATTACACCTACCTTTCCCTGAAGCCGTTCCGGTTAATGGGGCAAAAATATATGGACCTCGTCAACCTTTTACAGGACAAGGAACAGGCACGAAACTTCATGCGTATGGAGAAATGGATCTTTGACAGTCCGGACCAGGCAGGTGAGGCCTTCCGCCAGTTCATAAAGCAGTTCTACCAGCAAAACGGACTGGTTAACAATATGGTGCGCATCGGGGAAGATACTGTGAATCTTAAAAACGTAACCATGCCGGTGCTGAATATATTTGCGGCTGCTGATCACCTTGTGCCGTCTGATTCATCCAAGGCCCTGAAGAAACTGGTTGGGACCAAGGATTATACCGAGCTGGAATTTCCCGGTGGTCATATTGGCATTTACGTGAGCGGCAAGGCCCAGAAACTAATTCCTCCGTCCGTGGGCGAGTGGCTGGCAAAACGCTAAATAGTCCTGATTGGCTAAAGTCTCTGAATCGCCGGCATAAAAAAACCGCAACCTGTATCCAGGCCGCGGTTTTTTCATTTAGGGGTACTTTGCTAAGTAACAGACTTAGGCAACTTTTGGCATCGGGATAGATTTGGTGGCCTCGGTAAAGCTCTTTTCAGCTTCCTTGGCACTCTTTTCCATCCAGCTGCTCACTTCATCCTTGGACTCATTCATGATGTCCATGGTGTTGCGGGCGATGCCCTGAATCTTGCTGTTGAAATCACTGGTGATTGTGGTTTCACCGGACAGGATGTCCTTGTAACCCTTGGCATCAGCAACCAGCTTCAGCTGGCTGGTGGTGTACTCCACGCCGAGGGCGGTCAGTGCAAACTGTTGTTCAATCAGCTGTTCAACTAGCTTGGTGTTGATGGCATACAATTCTTTCATGGTCTCGTATGAGGCCTTGCTAAACCTGGTAGCGCTCTCAATCATTTCATTACTCATATTTTTATCTCCTCTAGGGTAGTCACATAAAACACTTGTGCGTTGCACAAATATTGCATTGCAGCATAACAAATCCAAAGGATAAGTCAAGTGCTTTTGTCTACCGAGGTTATAATGTAACTAACTGAAAAATATAAATTAATGTTCGCAGTAGCCAGCATTTTAAAATATAAAAGCCACCCGAAACAGGTCCCGGGTGGCCATGCTTGAGCCTGGATTGATTAAATCGCCGTTCAGGCGATAGCGGTGAACAGGGCGCCGTTCACCGAGATCTCGGAGCCCGTGATATAGCCCGAGTTTTCAGCGGCCAGGAAACTGACGGCATCGGCAATCTCGGATGGCTTTGCCAGTCGGCCGACCGGTATCTTGGCGATGATACTGTTTTTGATATCTTCGGGGATAGCTTCCACCATTTCGGTGCCGACATAGCCGGGACACACTGAGTTGACAGTTATGCCCTGGTCTGCAAGTTCCAGTGCCAGTGCCTTGCTGAAGCCAATGATGCCGGCCTTGGCGGTCGCGTAATTGGTTTGTCCGAACTGGCCCTTCTGTCCATTGACCGAAGAGATATTAATGATACGGCCGTATCTTCTCCTGGCCATGCCGTCGACGAATTGCCGGGTAACGTTGAAAACGCTGTTAAGGTTGGTTTCAATGACGGCCTGCCACTTGTCCGGATCCATATTCTTAAGTGTGGCATCGCGGGTGATTCCGGCACAATTTACCAGGATATCGATGTGCTTATAGTCTTTCTCCAGCTGTCTGGCCACAACTTTGCAACGGTCGAAATCGGTGACATCACATTCAACGATATCGAGGTCATACCCGGCTTTCAGGTGTTCAAGTTGCCATTGCTCTGCACGCTCGGATTCCATGGCAATATAAGTCGCGATAACCTGGTGACCGTCATCATAGAAACGCTTGCAAATCTCGGTGCCAATGCCGCCGATGCCGCCGGTAACAACAGCGACACTGGTGGTTTCGATACGGCCTTTACTTGCCAGTGTGGCATTATCAAGTGGTATAGGCCTTGATGATGCCCCTGCAACTGGGCCAAGGAGCAGGCTGAGTGATTCTTTCTGATGGGCCAGCAGGCTTTCAACTGCATGATTGGCTGCATCGGACATCTGAAACAAGGAGTTCATTGCCCATTCGAACGGATTGTGCCAGTGAGTAAGCATATCTGATTGAGCCTTCTGCATGTATTTTGCCAGACTGGAATCAAATCCCGGGAACGTCAGCAAGCCGGCTGGTTTACTCATAAAGGTAGACCTTCGTTGGTAAAATTATTTTTTTGATTTTATGCCGGAGGCACTAAAGAAGTTTTCCTGCATTTCCTGCCATATCTTCATGTTTTTTTCTGCCATATCGGACATAGCGGAAATCGGATTTTTACTGATAGCGTCCTGGAATTGTTTCTGCTGCTCGACAAACAACTGCATGCTGCGGGTAATAAAATCGCCGGCAACTGCCTGTACGGAGTCACCATAGGACTGGATGATTTGGGTCAGAAGCTCGGTTGAGAAGAAAGGCTCACCGTGATGCTCCTGTTCTGCGATAATTTGCAGCAAAATATTACGAGTGAGGTCTTCATCAGTCTTTACATCCTTAACAGAGAAATCAATGCCCTTCATGACCAGGTCCTTGATGTCCTCAAGGGTAATGTATTTACTGTCCTCGGTGTCGTAGAGTCTCCTGTTGGGATACTTCTTGATTATACGTAGTTCGCTCATGTTAACCACTTGCCTGTTTTGGTTTAAAGATAATTCCGTAGTATCCTCAATGAGTGCACTACGGGATAAACATTACATCATGTGTTGACCGCCGTTGATTGAAAAATCTGCACCAGTTGCAAATCCGGCTTCTTCAGAACAAAGATAGCCAACCAGCGCAGCAATTTCCTCTGATGTGCCCAGACGCCCAATAGGTATCCCGGCAATAATCTTGTCACGTATTTCTTCAGGAACTGCCATAACCATTTCCGTTGCAATGTAACCTGGGGAAACAGTATTCACTGTGACACCCTTGCGTGCAACCTCCTGTGCCAGAGACATGGTAAACCCATGCATGCCGGCCTTGGAAGCGGTGTAATTGGTTTGGCCTATCTGTCCCTTTTGTCCATTGATGGAAGAAATGTTAATGATCCGGCCCCAACCGCTGGATGTCATGTGATCGATAACCTGTTTGGTTACATTATAAAGACTATCCAGATTGATGTTCATCACCGCGTCCCACTGTTCCCTGGTCATTTTACGGAAAGTTGTGTCTTTCGTAATGCCGGCGTTGTTAACTAGGATATCAACTGGACCAATGTCTGCTTCAATCTTCTTAACCAAATCGGTGCATTCCTCCAGACTGGAAACATCAGCCTGATAGGCAGCGATATCAAACCCCTTGGCCTTGGCTGCCTCCTGCCATTTGCGGGCCTTTTCCTCGTTACGATAATTGGTGGCGACCTTGGCACCGGCTTCTGCGAGACGCAGGCAAATGGCTGCACCGATGCCACCGGTACCACCGGTAACCAGAGCTACTTTTCCTTTCAGATTTGTCATTGTTATTACCTCTCTACTGCCAGAGCGATACCCTGACCGCCACCGATACAGAGCGTGGCAAGACCTTTCTTGGCATCGCTGCGTTTCATTTCATGAAGTAATGTGACCAGGACACGGCAACCGGAGGCACCAATGGGGTGACCCAGGGCAATGGCACCGCCGTTTACATTGACCTTTGCTGTATCCCAGCCCACATCCCGGTTAACGGAAATTGCCTGGGCTGCAAAGGCTTCATTGGCTTCAACCAGATCCAGGTCATCGACAGACCAGCCGGCCTTTTCCAGGCAACGTTTTGAGGCAGGGATCGGGCCGGTACCCATGATGGCAGGATCCACACCAGCGGTCGAGTAGGCCTTGATGGTCGCAAGGGGTTCAAGCCCCAGCTCCTTGGCCTTGCTCTCGGACATCACCAGCACGGCCGCCGCACCATCGTTAATACCGGAAGCATTAGCGGCGGTTATCGTGCCGTCTTTCTTAAAGGCCGGACGAAGTCCAGCCAGACCCTCAGCAGTGACACCCGCACGGGGGAATTCATCCTTGGCAAACACGACCGGATCCCCCTTACGCTGGGGGATTTCGACGGGAATGATCTCATCATCGAATTTACCTGCTTTTTGTGCAGCTTCACATTTTTGTTGTGATTCCGCGGCAAACTGATCCTGTTCTTCACGGGAGATTTTATATTTTTCTGCAACATTCTCTGCGGTGATACCCATGTGGTAATTATTAAAGACATCCCACAGGCCATCGTTAATCATGGTATCCACCAGTTTCCAGTCACCCATTTTCTGGCCGGTTCTTGACTTGGGCAGCACATGTGGCGAAAGACTCATGTTCTCCTGGCCACCTGCGACTACAATCTCGGAATCTCCAGCGAGAATTGACTGTGCAGCCAATGCAACGGATTTCAGTCCGCTACCACAGACCTTGTTTATGGTCATACAGGGAACAGAATGTGGCAGTCCGGCTTCGAGAGAAGCCTGTCGAGCTGGATTCATACCCGCACCCGCGGTCAAAACCTGACCGAATATTACTTCATCAACCTGATCGGGTTTAACACCTCCAGCCCGCTCTAATATACTTTTTATGACCAAGGCGCCTAGTTGATGCGCCGGGGTTGTGGAAAGTGAGCCACCAAAGGAGCCTATAGCAGTCCGCCCGGCAGCAACGATAACAACATTGTTAGACATGGAGCTTCTCCCCCCTTAACGGGAATTCATTATTGTATAAGTCAACATCATTTAAACTTTTAAGTTTACGCTGCACTGCACAATAAATCCAGTTGATGTTAACAGAATCCCGAATTTCTGACCAGCAGCAGGCCCTGGATAGGCTCACAAAACAGTCTAAAACCAGTTTTCCCAGTAAGGCTTGGGCTGGAATTGTTGGTGCAGGAAATCCACAAAGGTCCGGACCTTTGCAGACAAATACTTGCGGTGCACATATGTTGCATAAATCGGTAATGCCTCAGGTTCGTAATCCTGAAGCACAGCTTCCAGCCGTTTGTGTTGTAAGTCCAAACCAACCAGATATGTCGGTAATTGTATCAGGCCGCTGCCCTGGATGGCTGCGATGCGCAGTGGATCACTGGTATTTGCCCGAAAATTTCCACGCAGGTTAAGGCTGACAGACTGGTCTTCGATTCTGAATTTCCAGCTGGTAAATATTGATCGTTGCGACAAGGTCAGGCAATTGTGATGTTGCAGGTCTGAGGGTTTTTCCGGTCTGCCGAAACGTCGAAAATAATCGGGGGCACCGCAGACAACAATGCGGGTCGTCGTCAGCCGCTTGGCAATCAGGGTAGAGTCGTCCTGTTCTCCCAGGCTGATGGCCAGGTCAATGCCGTCTTCAAACAGGTCCGCGGGCCGATTGGAGAGGACCATGTCTATCATGACTTCCGGGTAACGGCAGGAATATTCATACACGAGCCGGGCCAGGTGAAAGGAACCGAATGAGGGAGGGGTCATCACCCGAAGTTGGCCCCTGGGCTCGTTTTGCAAGCTGGCTGCCGCCTGTTCCGCCTCCTCAATCTCCTGGAGGATAGTGGCGATCTTTTCCCGGAAAATCTCACCACCCTCCGTCAGACTGAGGTGGCGCGTGGTCCGGTTGATCAATCGTATTCCCAGGTCTGACTCCAGGGCATTCATGTGCTTGGAGGCCATGGCTCGGGAAATACCCAGCTCCTCGGCTGCAGCCGAGAACGTGCCCAGGCGGGCTGCCGTAACAAAGACCTTCATGCCGGTGAGTTTATCCACGTATCCGCTAATTATTTCTTATTAAGAAATAATAATTTAATAAAATTGATATTGTAATTATTAAGGATACAATAGATTATTGCGCAGTGCACAAAAATTGGTTGGATTTCTAGAGATAATCCCTATTTGCTATGACCACTGATTTTTGCCTCCTTTTATCAGTGTAGTTACTTACCCCCAAGACACACTGATCTTGCGATACACACGGAAGTGTATTTTTATTTTTCCCCAAGAAGCGCCTTATTAGATATGAATCGGCCGGTCATCGACCGCCAGTGCCGCCTCGTGCATGGCCTCCGCCAGAGTCGGATGGGCGTGAATCGTCCTGGCCATGTCTTCCGCACTGCTGTCAAAGGCCATGGCGATCACAGCCTCGGCAATCAACTCCGAGGCATTGGGCCCGATGATATGGACACCAAGGATCCGGTCTGTCTGCGTGTCTGCGAGGCATTTCACCATGCCGCGAGTTTCGGCCATGGCCCGGGCCCGGCCACTGGCAATAAACGGAAAACTGCCTGTGCGGTATTCAACGCCGGCATCTTTTAATTCCTGTTCGCTCTTGCCGACCCACGCTATCTCGGGCCAGGTATAGATGACCCAGGGGATAATCCCGTAATCCATATGCCCGCCCAGGCCGGCAATCTGTTCGGCGACACTAACCCCTTCCTCGGAGGCCTTGTGGGCCAGCATGGGGCCACGCACAACGTCACCGATAGCATAGATATCCTCAATATTGGTTCGGCACTGCTCATCCACCATGATAAAGCCGTCACTGTCCAGTTCCAGCCCGGTGTCATTCAGGCCAAGATGTTCAGTATTCGGTTGACGCCCGACCGCCACGATTAACTTGTCGACGTTGATTTGGTGTTTGCCGTCCCTGTCCTCGTAATGGACCATGACCTGCTGGTTATTGGAACCGGTAGCGGTAACTTTGGTCCCCAGCCGGATATCCAGTCCCTGTTTTTGCAGGGTCTTGATCGCCTCATTGGCCAGTTGCCTGTCCACGGCGGGCAGGAATTCATCCATTGCTTCGAGGATCACGACCTCGGAACCCAGACGGCGCCAGACGCTACCGAGTTCCAGGCCGATCACACCGGCGCCGATGATCCCGAGTGTACGCGGGGCCTGGTTGAACTCCAGTGCCCCGGTGGAATCGAAAATGCGCTCATTATCGACTTCGGCCACCGGGATAGTCGCAGGAACAGATCCGGTGGCAATGATAATGTGCTTGCCTACGATGACCTGTGTATCTGATTCATCTTCAGTGACGGGCTTGATTTCAACCTGCTTGTCCTTGAGCAGGCGGCCGTAACCCTGGAGCCAGTCAATCTTGTGTTTGCGGAACAACGAGGCAATGCCCTGGGTTAGTATGCTGACGACCTTGTTCTTGCGGGCGATCATGCGGTTGACATCGATGCTGACACCACTGGCAGTGATGCCATGTTCCAGTGCATCATGTTTTAAAAACTCATAATGATGCGAGGAATCCAGCAAGGCCTTGGATGGAATACAACCGACATTAAGACAGGTACCGCCGAGTGCCGGTTTGCCTTTTTCATTCAACCAGCCTTCGACACAGGCAACCGATAGACCCAGTTGGGCACAGCGAATAGCAGCTACGTAACCGCCTGGCCCTGCGCCAACCACAACAACATCATAAGTTTGCATGGCTGTGCTACCTAGACCTGCAATAGCAAACGGGCCGGGTCTTCGAGATGTTCCTTGATAGAGACCAGGAACTGAACGGCGTCGCGACCATCAATGATACGGTGATCATAGGAAAGTGCCAGGAACATCATTGGGCGAATCACCACCTTGCCGTTTTCGGCGACGGGCCGGTCCTGCATTTTATGCATGCCTAGGATTGCACTTTGAGGCGGGTTAATAATAGGCGTGGACAGCAGGGAGCCGAATACACCACCATTGGTAATGGTAAAGGTACCACCGGTAAGCTCTTCCAACTCCAGTCTGGATTCCCTGGCCTTATCGCTGAGTTCCCTGATCCCGATTTCAATATCTGCAAGAGACAGGCTATCAGCATCACGTAAGATCGGCACAACCAAGCCACGGGGCGAACTCACTGCAATACCAATATCAAAATAACCATGGTAAATAATGTCGTTTCCATCCACCGAGGCATTGATGACCGGAAATTTTTTCAATGACTCGACTACAGCACGGGTGAAGAAGGACATAAAGCCGAGTTTTACGCCATGGATTTCTTCGAATTCAGCCTGGTAACGCTTACGGATATCGAGCACCGGTTGCATGTTAACTTCATTAAAGGTAGTTAGTATGGCATTTTCATGCTGTGCACTCAGAAGACGTTCGGCAACGCGTCTTCGAAGCCTGGTCATTGGCACACGTTTTTCCAGTCGGCCCTCCACATCCTGCTCATCGGCAGCAACTGGCGGTGCTTTGGCAGCAGGCGCCGGCTTTATCTTGGCCGGTTTCAGGTTAACTGCGGCCGGTGCTTCCGATTTTTCAGGTTCCGGCTCGGGAACGGCAGCCGTTTCCGGAGTGGCCTGCTGGTCATTAATGAAATTCTGAACATCTTCCTTGGTAATGCGCTGTTTGCCGGCTTTTTGCATGACGGTCTCGGCATCCAGATCATGTTGAGATAATAAATGTCTGACGGCGGGGCTCAACTTTGGTCCGGCCTTCTCGATATCTGGCAAACTTTGCTGCGCCGGGGCCGCTTGCCCGCCAGCGGCTGTCGCTGTTGCGGTTTCAGTTTCTGCTTCCCGGTCGCCGTCGGTTTCTTCACTGGTGCCAGTTTCGGCCGCTTTCTCGGAAGAAGTATCAATCCGGGCGATGACTTCATTACTGGTGACGTCTGCGCCTTCCTCCTTGAGGATTTCTTTCAGTACCCCGTTGTTTGGTGCAGCTACTTCCAGGGTAACCTTGTCAGTCTCAATATCTGTGAGACTATCACCCCGGTTGACCGGGTCTCCCGGTTTTTTATGCCACTTGAGGATGCTGGCTTCAGCAACAGATTCTGCCAAGACTGGTACTTTAACTTCTACGACCACACTTTATTCTCCTGGATAATATCGGCTTAACTGAAAACAGGTTAAACGGCATTGCAGCGTCAGGCACCAATCACGTTTTTACGATCGGCTATCTCCAGCTTGTCGAGTTGCAAGGCGTCACTCACGAGCTGTTTCTGCTGCTCGATGTGTTTGTGCATGTAACCCACGGCTGGCGAGGCGGAGTAGGGGCGTCCCACGTAACCGAAGGTATGATGATCATTAATGCATCCCAGCATGGTGGAACGGGATTGCATGTAATACCAGCTGCCCTGGTTCTTAGGTTCTTCCTGGACCCAGACAATCTCTTTCAGGTTTTCATACCCGCTGATGATTCGTTTTACCTTGTCTTGCGGGAAAGGGTACAACTGTTCAATGCGGGCGATGGCAATATTATCAATTTCATTTTCACGCCGCGCTTCAACCAGGTCATAGTAAACCTTGCCGGAACAGAACAGCAAACGCGTGACTTCACTGTGATCGAGTGGTTCGGCCTCGGGGAGGACTGTCTGGAACCGCCCGGTTACGATCTCTTCTATCGGTGTCGTCGACAGTTTGTGTCTGAGCAGGCTCTTCGGGCTCATGACGATGAGCGGTTTACGGTATGGACGCATCATCTGTCGTCTCAGCATATGAAACATCTGTCCCGCAGTGCTGGGATAGCAGACCTGCATGTTTTCCTCGGCGCAGAGTTGCAGGTAGCGTTCCAGTCTCGCCGAGGAATGTTCCGGGCCCTGGCCGTCATAACCATGCGGCAGGAATACAACGAGCCCGCAATAGCGGCCCCATTTCGCCTCGGATGAACTGAGGAACTGGTCAATGACCACCTGGGCGCCGTTGGCAAAATCACCGAACTGGGCCTCCCATATCACCAGTGATTCCGGGGCAGAGCTGCTGTAGCCATATTCAAAGGCCAGTACGGCCTCTTCCGATAAAGTGGAATTGATAATCAGAAAATTGGCCTGTTTTTCCTTGATGTGTTGCAGGGGCAGGAAGGTTTCTCCGGTTTCGCAATCATGCAACACGGCATGGCGATGAAAAAAGGTACCGCGACTGCTGTCCTGTCCGGAGATTCTTACCGGGATACCCGCATCGAGCATGGTGGCATAGGCCATGGTCTCGGCAAAGCCCCAGTCCATGTTCATTTCACCTTTGCTCATCTTCAGGCGGTTATCAACGATGCGTTTAACTGTGGGGTGCAGTTTGAAATTTTCCGGAATGGTCGTCACTTTTTCCGCCAACCGCTGAAGTGTGTCAGTAGAGATATTAGAGTTGAGAATCACATCCCATTGGGTGCCCTTATAGGGTGAATAATCGATCGCAAATTCCTGACTGATATTTTCGGCGCGCGGCCCGGCGACGCTCTTACCTGTTTCGAGAGACTTAATGTAGTTTTCCAGGATGTGATTGACATCTTCTTCGGTAACGACGCCCTCATGAATGAGTTTTTCCGTGTAAATGTCGCGCACGCCCGGATGCTTGCGAATCGCTTGGTACATGATCGGTTGTGTAGCTGCCGGCTCGTCAGCTTCACTATGTCCGTGTTTGCGGTAACAGATCATGTCGATGATCACGTCCTTGTTGAATTCCATACGGAAATCCAGAGCCAGTTTGGCAATGAAAACTATTGCCTCCGGGTCATCGGCATTGACATGAAAGATGGGTGCCTGAACCACCTTGGCCACGTCGGTGCAATACAGCGTCGAGCGGGAATCCAGCGGATCACTGGTTGTGAACCCGATCTGGTTATTGACAATTATGTGTAAGGTACCGCCGGTGGAGAAACCGCGCGTCTGCGACAGGTTGAGGGTTTCCATAACTACGCCCTGTCCGGCAAAGGCCGCGTCACCATGTATAAGCACCGGCAGGACCTGGTTGCGCTCATAATCCCGGCGCCGATCCTGACGGGCACGGACCGAACCCTCAACCACCGGATCAATGATCTCCAGGTGTGATGGATTGAAGGACAGGGTCAGGTGAACAGGGCCGGCCTTGGTATTGATGTCCGAGGAGTATCCCAGGTGATACTTCACGTCTCCGGAACCCGAGCCATTGTCCGGGTTGTTCTTGCCCTCGAATTCACCAAACAGATCGCCCGGGAGCTTGCCGATAGTGTTTACCAGCACGTTCAGTCGCCCCCTATGAGCCATACCAACAACCACTTCCCGGATTTCCTGGCGGCCACTGTCTTTCAGTATTTCGTCGAGTAGTGGAATCAGGGTCTCGCCGCCTTCCAGAGAGAAGCGCTTTTGACCGACATACTTGGTGTGCAGGTATTCCTCCAGAGAATTTGCAGCGATGACGCGCTCCAGGATTCTCCGGCGTTTTTCCGGGGTGAAATCGGGTATGGCGCAACATGATTCGAGGCGTTGCTGAATCCAGCGTTTTTGTTCGGTTTCATTAATGTGCATGTACTCTGCACCAATGGTCCGGCAATACGTGGTCTTGATGACATTAATAATGTCGCGCAACCTCATTTCAGATTGCGCCTGTTGCAGGGAGCCGATGTTAAAGGTCTTGTCGAGATCCTGTTCAGTCAGTCCATGGTATGCAGGGTCCAGCTCCTGAACATTGGGGCGATCATACTGCTGCAGTGGGTCCAGCTCTGCCTGACGGTGTCCGAGAAAGCGGTGGGCATTGATGAGCTGCAACACGGCCACCTGTTTTTGGTGGTCGATGCTTTCTGCAGCCGAGGGCACAGCCTTCGCCTCAGGTTTACGCACAGTCGCCCAGTGCCGGGGTTTACGGGTAGCCCTGGTGATACTGGCACGCACAGCTTCATGAGAGACCTCCGGTTCCTGGGAAGGCTCTTCGCTTTGTAAAGCTGAAAAATACTGCCGCCACTGGGCCGGCACGCTGTCCGGGTCTTCCAGATAGGTTTCATAGAGGGTTTCAATGAACCCGCCATTGCCACTGAACAGCGGCGATGATTTCTTGTTTTCCATTATTTGTTGTAGCGCGTTTACGTTACGGGTGGACAAAGTTTAGCCGAAATCACGCTTATCGAGGCCAAATTTTACTTAATTATCCTTCGTATTTCAGTAAGTTCCGGTTACCCATTCAAGTGTCTTTCCTGCTTTTTATGACAACCAACGGGAGACAAAGTGCAAAGTGAGGAATTTTTGTCTATCACAGTCCCCAGTCTTGCTGCAATGCCATAATGAGCGGTATCCTGAAAAATTACAATTATAAAAACCGCTTATTTCAAACTATTCCAACAGCCTTGGGGGAATACCGAATGCCTGACACGGTAACGATCATAGACAATAAAACGGGGAAAAAAATTGAGTGTCCGGTACTGGAGGGCACTTATGGCGCACCGGTCATCGATACCAAGTACCTCTATAGCGAGCTGGGCATGTTCACTTTTGATCCCGGCTTTTTAACGACCGCTTCCTGCCGGAGCGCAATCACTTACCTCGACGGCGAAAAGGGTATTCTCCTGCATCGCGGTTACCCAATCGAGCAACTGGCTGAACACAGCAATTACCTGGAGGTATGTTACCTGCTGCTCTACGGGGAGCTGCCGACAAAGACCCAGTTCGATGATTTCAAGCAGGAGCTGGGCCGGCGTAATCTGGTGCACGAACACCTGGAGCGGTTTTATACCGGCTACCGTTACGACGCCCATCCCATGTCGATACTGATCGGCATCACCGGTGCCTTGTCGTCCTACTATCACGAGGCCCTCGACATTAATGATCCCGAGGACCGGTACCTGACGGCTAAGCGCGTGATCGCCAAAATGCCAATCCTGGCCGCGCACTGTTACAAACACGCCATGGGCCATCCGTTTGTATATTCCAGGGATGATCTGGGTTATATCGAGAATTTCCTGAACATGATGTTCTCATTACCCAATCGCCCCTACGTACCCAATGAGACAGCCATACGGGCACTGGACCTGTTGATGATCCTGCATGCCGATCACGAACAGAATGCCTCGACCTCGACTGTGCGCCTCTCCGGCAGTGCCGAGGCCAACCCGTTTGCCTGCATCGCGGCCGGTATCGTGACGCTGTGGGGCAGGGCGCACGGCGGTGCCAACGAGGCCGTGCTGCGCATGCTGGGTGAGATTGAGGACCCGAAAAATATCCCGCAGTTCATTGCCCGTGCCAAGGACAAAGACGATCCCTTCCGCCTGATGGGCTTCGGCCACCGCGTCTATAAAAATTACGATCCCAGGGCCAAGATCATTCGCAAGGTCTGTCATGATCTCCTGGAAGAGATCGATACTGTGGACCAGCCCTTATTCGATACAGCCATGCAACTCGAGGACATTGCCTTGAAAGATGAATATTTCATCGAGCGCAAGCTATACCCCAACGTCGATTTTTATTCCGGCATCATCCTCAAGGCACTGGGCATTCCTACCACCATGTACACGGTTATGTTTGCGCTGGCCCGGTCGGCCGGCTGGATAACACAGTGGCTGGAAATGATGGAAGACCCGGATTTCCGGATCGGCAGGCCCCGCCAGTTGTATATCGGCGAGCAAACCAGAGATTACGTTCCGATGAATAAACGGGGCAGGTAACATATATTTATTATTAAACGACAAGATGATTAAGAGGGAGCAGAAGTTATGAAGTCACCCGTTCGTGTAGCGGTTACAGGTGCCGCGGGCCAGATCGGCTATTCATTATTGTTTCGGATTGCCTCCGGTGAAATGCTGGGCAAGGACCAGCCGCTCATCCTGCAAATGCTGGAAATCACCCCCGCCATGAAGGCACTGGAAGGTGTCGCCATGGAAATTGACGATTGCGCGTTTCCACTGGTCTCGGAGTATGTGTTAACCGATGATGCCAATGCGGCCTTCAAGGACATTGAATATGCCCTGCTGGTCGGTTCCAAGCCGCGCGGGCCGGGCATGGAACGCAGTGATCTGCTGGCAGCCAATGGCGGCATCTTCAAGGTACAGGGCGAGGCACTGAATAAAAATGCCAGCCGGGATGTGAAAGTCGTAGTCGTGGGTAACCCCGCCAACACCAACGCCCACACCGCCATGGTCAGTGCCCCGGACCTTAATCCGGGAAACTTCTCGGCGCTGACCCGACTGGACCATAACCGGGCGCTGGCACAACTGGCTGCGAAAACCGGTTCGGCCGTCAGTGATATCAAGAAGATGACCATCTGGGGGAACCATTCTACGACCCAGTATCCGGACATCAGTCATTGCACCGTGGGCGGCAAACCGGCAAAAGACCTCGTTGACGCCAGTTGGTATGAAAAAGAATACATTCCCCGTGTCGCCAAGCGTGGAGCCGAGATCATTGATGCACGCGGTGCTTCCAGTGCCGCATCTGCGGCTAACGGTGCAATCAATCACATTCACGACTGGGTGATGGGAACACCGAAAGACGACTGGGTCAGCATGGCCGTGCCCAGTGACGGCAGTTACGATATCCCGGAAGGCCTGATGTACTCGTTCCCGGTTACCTGCAAGGGAGGAAAGTATTCCATTGTCCAGGGACTGGAGATTGATGACTTCAGTCGTGGCAAGATGGACGCCACGCAAAAGGAACTGGAAGAAGAAAAGGACATGGTCGCCAGCATGTTGAAGTAAGATTTTTTATTCGTAAAAAAGGCCGCCCTAGAGCGGCCTTTTTGTTTGAAAAAAATTGCAGCGGTTACAAGTTAAATACTGATATATCCAGTAACCACCAGCCAAGATACATGCCCATGCCAAAAACGATATGCACTGACACATTTATCCCGCGAGTTAACCACGGTTTCGGGGCATAGCGGGCAAAAATCCCTAACCCTAGTCCTGGTTGCATAATGAACCAGGGGGCCACCAGTAAGACAAGACTGAATATGATTGCAGAGACGACGCTGGGAGTACGATTTAAAACGGTAAAAATGAACCAGAGATACGCGATACCGTATAGCAATCCAATCACATAGTGGGTCAGCCAACCCAATGCTTTCTCGCTGGCAACCGGCTCTACTTCGTTGATTGCTTGATGCACGAACTGGCCGCTATGAAAATGCCCGACCCATCGACCTACCATAGCCCAGTTAGTTGTTGGAAGCTTGAAAAAAAACTTGAGAACCAGCGCCCATACATCGATCAGGACTGTCGCCAGTAGCCCAATGAAGATTCCCTGTAAAAAGATACTCATCACTCTCTCGTACCGTAGATAGATTGATAATTTGCAGGCTAATGAATTCTGAAATCAAAATACGTGTCGGGGTACGGTTCATTCCTGAGCGTAAAGTGCCACCATTCTTCCTTGAGATTCTTGAAGCCGTTACTTTCCATGATGTTTTTCAAAGCCATTCTATTATTTAATTGAGATTGGCTGATGCGACTGTTGACTGTGTGGGAGAGCGGATCGAAAAAATCAAAGCCTGTTCCCATGTCCAGTTCCTGGTTGCTGTTTAAATCCATGATGGTCAGATCGATCGTACTGCCCCGGCTGTGACCGGATTTTGCGGCAATATAACCATCCCTGAACAGGTTCTTTCTATCAATTGACGGATAAAATTCAGATTTCATTTTCTGATCAGAAAGCTCTTTTGCCCACCTCACGAAATGATCGACAGCCCGCTGCGGCCGGTAGCAATCAAAAATCTTCAGTGACTGTTGATTGCGTTCAAGTTCCTCTTGAACCTTCTTGAGTGCAATTGCCGCTTCTTTTGTAAGGAAGCATTTCGGCGCATCGTAACCGTTGATTCTTGAACCAACAAAATTATGGGTCGTGTAATATCGGATATCGAGATGAACGGTAGGGATAATTTCTTTAACGTCTACAAACCCATCAATCGTTGCGAATGCATTGATTTGCCTGTTTCCCGCACAGGCACTTGTGAGAATAATCACAGCACACAGAAACAGGGGCAAAAAGTTCTTCATATAATACCCAGGCATCATTTCAGGCAGATAACGGCCATCATACCGGCCCAACTTCAAAGAGAGTTCTTAACAGGTAGCCAACGAGAAAAGCCAGCGCTGCGGCTCCGCCACCTGTTAAAAGAGTACTGATCCCGGATCGAAGTACAGGTTTGGAGAAGACCCGGCTTTTCATTGCACCGATAGAAAAGAACATTACCGCAGCAAGACAGGCACTTAATATAAACTGGGAGCCCTTTTCTAATGCAGGTATCAGGAAAGGGATTAAGGGTATTGAACCAACAAACAAGAATGAACCGAATGTTGTAATGGCTGCCTTGACCGGATCTTTTCCTGTTTTCTGGACTCCATGCTCTTCAGTCAGCATGGTATCAATCCATAAGCGCCGGTCAGAACTTATGGTGTCAACAATTTTCTCCAGCACATTCCCGGAAAAGCCTTTCTTTTTAAATATCTGGCGTATCTCTTCCCGTTCACCAATCGGAATCTTTTCTATATGCTCTTGTTCAGATACTCGCAGGCTTTGTATAAATTCCCTGGCGGCCTTGATGGATTCATAATTGCTAATCGCCATGCTAAAGCCATCAGCCACGAGATTGGCAAACCCCAGCACCAATGCGACAATAGGAGATAATCCAGCGCCAACAACCCCGGATACCACTGCAAAGGTGGTTACGCACCCGTCTATTCCTCCCAGAACTGCATCGGATACCACGTTTTGTTTTGCCGGCATCTTCAGGCGTTCTCTGATTACCTCTGGACGATGTTCCTCGGCAAGTTTTTTTTCTACGTCACGGCTCATAGGTTATATCCAGCGTTACGATTGTTATCCAACCTGGTTGGATTGATATTCGCCAGGTCAAAATCTCTCATTGTTTGGTAATTCCAGGTTATTAATTTTGCTTTTACCCAGTATTTTAAGCAAAAGATTTCTAAAATAACGAAGTATGGGATAAAACCGCGCGGAAAGTATCCTGGATCTAAATATCCAGTAGTTGAAACGATTGAATATTCCGGAACGACTGCTAATAAGCGCAAGGGAATGAATGGCATCTGAACCATAATAAAGCCTGTCATCCATCTTCAGGACCATACCCTGATCGATATCCAGGCCTTTAGCAGTTATCTCATCCATGATATCACTTTTACTTCGTGCATCAATGAGTTTGAGATCACCTACAGTTTCACAAATTCGGACAATCTGACAGTAAGCATCACAGACGGGGCATTCCTTATCATAAACAAGCAATATTTCAGGGCGGTTCATTCAGATATTTCCAATCAGATAACGATTAAGCAATGGGTATTCAGATCCCTTTCAAAAGCATGCCTAATGGCGCCCTTGAGTCGTGCATTGGATTGCTCGTTGAATTGAAGGGCTATTTATATTTTTATTTTGTATTGGAACGACATACCCCCATTATCTTGCTGCTTGGCGTGTCTTCCTGTACTTGTGGCATACTTTCCAGATTACAATCCAGGATAAGTTCCGTGTTCGGCCCCCCAAGCCTGTGTTCGTACCAGCCCTGTAATCAGCAGTACCGTCTTCAATGCAAAGTTGCCAGGTGCTGAATCGATCCATGAATACAAAAAATCTAAACTCCTCTCTCACCTCGAATCTGAACTGTCCATCGCCATTGGTGCGTGTCGAAACCTCACTTTTGAAGGAACAGGTTTCAGTTAATGGATGCTCTATATACACAACGGCATTCTCAACGGGTTTCCCGTTTCGATGAACTTTTCCCGTTATAGTGGGTGAGATAATTTCGTGATGCGGAATCGGTGCGCAGGCGTTAAGATTCATCATCAGGATCAATAATGCACCAAATTTCGAGATATGCGATAAATGGATCATTTTAACAATTGATTCACCGGGGCATTCACATCCAGCAGGCGGTCGCCCTGGGTATCACCAATCACAGGCAGATTTTTGTCCAATAAACCCATTTGCATCAGGACTGTGGCCTGGTCCCAGTAAATATGTTCCGAGCTGATCTTACCGTTCTCAAACGAAATGATGCCCACATGAGGTACGATCAGTCGACGTCCGGTTGCCTCGATACCGGGTGCAAACCACTCCATACGTACGGTGTGAGTGAATCGAAGGATAAATTCATCAATCAGACGGTTCTGTCCCACACTGCGCGAAAGTAACTGCAACTCGACGTCGGCCGGCATTTGCGGAATGAAGATTTCCTTGTAGAACTTTCGCAATTCACTTTTCCCTGTCGCGCCTGTGTTGACCGGGACATGGATTAGCACTGGATGATCCGTCATCGTGGCGATAGCAGCATCTGCATCCTTTAGTTCGAACTCAGCGGCCGTGTGCGCCTCCCAGACCTCAATCAGTGCTTTTTCAGTATCGCTGTAGCGAGTCATTTACGGAATTATTCCTTGTGAATGCTACGTTGCCGCATAAAGATAAAGTTAATATGTGCGTGCTTTTTGCACGTTGTTCTTGAGCTGTCTGTTATGATTTCTTTGGTTACCATTTCATTTCTTGTCCCTCTTCGACCACCAAGCCTGAACTAACTATGTTGGTAACTATGTGAACCTGAGTTAATGCAACATTAAAACTCTTTGCGAGGGCTCTAGCTAAGCCTGTTTGAATTGCTGAAATATCTGAAGCTGTCCAAATTGATGGCAACAATAAATTTGCCATGACTGAGTATTGATTCCCTAATTGTTGATTGCTGGTAATGATATTGACTGTCATGTGGTCCGAGGAATTGCCAGATTCACTGGCCCATAACTCGACGAGATTACCTGAGCTTTGTTGGCAATCTGGAGTCACTATACAGTTAGCGATTGGCATTGAACTCACCTCTATGCTTGCAAAAACTAAATAACGACTGAGCTAAGGGGCGACGGTTCGTCTCCACCGATATGTTGGCCCAAAGGTTCATGCCAATTCTGCCCCCGGCAGGTGTCTGGTGCTTGTTCTCAGAAACTCAAGGTCGCTGCGCCTTGCTTGATCAATTCATGCATCGCGCCTGATCCGGTGATGACCACACCTTCAAGCAAATCCTCCTGCGAGTAGCCCCGCACCTTTGCACACGGGGGACAGACCAAGATTGTGCATCCGCTGTCTCTCACCTTTTGGATCATGTCCTTCATTGGCGGATCCATTGGATTCAGATGCACTGAGTCAGCCGCCCCTTTCCTTACCCAGTCCACGGCTGAACTTGTCAGGAATACCGTAACTTCAAGACCTGAGTTAATACCACCGTTAGCGATGCTCCAGGCTACTGAAGCACGTTCGTCATCCAATCCATGAGTGATTACGATCACCAGTTTCTTCTTCTCTGCCATGACAATCTCCTTTCTTGTTGAGGGTTTCCGAGTCAAGATACTCCAATTGACCAACGATTAACTAAGGGGCGCCGCTGGGCAGCGTCCCGGACTTGAGCGATTTGTTAAGTAGCGATACCAATCAGGTTCTCTTCAATCTCAAGCCACCGAATAACAAGTAAATAATAAGAGTATTAACCAGAACGCAGGCGAATCCCACCATGGGGCCAAGCCAAGCTTGTGGTACAAGAGCTAACCACGGCATTGCGAATGGCAACAACAGAATTCCCGACTCGCCCGAGTCGGCAGGGTTCTTTGACGCAATGAAAAACACCCAGGCTAGGAGTACCAAAAATAGAAGCAGGAACAACCCTGCAGCAATGAAGCCACCTCGTGAATGTTTGAGTACAAGCTTCACCACTGAGCCGCCTACCTGCCAAGCTGAGAGGTCGCCGCGAAGCAGTGGTTCCTCTTAAACGTATCATCATGTGGCAGATTCATCCGTTAATCTTTTTGCTTTGATGCCCAAATAGCCAATCGATGTCGAATGGTTTCCTGGGAAACCTGGAGTTCAGGAAGAGGCTGAATCATCTTGTCATGGACAAGTAGTCGATAAATATACTCCAGTTTTTCGTTCGCGGAATCTGTTGGCTCGAACTCAACGACACCTCGTTTTTCACCGTAAGCAACGCCAAGGGCGATCGCCTTCTTAACCAGTTCTTTCTCGTTTTTTAGCTTCTTCATTGAACTCTAAGTAATTCAGTCTATTTAATTTGCTACCTAACAGATGCACACATGTGATCGTCGTACCTCTGGATGTGTCAGCGATTAGGCATATTTTTCCTCAATAAGCTGAACTTGAATGTCCTGGGTTATTGGATACACCGCAGGGCCAAACTGGTTGTAGATTGCAACATCAGCGGCATCACGACCATAACCGATTACCACGTATCCACCTCCTAGTTCAGCCTGTGTAGCATCGAATGTATACCAACGTCCACCAATATAGGCCTCAAACCAAGCATGCAGATCCATAGGCTTGAGCCCATATAGATAACCTACCACCAATCGCGCCGGAATACTGAGACTACGACATAAGGCAATTCCGAGGTGTGAGAGATCACGGCAAACACCCCACTGCCTCGAATTAACTTCCACTGCGGACATAGGTATGTCACTACTACCTGGTTCATAACGAATGGTAGTACGCAGCCAGGTTTCAATTTTCTTGACCTGATCATAGCCCAACTGTTTGCCAGCTGTAATCGATGTGGCCATTTCACCAAAGCGGTCAGATTCACAAAATCGACTGGGTAGAAGGTAACTGAGTACAGTATCTGGCAGATACTCGATCTCGATAAATGGCGCTCCCGGGGACTGGTCTACTTGATCCGCGGTCTTGACATCCGCAGACGTATATACTGCGAATGCACCTGGAGGAGCAACCAGTCGCTGACAAAGATTACCAAAATTATCAGTGAATTCGAAAACCGGGACACTCGGCTTGAGTCTATATTCCTCACTAGCTACCCATTGCTGTGCTCCACTGCGTAATCGCAGCATTAGAATGAAAGGTGTAGGAACTGTGATATCAAACGTCATCTCACAGTTTGTACGTAACCACATGCAATAAATCCTTCAATAAAGTGTAAGAAAAATATAACGGTTGAACTCAAGGGCATGAAATACGCGCAGCGTGTTTGCCGTCCGCTGCAGCGATTTGTTAGGTGAATTTTATGCCCATTTTTTGCCAATCTCTTCCAATCCAGCATTTTGCAAATCCTCGGGACTCATGAGAATACGAAATTTACAATTGGCCTGGAAGTTAAGGAAAAAGGGCTCTGCAAACGAAGGAACATCTGATGGTTTTTGCAGGTCAATCACAAAAATTCCACCTCGTTTCCCATCTTGCTCCGTAAAATAGGCCGTCTCCGGCTTGATTGTTTCGATAATACGACCAATGATCTCGCCCACCTTGCCACTTTTGACAAGAGAATTAAAAGGCTCTAGTGGAAAATCAACCGTAAGTAACATTTTCATCTGATGACTCCTTGATTCTTACGGCAATTAAAGGCGATGCCGCATACGCCTAAAGATTTGGCTGAGGGGCAGCCGGGAAGCGGCGGTCCCGCTTGAGCGTATTGTTAAATGCATTTTCAATTAATATAAAAGTCGACATTAATTTTACCCTGATTGTCGTACGATGCATTAAATACCGTCATAGCATCGACTTCTATATAATATGTGCCATCAATTTTATGATATTCGCCGTTTTCAATAGCATCTTTCAATTCTTTGGTGTTTATTAACCAATCACCGAATTCGATAGTCAAATTTAGCGTTTTTTGTAGAAATTGCTCCTCTGTATAGGCTTGTTTCGTTCTTAGCTCAATAGCCACTCCTAGATGAATACAGCCACCGCCTTTAACTAATATTTCTTCATTATCTCGTGTAACAATAAGTGTTTCTCTATCAGAGTCTATTTTAGCTTCCTCATGAGATTTAACATATTGATCTCTAAATTCATCAAATGCCTCAGTTCTAAAAACACACTCTTCCTCTGCAAAAGTAAATGTAGAAATAAGCAGTAGAAAAATGGCCTGTAATTTCATATGTATTTAACGGTTGAGCTGAGGAGCTGCGTAGCAGTCCCTCTTGAGTGATTGGTTAGGTCACAATTAACTGACATAAACACTCATGCGCTTACGGTGTTTTTGAACTAATGTGCATCAGTTAAAATTTCTAGCCCGCTGAAGAATTCTTTCAATGTTGACTCAACCGTAGCAGGATTGTAACCCGCAGCATAGAATATATCCTCAGCATAGTTGACTCGGTAAAAATAGCCATTGGAGTAAAAGATATACTGGACAAGATCCGCATCTGCCATGTACAAAGATGTTTTCCCCCGATGATACTGAGTTATTTGGCATATACCTCCTTGTGGGAGTAACGCCCGAATGAAAATAGTAG